>CAYSMJ010000047.1:290-16850 GCA_964432075.1 uncultured Caulobacterales bacterium | reverse complement strand
ACAGCCTTGCCGGCGCAACCATCCTTGAGTTGGACTTTCTTGACGACGGGGCGCCCCAGGCTTTGAAGACCGCCCTCGATGGACCGGCGAACCTGGTCCTGTCCGACATGGCGGCACCGACGACGGGACACAAGGCGACGGACCATTTGCGAATCGTGGCGCTGGCCGAGGCCGCCCTTGATTTCGCAATTGATGTTCTCGCGCCCGGGGGCGCGTTTGCGTGCAAGGTTTTTCAGGGCGGCGCCGAAGGCACCTTGCTGACCCGGCTAAAGCAGCACTTTCGCACGGTCAAACATGCCAAGCCACAGGCGAGCCGACAGGAATCAGCGGAGATGTATGTGGTCGCTCTCGGGTTTCGAGCGTAAACACAAACAGGTAATGACAAAGGGGTGGGTAATGGAAATCTGGGTGTCCTCACTGGAACGGGTTCACGACGTGGCAAAGCGGGTGCGCCCGTCGCATATTGTCAGCCTCTTGTCGCCGGATGATGAATTTCCGATCCTTGAAGGGTTCGACGCTGGCCGCCATCACCGTGTCGGGATCAATGATATTCGCGAACCGATCGAGGGCTATGTCGCGCCGGGCGCACCGCATGTGGAAACGCTGATCGATTTTCTTGATGGTTGGCACCATGGCGAACCGATCCTGATCCATTGCTGGGCGGGGATCAGCCGGTCAACAGCAACCGCTTTTATTGCCGCGTGTATGAACAATCCGCATGTCGATGAGGCATTCTTGCTGGGCAAGATTGCTGCGGCCTCGCCAACGGCTTTCCCGAATACGCTGATCGTTTCGCATGCCGATGATATTCTCGGGCGGTCGGGCCGGATGAAATCGGCGGTCGAAGCCCTGTGTGCGGACGACGCGCGCAAGGAACGCCTGCGTCAGATTGAAATGGCGGACCCGTTTTCTATTGCCGCGCGCCATGACTGACGAGCTGGACAGGAGGCCTGCCCCATGAAAATCCGTGATGCCCTGACCTTTGATGATGTGCTGCTCGAACCCGGCGCCTCGGAGGTGATGCCCACCGAAGTTGATGTGCGCGCAAAGCTGACTGCGGACATCACGTTGAACATTCCCGTGCTGGCCTCTGCAATGGACACCGTAACTGAGGCCGAAATGGCTATCGTGATGGCGCAGAATGGCGGCATTGGCGTTCTCCATCGTAACCTTTCCGTGTCTGTACAGGCTGAACATGTCCGCCGGGTCAAACGTTTTGAAAGCGGGATGGTCGTCAATCCGAAGACACTGCCCCCGGATGCAACCCTTGGCGAAGCAAAGGCGATCATGGCTGAATTCCGGATTTCCGGGTTTCCGGTGGTTGACAATCCCGATGCCAATGGAGTCGGTAGGCTTGTCGGTATCCTGACAAATCGCGATATGCGATTTGCCGAAGACCCAAACCAGAAGGTTGCCGATCTCATGACCCGGGAGAATCTGGTCACGGTGCGGGCCGGTGTGTCGCGTGGCGAGGCTGAAAAGCTATTGCACCGTCACCGGATTGAGCGGCTCATCGTTGTTGATGAGGATGACCGCTGTATCGGCCTGATTACCGTGAAGGATATGGAAAAGGCGCAGGCCCATCCCAACGCCGCCAAAGACCTTGAGGGCCGGCTCCTTGTGGCGGCCGCAACAACCGTGGGTGATGCCGGTTTTGAACGGTCTCAGGCGTTGATCGACGCCGGGTGTGATGTGATTGTCATCGATACGGCCCATGGCCACTCCGCGAAGGTCGCAGAGCAGGTAACCCGTATCAAACGAGCCTCCAATCAGATCCAAGTTATCGCTGGTAATGTGGCCACTTTTGATGGTGCCCTTTCCCTGATTGATGCTGGCGCCGATGCGATCAAGGTGGGAATTGGCCCGGGTTCGATCTGCACAACACGGATCGTTGCCGGGGTTGGCGTGCCGCAACTGACAGCGATCAGCGATGCCAAGCGGGCAGCCCGCGACAGCAAGGCGAAAATTATTGCCGACGGCGGGATCAAATATTCCGGTGATCTCGCAAAGGCGCTTGCAGCCGGCGCTGATTGTGCAATGATTGGATCACTTCTGGCAGGTACGGATGAATCGCCGGGAGACGTTTTCCTTTATCAGGGAAGGGCTTTCAAATCCTATCGCGGTATGGGTTCGATCACCGCCATGGCGCGCGGGTCGGCCGACCGGTATTTCCAGGCCGATGTCAAAGAGCAAATGAAGCTCGTGCCGGAGGGCGTTGAAGGCCGTGTCCCCCATAAGGGACCGGCGGCGCCGATACTGCACCAGCTGGTTGGCGGCGTCAGAGCGTCTATGGGTTATGTGGGTGCAGCGACGATTGACGCGTTTCAGGAAAAGGCACGCTTTGTACGGATCACCAATGCGGGCCTTCGGGAAAGCCATGTCCATGATGTTGCGATCACCCGTGAGGCGCCAAACTATCCGACTACGATCTGATTATTGAAAGTCTCTTATGCGATTGCTCTGTTTTGCCAGTATTGCCTTTTGTCTTAATCTCACCGTCGCCGCACAAGAGAGCCGGGGGCCTGTGCTGCTTGATGAGGCTGGTTTGCGGTCGGCTTTTGTCGGCCAGACCCATTCCGGGTTCTATGCAGAATATCTTGAAATCTATGGCGGCCAGAGCTTTGTCGAGCACTATGATGAAGGTGGCACCCTGACTTATGCAGGGGGAAATATCGTTACCGGCGGCGCTTGGGAAATCAGGGGGAATCGCATCTGCTTTACCTACGGGTCGGAGGATTTTATCCCCGGCTGCTTCCTTGTCGCAAAAATTGGAGAGTGTTTTTACAGTTATGAAGCGGCGCCGGAAGGCGCTGAACCTGACCTGTCGACACGGCAGTGGTGGATACGATCTTATTTGCACGGAACAACCCCCGAATGCGCCCGGGCGCCGTCCGTCGTTTGAATGTGTTTGGCTGGCCTTACTGGCACGTACCGGCGATAGCCGCAGACAGCGAACCATGGGTCTGGTTCCTGGAATCAACAAATTTGTCATTGATGATTTCGTGAAACAGGATGCCTTCCCTGCCATCCTCGCATGAAATAATAAGCTCACGGACGAGAGAGCGATAATGCACAACCTGGACGCGAGAATTAGAATAATAGTCAGGTTCCTTGTCCCCAAATGCCGGATAGGCTGTATAAATGACGTCTGACTGCATCAGTGCAGCCGCTGCGAGAAGAAACACCATACAAAACTCCACAATCCGTTTGAGCGCACAACCATTAGCGCATTAACGGTTTGTTAAGAAGCAAGCCCGGTGCCAAAACGGGCCGATGCACGCAGCGCTGGTGACTGCCGGGTTTTAGGAGAGAGAAATGCGTCTGGGCGGAAGGTTATCGGCGGCGATTTTTATTCTGATCGATTTTGAGACACGCCGCGTGCCCCTCAAGACGGCCATTGCCGATTGGGGCCGGGCAAACCGCTATGCCGGGGCCAAGGATCGGGCCTTCATTTCTGGCCTTTGCCTCGATGTTCTGCGCCGACGTGGGAGCCTTGCGGCCAAGGGATCTGTTCGGATGGCAATTCTGCATTGTCTTGCGGCAGTCTGGCAGACGCCGCTGGCGGAGATTGCGGCGGCAGCCGAAGATGAACACGGTCCCGGTGCGCTGACCGATGAGGAGCGTGCGCGCCTTGCAACGCCGCTGAGCAAAGTCGCGAGGGAGGATGTGCCGTCATTTACCATTGCGCTTTTCGAGCGTGTTTTCGGTCCCGATACTGATGCTGAAATTGCTGCGCTTTGTCAGCGCGCTGATATTGATCTACGGGTAAACACGCTCAAGGCAGATCGGGAGAAAGCCCTGAAGGCCCTCAAGCCGGTCAAGGCGCAGGGCACCAGCTTCTGTGACACTGCTGCCCGGATTTTGGCGCCGCCTCCGAGTGAACGGGCGCCATCGGTCACGGTGATTCCGTCGTTCAACAAGGGCTGGGTTGAGGTACAGGATCTTGGCAGTCAGCTCGCCGCGCTCGCCGCCGGGCCGATCGCCCGGAAACAGGTGCTGGATTTCTGTGCCGGCGGTGGTGGCAAGACGCTCGCCCTGGCAGCCCTGATGGGCAATACAGGGCAGGTCCACGCCTATGATCGCGATGCCCGGCGGCTCCAGCCGCTCTATGCAAGGGCCAAGCGCGCCGGTGTCCGAAATCTTCAGATCATTCCGCCAGAACGCCGCGACGCATCGGTGGAGGAAACGCTTTCGACACTCCTAGGACAGATGGATGTGGTGTTTCTCGATGCGCCGTGTACCGGTACGGGCACCTGGCGGCGGCACCCGGATACAAAATGGCGGCTTACGGAAAAACAGCTTGAGTCCCGCATGGCCGAGCAGGATCTTGTTCTGGCCGAAGGGGCGCGTTTTGTGCGCCCCGGCGGTCGCCTTGTTTACGTGACCTGTTCTGTCTTTGCGCAAGAAAATGAAGACCGGCTTGACTGCTTTCTGGGCGAACAAACGGATTTTTCACCCGTGCCTGCCACGCACGCCATTTTTGCAACCGGTCTGGTGCCCGACAAAGGCAAAAGCGCCTTGGAACAGGCCGCCGTGTGGAACGGATACGCATTGCGATTATCGCCGGAACGAACAAATACGGATGGATTTTTCATCAGCGTATTGGCGCGGGAGTAATTACTCCGCAGCAGCCAGTTGTTCGGCCCGCGACAGATCAACGGAGACAAGTTGCGAGACACCCCGTTCGATCATCGTGACCCCGAACAGGCGGTCCATCCGTGACATGGTGAGCGGATGGTGGGTGATAATAACAAAACGGGTCTGGCCATGCTGGGCCATTTCATGGAGCATCTGGCAGAAGCGCTCAGTGTTCGCATCATCTAGCGGGGCATCGACCTCGTCGAGCACACAGACTGGCGCCGGATTGGCAAGGAAAACAGCAAAGATCAGCGCGGTCGCCGTCAACGCCTGTTCGCCGCCCGACATCAGCGACATCGAGATGAGTTTCTTGCCTGGCGGGCAGGCATAGATTTCAAGCCCGGCTTCGAGCGGGTCTTCATCGTCAACAAGTTTCAATTCGGCTTCGCCGCCATTGAAAAGCGTTGTAAACAAACGAACGAAATTCTCATTGACTGTCTCGAATGCATCAAGCAGACGCTGACGGGCCTCGCGGTTGATGTTGGTGATTGAGCCACGGAGTTTCTTGATTGCCGCTTCGCAATCCTCGCGTTCGGTTGTAAATTCCTCAAGGCGGGTAGCAATTTCCTCAAGCTCTTCATCAGCCCGCAGATTGACGCCGCCGAGATTTTCCCGTTCGCGCTTGTAACGCTCAAGTTTTTTGTCGATTTCTTCGCGGGTTGGCAGCGGTTTTTCGTCCATATGCTCTGCGATCGATAACAGCGCATCCGGGGCCGCCTCACAATTTTCGCGGGCAAGCGCAATGGCCTCCTCAACACGGGCAACAGCGGCTTCAGCCTGCGCCTCGACCCGAGCCCGGGCTTCACGGGCTTCATTTGCCGCCGCTTCGGCCTCGCGGTTGAGCTTTTCACCCTCGGCAGCTTCAGATTGTGCGCGCGCCAAAGCACCCGCGCTGTCATTGCGGCGGGTTTCTGCCGCGGTGATCTGTGTCAGGAGCATATCACGTTTTGCGGCAATCGCATCCGGGGCTCCCTCGGCATTTTCAAGGCCTGACATGATGGTCTGCAGGCGCGTTTCCAGCTCGCTGATCCGTTTGGTCGCGGTCTCGCCGCGACTTGCCCAAACGCCGCGTTCATGCCCGAGTTCGGTCAGTCGCTTGGTGCGGCTTTCCGCTTCGCGCGACAGATCATTGAAGGCTGACCGTGCCTCGCTGGCGCAGGTTCGTGCTTCGGCAAGATCGCTCCGCGCTGTTGATACCGCATTTGTCAGGATCGTGCTGTCGGGCAGATTTGCGACCTGCTCGGTGGCTTGTGATAGTGCAGCACTGATCGCATCACGCTCTTCGCATTGTTGGGTAATCCGCTCACTGAGTGCGGTCAGTTTTGTTGAGGCCCGTTCAAAATCACGCTCCAGAGCGGCAAAGGTCGTTCGCGTTTTTTCCGCCTGACGGTGGGCAATGCCAAAGGCCTGCCGGCTTTCGCTGGCGAGGGTCTTGGCTGTCTCAAGGCGCTCCAGCGTTTCCCGATGGGTCAGCTGCGCTGCCCTGAGGGTGTCGTGCGCTGTCTCTGTTTCTGTACTGAGGGCCTGGAGCCGATTGCGCTGTTCAAGCCGGATCGCCGCTGGCGTACGGGCTTCGGCCCGCGCCACATAGCCGTCCCAGCGCCACAGATCACCTTCGCGCGAGACGAGCCGCTGTCCGGGGACAAGCTGCATCTGCAGGCGGTCTCCGATCTCACGGGCAACAACGCCGATCTGTGCGAGCCGTTTGCCAAGTTCAGCCGGCGCGCGAACATAGCCGCGCAAGGACAAAACACCATCGGGCAGGACGGGGGCTTGCCCATCAATCATGCTTACCCGTCCGTGCACTGACCAGTGTGCCGGTGTATTCGGGTCCGTCGTTGCGTTCAGGTCGTCGCCCAGCGCCGCAGCGAGGGCATTTTCATAGCCGGGTTCAACGGTGACATCCTCCAGCACGGCCCGGCCGTCGGTATTGTCATCAAGGATCCGGCGGATGGCTTCGGCCTCGGCCTCGATTTCCGAGACAGCCCGTTCCGCATCGCGGACGGGACCGCGGGCGGCGATTTCCGCGCCTTCCGCCGTGGACCGTTCCTGTTCGGCGCGGGTTTGCGCCGCATCGGCAAGCGCCACATGATCGCTGGCGCGCTCTAAGTCGCTGCGCGCTTTGCCAAGCGCGGCATCAAGGTCAGCCTCGGTGACGAGGTCTGCGTGTTCGCGCTCGAGGGTTTCGATCTGGCTGACGAGCCGGGCTTTGCGCGCCTCGAGATCCTTGACGCGGGTCTCGGCCGCGTTGCGACCAGCCTCGAGTTTGGCGGCTTCGGTACTTTTCTCCTCGAAGGTCTGTTCCGCCGTGGACAGCGCCTTAGCAGCCGCCTGCATCGCCCCTTCAGCGGCCGTCAGCCGGGCGGCTTCGGAGTGTTCGCGCTGGCGCAGGCCCTGTTGTTCCCGGTTCAGGGTTTCAATGGCCTCGTCGGCGTCGCTGTTGAGGGTTTTTTCGCGGGCAATATCGTTGCGCAGCTGGGTTTGCTCGGCCTTGAGCCGTTCAATTTCCCGGGCCGCCCGATCGGCTTCGGCCTCGAGGTTTTCCTGGGCCACGGTCAGCCGGTGAAGCGCTGCGGCCGCCTCGGCCTCGGCTTGGCGCAACGGGTCAAGCGCGGTCTTGGCTTCCTCGCGGGCAGCATTGGCTCTGGATGCGGCAAGCGTTGTTTCCTCGACAAGGGTTTTGATTTCGGCCTGCTCGACCATGATCGCTTCGGCAGCGTCGGTGGCATCGCGCCACCGCAGATAGGCCGCCATGGCTTCGGCCCGGCGGATATCTCCAGACAGATTGCGATAGCGCGTAGCCTGGCGTGCCTGGCGGGCAAGCGCGCCTTTCCGGGTTTCGAGTTCGCCCATCACGTCGTCGAGGCGTTCAAGATTGGTCTCGGCTGCGCGAAGACGCAGCTCCGCTTCGTGGCGCCGAGAATGCAGACCGGTAATCCCGGCGGCTTCCTCCAGCAGACGGCGCCGGTTCTGGGGTTTGGCGTTGATCAGTTCGGCAATTTGACCCTGGCGAACCAGGGCCGGCGAATTTGCCCCGGACGACGCATCGGCAAAAAACAGCTGGACGTCCCTTGCCCGGACGTCGCGGTTATTGATTCTGTAAATCGACTGGCTGCCGTCGTCCTTGCGCAGGATCCGCCTTGTGATCTCGATCGTGTTGCAGTCATTGAAGTCGGCCGGGGCCTGGCGCGCGCTGTTGTCGAGGCTCAGGGTCACCTCGGCCCAGTTGCGTTTCGGACGCATGGAGGTGCCGGAGAAAATTACCGAGTCCATGCCATCGCCGCGCAGGGCCTTGGCCGATGTGGCGCCCATGACCCAGCGCAGAGCCTCCAGCACATTGGATTTGCCACAGCCATTGGGGCCGACAATCCCGGTCAGGCCATCATGGATTTCAAAGTCCGTCGGCTCGACGAAGGACTTGAAACCGGTCATGCGCAGATTGGTGAAACGGTACACTCAAAAATTCCCGGGCTGACCGGCGCCAGAGCAGCCTGGTCGTGCTGAAACCAATCTTATCGCCGCGGCGCCGGACAGGCTAATCGCGTTTTGACACCAGGGCGAGCAAAGAGAACGCGCGAGGCGTTAACCCCTTGTTAAGATTTCAGAAATGATTCTCTGCGTTCACCAAGCCAAATCGGCAGACGCGGGCCCGTTCAGCCTTCCGAGTTTTCCCCTGTTTGCGCGGCGGCGGCCTCTTCCGTCGCGTTGACGGGGGTCAGGCCAGCTTCGGTCACGGCCTTATCAAGCAGCTTTTCCAGATCAGCAAAGGTCTTGAGGGTCACTTTCTCGCCATTGATCAGGAAGTTCGGTGTCCCGGTAATTTTGAAGACCTCATTGGCTTCCTCGATATTGGCGTTGATAACCTCAAGAATTTCGTTGCGCTGGAGGCATTCCGCCATGGCTGCGCCGTCCATTCCGGCCTGATTGGTGATTTTCTGAAGTTCCAGTTTCGGATCGTCGCCAAAAGCCCACTGCATCTGGCGGCGGAACAGGCTGTCGCCAACGGCAAAATAGGCGGCGTCCCCGCCCTTGTCCGCAGCACAACGCGCCAGCACCGAGCCGATATAGGAAAGCTCCTGCGGCGGGGTCGGCAATTCGCGGAAGATGAACGCTACCTGACCTGTCTCAACATATTTTTCCTTGATCGTCGGCAGGATATTGATGTGGAAATTTGCACAGTGCCCGCAGGTATAACTGGCATATTCCACAAGCGTCACCGGCGCATCCGGGTCGCCGATGGTCATATCGCCGAGCGCGCCCTCCCGGGCGCGATCTGCCGCCAGTTTTGAGGAGACCGCCCCGTTGTCGGTCTTACCCTCGCCGGATGTGGCGGCCGTAGCCTTGCCGTCAGCGGCATCGGATCCGCCACAGGCGGCAAGAGCGACGGACAAAAACGCAAACGCCAGCGGCGCGCGGGCAGAGCGGAAAGAATGGCGCATGGGGAAACCCTTCTGGTCGACGCCCGGTCGCACGCCAGGCAATTACAATCTCGGATCCTGTATACAGGTCCCGGCGGCGGCTTTCCAGAGATGGATTGCCGGGCAGGTCATGGTTTTGCCCGATGCCAATATGGGGTTATCCGGCACCTGTTTTTCGGGGGTCGACACGGGCAACAATTTGAGCCGGTCACCTGATGTCGCTTTGTCGGCACCGAGCCGCGAGTTTACCAGCGAAGGCCAGTGACGCCAGTGACAAGGTCTGTCGAAAGCAAAAGCCGGTCAAATTGACTCCGTGTGTTGTTCAGCGTCAGTTATTGCGCATCGTTGCCAGCCAGACTGGTGAGCCACCATGCCGACGCGTTGTTGTCGAAATGAGGTTTCCGCCAGCGCACCCTCAAATCAATCGGAATCAATAAAGAGGCCCGAGCCTCTTGTTTTGCCGCATATTCTTGACGCAAACCGGTTCCCACTTCGCGGGAAAATGCGCACGCAGACGGGTATCAGGCCACCGTCAGCATTGGCGCTGCTTCGGGCAGGTCCTCGCCAAAGGCGCGCTGGTAGAATTCCGCGACCGTAGGGCGTTCAAGTTCATCGCATTTGTTCAGGAAGGTCACGCGGAAGGCGTAGCCCACATCCTTGAAGATATCGGCGTTCTGAGCCCAGGTGATCACTGTACGCGGGCTCATGACAGTGGAAACATCACCATTCATGAAGGCATTTCGGGTCATATCGGCGACCCGGACCATCTTGTCGACGCGTTCGCGCATCTCTTCATTGTCATGGGACGGACATTTCGCAAGCACGATTTCGACTTCGGCATCAAGCTCAAGGTAATTCAGCGTTGTGACAAGGGACCAGCGATCCATCTGGCCCTGATTGATCTGCTGGGTGCCGTGATAAAGACCGGTCGTATCGCCAAGGCCGATCGTATTTGTGGTTGCAAACAGACGGAACCAGGGGTTGGGCGTGATTACCTTGTTCTGGTCCAGCAGGGTCAATCGCCCCTCGGCTTCGAGCACCCGCTGGATCACGAACATGACATCCGGACGACCGGCATCATATTCATCAAAAATCAGCGCAACCGGCCGCTGGAACGCCCAGGGTAGAATCCCTTCCTTGAACTGGGTGATCTGGACCCCGTTCTCGACCACGATCGCATCGCGGCCGATCAGGTCAATCCGGCTGACATGGCTGTCGAGATTAACCCGCACGGTTGGCCAGTTGAGGCGTGCGGCGATCTGCTCGATATGGGTGGACTTGCCGGTGCCATGATAGCCCTGAACCATGACCCGGCGATTATGGGCAAAGCCGGCCAGGATCGACAGGGTCGTCTGCGGGTCAAAGCGATAGGCGGTATCGACGGGTGGTGAGTATTCGCTGGCCTGGGAAAAGGCGGGAATCTCCATATCGATATCGACGCCAAAGACATCGCGCGCTCGAACGGTGGTGTCCGGCGCTTCGAGGGGGATTTCTGTGGAGAGTTCGGCCATGGGGATCCTTATTTTAGAGGTCGCGACAAAATTGCGTGCCGCGCTGCAAAAGGCAAGCGCGGAAAGTGCGCCAATTGCGCCGCCGCATAAGGGGAAGAGCGGCTAAAAAATTTTCGCTTTTTTGAGAATTTGATGCGCTTTGACAACGGCCTGAAGCTGGTCCTCCGTGGACCGGTCGCCTCCATTCTGGTCCGGGTGGAAGCGACGCAACAGCTCGGCATAACGTTTGCGGATATTATCGCTTGACGCGCTATGCTGCAGGCCAAGCGTCTCAAAAGCGCCTTCCTGGAGCTTTGTCAGCCGTTTGCCCCCGCGATATTTGCCGCGCGCGGCGCGTTGCGCCTGTGCTTCGCCATCTAGAACGCCAAAAGAATCAATCATGTCCGCAGGGCCACGCGCCCGCGCCGCGGCAGAGGCACGCTCATTGTTCGCCCACCCCCAGGTCGGCCGATCACCATAGATGTTGGATTCGCGCGCCCGTTTGGCTTCGTCTGCCGAAAGGCCTTCAAAATAATTCCACTGTTTATTGTGCTCGCGGGCATGGAACTGGCAAAACCAGAGATAGGTCCGTGGCTCGCGCGGAGACTTGGCGGTCCGGCATTCACCCGGTTCAGTGCATCCTTCTGCTTCGCAGAGCTTGTCGACCGGCTTTTTCCAGCTCGGTTCTTTTTTGGAACGGGCCGATGGCGGCTTTACGCGGATATCAAATCCGTGCCGAGGTTTGTATGATTCATCCTTCATGTCGCCATTATGGGATTACTGGCGTGCCGTTACAATCTTGACAGCGACGCGAATAAGGCGAATTCCTGCCCTGATGTCTGTCGCAGATCATATTCATCACAAACTTTCCGCAGCCCTTGAGCCTGACCTGCTTGAGGTGCGCGATGAGTCGCACCTTCATGCCGGCCATGCCGGGGCCCGCGAGGGCGGCGAATCGCATTTTCGCGTGCTGGTTGTTGCGCACGCCTTTGAGGGCAAATCCCGCCTTATGCGCCAGCGAATGGTCAATGAGGTCCTCGCCAGGGAACTGGCCGGACCAATCCATGCACTCGCAATGAAAACCCTGACGCCCGCTGAACATCAAGCGGCGGACTAGGCACAATTAATGGATTTATCGCAAGCGCCGGTTACCTACGCGCTCATTCTCGTCAATATCGCCATCAGTCTGTATGCGTTGTTTGTCAACCCGCAGTTTATCGACCAGTTCGGGTTTCATGTGGGGGCTGTTCGGCGCGAGGGGGAGCATTTCCGTGTGTTCACCTCCTCCTTCCTGCACGTGAATCTGTTCCATTTACTATTCAACATGGTTGCCCTGTTTTCCTTCGGGCCAACGGTGGAACGGCTTCTCGGCAAGCTCGGTTTTATCGTTGTTTATTTCGGCGCAATCCTTGTCAGCGGCATCGTGTCCACCTGGGTCAATCGCCACAATCTGACCTATCGGAGCATCGGCGCTTCCGATGCGGTATCGGGGGTTATTTTTGCCTTCGTGCTGTTTTTTCCCCTGGCGCCGATCTTTGTCTTTCCGATTCCGTTCGGAATACCGGCGATCCTGTTTGGCGTTGGTTTCCTCGTGATTTCCTCCCTGCTGATGGGGGCGAAAAACCGGATTATTGCCCATGAGGGCCATCTCGGGGGCGCCATTGCCGGACTGATCCTGACGGTGTTGATGCGCCCCGACGCGGTCGCGATCTTTCCGGGATAGCTGCGAACCACCACCCGGTGAAGTAAGCGGGTTATGCCGCATTCGGGCTTTTGGCGCCCGCCGGTCCTGACCTTGTTTTCAGACCGGCCGGCAGGGTGTCGACCAGCGGCAGAAGATGCGCCGGGATCAGCATGCGTTGCTGGAAATAGATTTTGGTGGCCAGAGCGCGCATGGGCGGGGTGAACAGGGCCCGGTTCAACAGTGCATTGGACGGGGCCAGTGACCAGGCCCGGCGCAGAAGCGTTTTCCGGATGAAGCTCGGATATTCCCGCGCCATCAGGACGCCAGGATCATCCCCCGAACCGTTGAGATAATCGGCAATGGCACAGGCTGTTCTGCGGCCAAACTGGAAGGCCAGCCGGATCCCCCCGGCTGTCAGCGGCGAGACAAGACCCGCAGCATCGCCCGTCAGCAAAACCCGTCTTGTGGAAATCGGATGGACAAGCCCGCCACAGGGGATCTGACCCATGCGCCGGGATTTTTCGCGAATATCCAGAAGGCCGGGGAAATAGGGGTGGATCTTGCTCAGAAACCCGTTGAAATCCGGGATGCGGGCGGTGCCGTTCGGGGTTGGCGACACGGCAAGACCGATCTGGGTCATGCCAGCCCCCGGCACGACCCAGCCAAGATAGCCGGGCGCCGTGTTGCTATCGACAAAACAATGGAGCAGGTCCTCGTCCATCCCCCGATAGGGCGTGTAGTCGGTCTCCAGCCCCTGCAGAAATTCACGGTTTTGCCCAAGGCCAAAAAGCTCGGCGATCCGTGACCTGCCGCCATCGGCCCCTAAAAGATAGCGCCCGGAAACATCGCTGTCCTCAAAACGAATGCAGTCCGCGTCAAGTCCGGCACTCGAAAAAGGCATGCCAAACCGCAGTTCGGCGCCGGCGGTCTTTGCCTCATCGACGAGCCAGTCAACAAGGGCAGCGGTATCCGTCGCCAGGAAGTGATAGCCGTCCCGGTGCAGATCGATATGCCGCATGTCAGGTGCATACATGCGCACACCGCCAATCCGGTGACAAAGCGCTGGCGGGATATCGATTGTTTCAGAATCCCGCTTGACGAGAACCCCGGTCGTGCGAACCCGGGCGGCCGGTTCCCGCCTTGGATCGATGACAATCGTTTTCAACCCGCGCGTGGCAGCAGCCCGCGCTGCGACCAGCCCCGCAATTGAGGCGCCGGCAATGATCAGGTCATGAGATGTCGCGGCAGTCTTGGGGCGGTCAGTCGGTTGCATGCAAATGACACCTACGGAAATCTGAAGCGAGGCCAGACAGCTTGATAAAGCTCATCCGGAATGAATACGTTAAGAACAGATATAGTTCTTGTCACCGGAGAATTGGCAAGGAATTGCGGCGTCCGTTTGACACACAGCGAATGAAACACCGGCCGACAGACCAGAAGTGATGGTGGTGCAGCCGAATCCTGCTTGCCCGGATGGTTCGATATTTGCTGCAACATGTCGAAAACCGGTTGCTTCGGTAAATCGGCTGGAGAAGTTGCGTGGAAAGTCTTGGCATCAGTACCGATATGGCACAGATCGCCCATTGGGCGCGCCTGCTTGGGGTTCCGTTCGCCAGCTTCCTTATTGGCCTTGTTCTTGGCTGGTCGGTTTGGGGTGGGCAAAAACGCGAAATCGAAAGCCTTGAGCGCAAGCTCCGCATCGCGCGTATGCGTGACCCGAACATCCTGGGCGAGGGGCCTTCACAACCGGTTCAGAATGGCACAATCCTTGTTGAGCCCGAAAATGAGACTGTCGAACCAGAGCGCGCTACACCGTCCGGGCCGGTGGCAGAACCGGACACCGTGGAGGCCCTGCGCGAAGAGTTGCAGGCGATACGCACCCTGATCGGCGCCATGCCCGACAATACGGACGCCGTTACCGCAGAACTCGACCGAACCGACGTCGATCTGCGTCATGCCAGTGGGCTTACCTTGCGTGCACTTGAGGCGCTGGAAAAGGATACCGGCCAGACCGATCGGTAATGGTGGTCACAGGCAAAGAAAGCCTTTGCGCTCCGTTGTTTTTGAACCCTGTCAAGGCGGATCAAAAATCCCGCGTGAAGCGGTTTTCCGCGCGCAGTCCAAGGTATAAGCTTTGCGCAAAGGGTGAGGGCCGATGGATTTCCAGATACTCAGCGCAGCCGGCCTGGTTGCGGTCAACACGCTGATACACGGGCTTTTTATTGCGGTTGCTGCGTCGGTTTTACGGCCCATCCTCGGGCGGGTGGAAGCGTCCGTACGGTTTTTGCGTGATCTTGTTGTCCTCGTCGCCGGCAGTCTTTGGCTGATGCTTGCTCACGCGCTCGAAATCGCCATCTGGGCGGCCTCTTTTGCCAATTTTGGTGCACGCGCAAGCTTTGCCGAGGCGTATTACCTTGCCAGCCTGTGTTACACGACGCTTGGGCTTGACGGTCTGAGCCTGGAGGCGGGCTTCCGGCTGTTGCCAGGTGCTGCAGCCGCAAACGGGTTCCTTTTATTCGGAATGTCGGCGGCCTTCATGCTGGGGGTTTTCAGCCGCCTGCGGATGGACCGACGTTGAGAAGCGGCTTCACGCCACGGCCTGTTTCTGTTCGGTAATTTTGATCGCTGTAATCTGGTTTCGACGCCGACGCAGGATTGAGAATTTGAACCCATGGTAGGAGAAGGTCTGTCCGATTTCGGGGATTGTCTGAGCGTCGTGGATCACAAGCCCGGCAATCGTCACGGCTTCCTCATCGGGCAGGTTCCAGTCCATCGCCCGGTTAAGATCGCGGATCGTCACATCACCGTCCACATGGATTGATCCATCAGCTTGCGGACGGATCCCCTGGACAGGGCTGTCATATTCATCTTCAATCTCGCCGACGATCTCTTCCAGTATGTCTTCCATGGTAACGAGTCCCATGATCGCGCCATACTCGTCGATCACAAGAGCAAAATGCTCCTGTTTAAGGCGGAACATATCGAGTTGCTCCGACAGGGTTGTTGTTTCCGGAACAAAATAGGGATCACGCGCAATCGCTGAGAGATCAATGTCGCTTTTGCGGCCTTCGACCGACCAAAGCGCACGGGACAGGTCCTTGGCATGCACAACACCCACAATATTGTCTGAATCCCCATCGAAGACGGGCAGGCGTGTATGGCGGCTGTTGAGCGCCTGCCGGATATTCTCCTCAACCGGGTTGCCCAGATCAATCATCTCGATCGACTTTCTGTGAACCATCACATC
This sequence comes from uncultured Caulobacterales bacterium, assembly GCA_964432075.1. GTDB lineage: Bacteria > Pseudomonadota > Alphaproteobacteria > Caulobacterales > Parvularculaceae > CALLPQ01. The sequence goes on along the minus strand of CAYSMJ010000047.1, from coordinate 1,373 downwards.
TTCGATCTTGATTACGTCGAGTTCCAGGGCGCCGCGGATGAGATCGCGGGATTCCTTGTCAAGCCGTTCTTCCTTGTGATGAAGATCAATGGCGCCGCGTAGTTCATCGTTTACGGATAAAACGGCATCAGACTGGCTGATATCCATATTGAACAGGAGTTTCAGGGTCCCCCGGACGATGAGTTGAACTAGCCTGATTATGGGGGCAAGGACCAGCACAACCCAGCGCAGGACCGGCGCAACGATCATGGCGAATTTGTCCGGTTTCGAAATCGCGACGGTTTTCGGCATGACTTCGGCGAAAATCACCACAAGCGCGGTCATGACGATTGTTGCGATATATTGTCCACCCTCGTCAAACCAGGCAAGAAAGGCCGTGGCCATGAGTGATGTCGCAAGGATATTGACGAGGTTATTGCCAAGCAGAATACCCCCAATCAGCCGTTCCGGATCATCGGTCAGACGAATGACGGTCCGTGCACGTTTTTCTCCGTTCTGATCGCGAGAGTGCATCCGGGCGCGCGATGTTGCGGTCAGTGCGGTTTCCGATCCGGAAAAGAAAGCGGAAATGAAAAGCAGCCCAATAGCGGCAAGAATGGTATAGGCGATGTCTGGCGTGATCGGATTCATGATTGCGAAGGACTCTTTTGATCGTGATTGAGTGTTGTTTCGAGGAAGGTCTTGATTGTCGCTGCATCAACGTCGCGGTGGATATGGGCCTCGCCGATTCGATGGGGCAGGATCAGTGTAATTTTGCCGTCTTCAACCTTTTTGTCCTGTGCCATACGCGCCATCAGGGCATCTGCTGAAAAGCGCGAGGGAGCGTCTATCTGCCCCGGGCTGACCGGGCAGCCGCAGGCTGCAAGATGGTCGCGCACGCGGCTGGCGTCGTCTGGCGTGCAAAGCCCGGCATTGGCGGCAAAATCGAAGGCAAGAACCATTCCGATGCTGACAGCCTCGCCGTGCAGAAGCGTCTCGCCATAGCCGGTTTCCGCTTCGAGGGCGTGCCCGAACGTATGGCCGAGATTGAGGAGGGCGCGGCGCCCCTTCTCGCGCTCATCCTCCGCGACGATGGCCGCTTTC
>CAYSMJ010000047.1:0-280 GCA_964432075.1 uncultured Caulobacterales bacterium | reverse complement strand
GGCGCAGGAGGTTCGGATGGCATGCACCAGCGCGGTGTTTTCCCCGTCAAGCAGGCAAGGACCATTGGTCTCGAGCCAGGAAAAGAAATCAGCATCGCCAAGCAGGCCATATTTGACGATCTCGCCATAGCCCGCCCGCCATTCGCGCCTCTCAAGGGTGGACAGACTGTCCGTATCGGAAAAAACCGCATCCGGCTGGTAGAACGCCCCGACCAGATTTTTGCCGGCCGCCACATTGATTGCCGTCTTCCCGCCAACGGCACTATCGACCTGGGCGAGC
>CAYSMJ010000046.1:0-17315 GCA_964432075.1 uncultured Caulobacterales bacterium | reverse complement strand
ACGGCATCTGCCGTTTATTCTGGAGGTCAATGCCCCCCTTGCCGAAGAGCGCAGACGCCATTCCGGGCTCGCCCTTGAACCGCTTGCGGTCCATTCGGAGCGCACCCTGTGGCGGGGAGCCGATGCTGTTTTGCCGGTAACGCAGGTTCTTGCGGACCGGATAGCCGCAAAAGGCGTCGATCCTGCACGAATTCATGTCATTCAAAACGGTGTTGAGACTGACTTTCTGGTGCCGCTCGACCCACGACCTATCCGCGACCGCTATAATCTCGCGGGCAAGACCGTGCTTGGGTTCACGGGGTTTGTCCGCAACTGGCATGGCGTTGATCGTGTCCTGTCAGTGATGGCCGAACTGGCCGACCCCGCCTTGCATCTCCTTCTTGTTGGCGATGGCCCGGCAAGGGCCGACCTGGAAGCCAAAGCGGAAAAGCACGGCATTCGCGAACGGTTGACGGTCACCGGCATTGTCCAGCGTGAGGCTGTGCCGGCCCATGTGGCCGCTTTCGACATCGCGCTACAGCCTGCCGTGGTAGACTATGCCTCACCGCTAAAGCTGTTTGAATATATGGCGGCGGGCAAAGCCATCCTTGCGCCGGCCAGTCCCAATATCATGGAGGTGCTAAGTAACGGCACTGACGCGCGGCTGTTCGATCCAGACGAGCCCAACGGCTTTGAGCGCGCCCTCACCGATCTGATCGCGGCACCGGAAACCTGGAACCGGCTTGGGGCGGCAGCCCGGGATCGTCTGGAACGCCGGGATTTCACATGGGCTGGCAATGCCGCCCGCGTCGAGGCGATTATCGACGGGCTTCGGCACACGGCTTGAGCGCAGAACATCCATCGCTGTTGCATTTCCGGGTCCGTTGCGTTAGATTATGAACATTGCTCATAAACTGAGTTCAATCGCAGGGAATGACGGGGATACCGGTCTTGTTTTCTAAGAGTGCATCCGCAACGACCGACGGGCACGGGGACCGATCGACAACCCGGCACATGGCCTTACCGGTCCTTTATTTTCTGGGCATTGCGCAAGGTCTGGCCGGCGTCGTCTGTTTTTTTGCCTTTAATTGGCGCCAGCTTGATCCGATGGTAAAGATCCATCTGCCAATCGGTCTGATGGGGCTTGGTTTTTTGATCTGGGTTGTCATGCCGCGACGTTCACGACTGGGCGACGGCGGGGCAATCCTTGCCAGCCTGATGATTGGTATTGCCATGGGGGTCGTCGGCCAGGTTTATCAGCTGGGGGCCGATCCCTGGCCGCTTTTTGCAATCTGGGCTGGTTTTCTCGCCGTCATTCTTGTTGTGTTGCGTACTGACGGTCAGGCCCTTTTGTTTTTTGCTGTCGCAACCGCAGGGTGGTTTCTGTTCACCGGTGCTGAAGGTCCGGCAACTTCATCACGTTTTCCAGAATGGATCTTCCGGGAGCGACTCTTACTCTATGGAATTGGCGCAGTGGGTTTTCTGTTCATCCGGTCTTTGCTGGGCGCGGTTCCGGTCTGGCATTCCGTTCCCGTAACTTTGGCCGGGTTCGGAACGTTCTGGAGTGCGGCACTGAACGGCGTAACCAGAGGCGCGCCGAGCGTTGTTGAATGGCTCGCCATTTTTGTTTTTTTCGCTGCCATTGCAGCCGGACTTGCCCTCTACACCCGGATCAGACGCGATCGACCGCTTCGAACGCTGGTTTTGTTTTTCGCGGTCAGCTGGGTTGTCGTTTATGTCATTATCGAACGACTGCCGCGATCGATTTCCAGCGGTCCTGAGGCAATTCTCGTTCTGAGCCTGATGAGTTTTGCCGTGATTGCCGGGGGCATGGCTGTGTTCCCTGCGCTTTTGCGGGCTCTAAATCGTGCGGCCGGAGACGACACTTATGGGTGAGCACGACCAGATGGCGGCTTTTAACCATCGCAATGACGAGCGGGCATCTCATCCCTGGTATGTGGAACTGCTTCTGGGGCTCGGAGGGTGGATTGCGGGCCTGATCCTTGCCGTAGCGATTGCCGCCTTCATCTTCCTGATTGTGCCAGATGCCAGCAACCGCGCCTATGCAAACGCGGCCTTGATCATTGGTCTGTTGATCACCGGATTGGGTGTGTCGATCGGGATATCCAGTCGTGGCGATTTTTTCCGGCAGCTTGCGGTCAGCCTGATTGCAGGCGGATTAACGGGCGCAACAACAGGTGCCTGGCAGCTTGGCATTGAAAGCTTCGGCAGTCCGGGAGCGGTTGGAACGGGATCGAGCCTGGTGACGGGTCAGGCAGGACTCGCCACGGCCGCATTCTATGGGATGCTTGTTTTGCTGATCCTGCGCGTTTTCCGCGAACGCACGCTTGCCTTCCTGAGTGCGGCGGCGCTTTTCGCGATCCTGTTCATCTCGCTGAACTTGATCAGCCGTGCCGCAGACTTCGGGATTTGGCAGCCTCAACCTCTGCTGTTTGCTTTGGCAGGAGCTGCAGGCGCGCTTGGTCTTGTCTTCACCGGCGAGGGAATCCGCCTGCGGCCCCTTGGCAGTTTTGCAACCGGCCTCGTCTTTATGGCGTGGTTTATGGCGATCATGCAGAAGCAGGCTGGCCTTGGACTTTTTGGCCTGTTCGGCCCGGTAGACTCTGTGCCGGGCCGAATCCTTTTTGGGTTGACTATCCTCGGTCTTGTCATTGGCATTGATCGCCGGCTGGCCAGACCTTTCCAACTGGCACTGGGCCTTGTACTGATTACCTGCGCTGGGTTCTTTCCGCCGACCATCCTCCTGCCCCTGATCATTTTGTTGAGCGGTTTTGTGGCGGATCATCGCGGGCTGGTGATCAGCGGGATGGGCGCCCTCATAATTGCAGGGGCCTATTTCTACTACGACCTTTCCCTGTCGCTCCTCACAAAATCGATGATCCTGACCGGGATTGGGATCGCTCTGACCCTTGGCGCTGTGGTCACCCAGTTTTTACTGCGGACAGAGGAAAGCCCCGATCTTGCCGAGGACAATCCAGAACCAGCCCGGTTCGCCTTTGAACGGGCATTGGATGGTTTGCCGGACAGGACACAACGGGACCGACCGGCGCTTTTGGCTATCCTTGCGATGGTTCTCATCCTCGGGGCGGCAGCGGGGCGGACCCTGGTAGGCGCCTACCAACTGGAGGCCAGTTTTACGAACGCCGAAACGATTTACCTGCCGCTGGCTCCGCGCGATCCGCGTTCGCTTATCCAGGGCGATTACATGCGGTTGCGCTTTGATCCGGAAATTTTTCCACCACGACTGGAATGGCAGGACCTGCCGAATACCGGAACGGTCTATCTTCAGCGGGACGAAAACCGGGTCGCCCGGTTTTCCCGACTGGCCAGCACCGCGACGGAGCGCAGACCAGACGAGATCCTGGTTCAATACTATCGGACCCGAGGTCGCGGAATTGTTTACACCTCGACGAGCTTTTTCTTTCAGGAAGGTCAAGCCGAGCCGTTTTCGGCAGCGCAGTTTGCCATCGTGAAGGTGACGCCTGCAGGCAAAACCCTGCTATCCGGGCTTGCGGATGGCGAACGCGAACCAATAGAGCCATAAGGGTTTTACTTCGCGTAATGACACCCCTACCCTGCGCTCAAATTTTTCCATCGAAAGACAGGATTTTCGCATGACCAAACGCTTCGGAACCTCGGCCCTCTTTTCCGCTATCCTTTGTAGTCTCGTGCTCGCAGGCTGTGGTGACACAAGCGGCAAGGCCGAACCGCTTTTGCCTGCCCTGCAAAGTGAAGACAATATCGATGCGGCCGCGAAATTCATTGATCGCGAGGGCAATGAGATCGGCTATGTTGTCTTCACCGAAGCGCCCGGCGGCAATGTTCTGATGCGCGTTGACCTCAAGAGAATCGCCCCCGGCTGGCACGGTATTCACCTGCACCAGGTAGGCGATTGTTCGGATCTGAAAGAGGGGTTCAAATTGTCCGGTGGCCATGTGGATCCTGACGACAACCCCCATGGTCTGCTCAATCCTGAGGGCTATGAGCGGGCCGATCTGCCCAATATCTATGCCGGGCGTGATGGCCGCGCGACGGCGGCCTTTTTCAAAACGGGGCTCTCGCTGAACCCCAGCGAAGAAAATGCCGCTGCAAATGGGCCCTATCCCCTGCTGGACGATGACGGTTTTGCGGTCATCGTGCATGAAAATCCCGATGACCATATCAGCCAGCCGATTGGCGGGGCCGGTGGGCGCATTGCCTGTGCGGCACTTGACGGGTAAGCTGCGACGCATGGTTGCGTATGGGGAATGGGATGGTGGGCATGAACCGGATTGGGCCCAGACAGGCTAAAGGTCAGCAAAAGGCCCTCAACCGGCGGCAAATGCTGGGCGGTATGACCTCCTGTCTGATTGCCCCCGCAGCGTTTTCACAGGATTACGATCCGCTTGATGATCTCGTCGACGTCCAGCCTGCAAGCCCGCCAGATTTCATAAAGGCGATCACGGCGCCTCGTCTCAAGCCGCGGCGTCTGTCTGATCGCCGGGTGCGATGGCGGCGGGTTGCAGACCTGCCGATCGCAGCCCAGGAGATTTATCCGGCGCCATTCTGGACTGACAGCGGTCAGGGTCGCTCCACCAAGGCGCTTGCCCGTGATGCCTTTAATGTCGTTGTGACCGCGGGCGGGATCACTGGCGGGTCAGGCGGACGGTATCAGGCAACCGACCGGACCTTTGTTTACGACCCGGTTGGCGACCGCTGGGCCGAAGGAGATCGACTGCCCGAGCCGCGCCATCATCTCCATCTTGTCGCTCACAACGGCTTTCTCTACGCCATGGGCGGTTTCACAACGGTCGGCGCCCGCGAGGCCGGATCCGGCTGGCGGATGGTCCCGGATTTGTTCCGGCTTGACGATCCCTATGGCCGCTGGAAAACCCTGCGACCCATGCCCGGCCTGCAGGCGGAGGCCGCCGTAGTTTCCATGGGCGGATTTATCCATATCGTCGGCGGACGGGCGCCAGCCGGCAGCTTCAATCAGCGCTGGCAGGACCATATCGATACCGATCGCCACTGGATCTATGATTCGCGTACAGATGAATGGTATGAACGCGCGCCAGTCTCACTCGCCCGGAATTCCATGGCGGCGGTCACCCATCGCGGCGTAATCTATCTGTTTGGCGGACGCCGCGTTTCGGGTGGCAATCTGTCGATTACTGAGGCTTACGATCCGCTTGCCGACCGCTGGCAGACCATGAGACCCATGCCCCGGGCGCAGGCCGGGCTTGCCGCGGCCATTCTTGGCGCCACGGCCTTTGTTTTTGGTGGCGAGTATTTCGGCGATGGCGGCGGCGGCGTCTATTCCGAAGTCTGGGCCTATGACCTTGATGAGGACCGCTGGCGCTCGGCGGGGCAAATGCCCAACCCCCGCCATGGCCTTGGCGCTGTAACACTGAACCGCGCTATTTATGTGATTGGCGGCGCCCTCGAGCCTGGCGGGGACGGCACGACGCCACTCGTCCATAAATTTGAGGTCTATTGAAAGGGCTCAATGATCAACCGTCCAGGCTCAGTGAGACCGCTACTTTTCTGACCGTCCGATTTTTGTCAGTAGTTTGGTCTCGACCGCACGCGGTACAAACCCGGAGATATCCCCGTCGAGCAGGGCAATTTCCTTTACAAGCCGCGAGGCAATTGCCTGATAACGAACATCCGCCATCAAGAAGACGGTTTCGATGTCCTTGTTCAGCACATCATTCATACCGACCATCTGAAACTCATACTCGAAGTCGGAAACGGCTCTCAGCCCACGAATAATCATGCTCGCCCCGATTTCCTCGGCAAAATGTATCAACAGGGACTGAAACGGTTGCACCGATATTTCAATGCCGCTTCCCGCAGAAAGCGAGCGCTTCAGTTCCTCAACCATTGCCACCCGTTCATCAAGCGAAAAGAGCGGGTTTTTCCCGGCATTAATGGCAACACCAATCACAAGCTCATCAACCAGCTTGACGGCGCGCTTGATGATGTCGAGATGACCAAAGGTCATCGGGTCAAACGTACCCGGATAAAGTCCTATACGGTGATTATTATCCATTGCCATCACCTGCCTCCCTTTGGTCATGGAACTGCCGATCAGGAATCGTTTAATTCACCATCGACATCGTCATCGCCTGGAATCTCTTCGATCCGTTCCACTGATACAACTTCTTCATCGTCACGAGTCCGGAAAATCGTAACCCCTTGCGTATTCCGACCGGCAACCCGAATATCGTTCACGGGTGTACGGATCAGCTGGCCACCATTGGTTACAAGCATGACTTCGTCACTGTCTTCAGTCGGGAACGATGCAACGACCTTACCGTTTCGCTGGTTGCTGACAATCGCAATGATACCCTTCCCGCCCCGACCGGAACGGCGATATTCGTAGGCAGACGAGCGTTTGCCATAGCCATTGGTGGTCACAGTGAGGATAAACTGTTCCGCAGCGCCCAGCGAGGCAATCCGATCGGGTGATAACGCCGTCGTCTCGGCGTCGTTATCGGCATCGTCAGTTTCACCATTTTCACCAGCCGCCCGGCGCATCGCCGCCGCATGACGCAGATAGGCGCGTGCTTCCTCGGCGCTTGCGTCGCTGTTGCGGAGCACAGCCATGGAGATCACGCGGTCATTCTCGCCAAGCCGGATGCCGCGGACACCGGTCGACGTTCGGCCGGAGAAGACACGCACATCCTCCACTGGAAATCGGATGCACATCCCGTCCGCTGTCGTAAGCAGGATTTCCTGATCAACATCACAGATCTGTACACCGATTATCCCGTCGCCCTCATCAAGCTTCATCGCGATCTTGCCATTGCGGTTAACCCGCTGGAAGTCTGACAGCTTATTGCGGCGCACACCGCCCGACCGGGTCGCAAACATGATCTGTAACCGCTCCCAGTCGCTCTCATTTTCCGGCAAAGGAAGAATATTCGTAACCCGTTCGTCAGGCCCTAGCGGCAGGAGATTGACAAACGCCTTGCCACGCGACTGGGGATTGCCTTCCGGCAGTCTCCAGAGTTTCAGATTGTAGCACATGCCCGTGGAGGTAAAAAACAGAAGCGGCGTATGCGTATGACCGACAAATAACTGCGCAACGAAATCCTCATTCTTGAATTTCATGCCCGCCCGGCCCTTGCCGCCACGTTTCTGGGCACGATAGGTCGATAGCGGCGTGCGCTTGACATAGCCGGAGTGGGTGACGGTGACGACCATATCTTCGCGCGCAATGAGGTCTTCATCCTCCATCTCGCCGTCCATCTCGACGATCTCGGTTTTCCGTGGTGTCGCAAATTCGTCTTTGACCGCAGCAAGTTCATCCTTTATGATCGTCAGTACACGGTCACGATGGCGGAGAATGTCAAGATAGTCAGCGATCTTGTCAGCAAGGGCCTTGAGTTCATCGCCAATTTCATCGCGCCCAAGGGCGGTAAGCCGCTGCAGCCGGAGATCAAGAATGGCCTTTGCCTGTTCTTCCGACAAGCGCAAACGGTCGCCCTCGATCATCATGTGGCGCGGGTCTGCCACGAGTTTGACCAAAGGTGCCAGGTCTTTGGCTGCCCAGTCGCGGGACATTAATCGTTCCTTGGCCGTTGCCGGGTCCGGGGCTTCGCGGATCAGTTTGACGACGTCATCAATATTGGCGACTGCGATGGCAAGGCCGACGAGGATATGGGCCCGGTCACGCGCCTTGTTAAGTTCAAATTTCGTCCGCCGTGTGACCACCTCCTCGCGGAACCTGATGAAGGCGGTCAACACGTCGCGTAAGGACATTTGCTGTGGCCGGCCGCCATTCAGGGCCAGCATGTTAACGCCAAACGAGGTTTGCAGCTGCGAATGCCGGTAAACCTGGTTCAGGACCACATCGGGTGTTGCATCGCGGCGTAATTCGATAACAACGCGGATACCCTCGCGACTCGATTCATCGCGGATATCGGCAATGCCCTCGATTTTCTTTTCCCGGACAAGACCGGCAATGCGCTCAACCATATGCGCTTTATTGACCTGATACGGAATTTCGGTGATGACAATAGCGTATCGATCCTTACGGATTTCCTCAATCGTTGACCGCCCGCGCATCAGAACGGAGCCTCGCCCTGTCAGCAGGCCAGACTTCGCGCCATTATAGCCAAGAATCATCCCGCCGGTCGGGAAATCAGGACCCGGGACAATCTCAAGCAAATCAGCATCGGATATGGCCCCGTCCTCAATCATGGCGATGGTGGCCTCAATGATTTCACCCAGATTGTGGGGCGGAATGTTGGTTGCCATGCCGACGGCAATACCTCCTGCCCCATTGATCAGGAGATTGGGAAACCGGGCCGGCAAAACCACCGGTTCGTGTTCCGACCCATCATAATTTGCCTGAAAATCGACCGTGTCCTTGTCGACATCGGCAAGAACACTGTCTGCCACCTTCAGCATCCGGACTTCCGTGTACCGCATGGCCGCAGGCGGGTCGCCATCAATGGAGCCGAAATTCCCCTGCCCGTCGAGCAAGGGCAGCCGCATGGAGAAATCCTGCGCCATCCGCACAAGCGCATCATAGACCGACTGGTCGCCATGCGGGTGATATTTACCGATTACATCGCCCACCACGCGCGCCGATTTCCGGTAGGGCTTGTTGTAGGTATAGCCCTGCTCGTTCATTGACCAGAGGATCCGGCGGTGAACCGGTTTCAACCCGTCCCGGGCATCAGGAATTGCCCGGCTGACGATGACTGACATCGCGTAATCGAGATACGACCGTCGCATCTCCTCTTCGATGGAGATGTTATGCTCGCTCGGCATGGGCTCGCGCGGAAAGTTATCATCGTTTTCCGATGGAGTGTTGTTGTTTTCGTCGTCGTCTGCCAAGGCTGATGTCCTGCTTGCCCGGTTTCACACAAAATAAGGCTGATGAAAGCCCGGCGGCTATGCGGTGAAAAGATACCGTGACATGGCCATTCAGCATCGGGGTGAATCGGGGCGATAAAACCTTTGGGCGTAATAGCATCTGGTGCCCATCGAAACAAGGAAAACGGCCCATGCAATGCCAATCCCGCCTTCGCGCCAGAAGCGGTAAAACATGGGTGGGCCCTGTGAGCATCACGGGGTCGGCAATCGGTTTGTGTTTGCTTTTCATGGTGGGTTTTCTCGTCATATTCCCGGCGACCCTCGGGCTGCCGTTTTCTGGCGCGATGGCCCAGACATCCGCCACGCAGATTGACCGTGCCGAGATCAGCCAGACCCTCAAAACCGCCGAAAGGGAAATAGCGAAGGCAGCCGGGTCGCTTGGTGAGGCAGATGATGAGACCGCACTGCTGTCCCTGCGCGATGACCTGCGCGCTGTGCGCGACAGTGTCGATGCCCTGCTGGATCCCCTTGAGACCCGACTGTCGGAACTTGACGCCAGTCTTGCTGCCCTTGGCGAAGCGCCGACCAACGGACAAACGGAAACACGCGAGATCGTGGCCGAACGCAAGCGGCTCGACGAGGCCATCGCCGAGACCAAGGCGCTGATGCAGCAAACCCAACTCGCCCTGACAGAAATCAATCTTCTGCTGGAAAGCATCATCGAGCGGCGCCGTGAGGAGTTTACCACAGCTATTTTTGCACGGACCGCTTCGCCGCTGTTGCCCTCGCTCTGGCAGCAGGCACTCCCACAGATTGGCTCAGGTGTCTCAATCGCCTTTCAGGCGCTGAAAGAATGGACAGGCGAGCGCCGCGAAAACGCCACCTTGTGGCCCGCCATTGTGGTCATCGGTTTCGCAGCTTTGGTTGGTATCCTTGTCTTCGGGCCCTTTCGCCGCTGGGCAAATCGCGCATTTCTGCACCAGCTTCAGGCCGACGAGCCAACCCACGGCCGGCGGGCGATTGTGGCGATCATCCGCGTCCTCACCCGTGCCGTACCCGGTCTGTTTGCCGGGCTCCTGATCTATCAGGCGATGCGCGGCTATGGTCTGGTCACGCCGGTCACAAGCGCGATTTTCCGGGAAATCTGGTTTGGATTTGTCGCCATTCTCATCACCGATGCCGGCGCTTCTGCGATCTTCGCACCGTCAATTCCCGGTTGGCGTCTTGTGCCGCTTGAGACCCGGTCGGCTGTCACGCTGCGGGCCGGGCTCTCGAGCCTTGTTGCGCTCTTGTTTCTTGACCGCGTCCTCGCCCGGATCGCAGAGACATTCGATACATGGCCTGAACTTCGCCTGCTCCAATCGGCGGGTATCGGCGTTTTAATGGCGCTGATCTTTCTTGCTCTTTCGCGCAAATCGATCTGGGCACTGACCGATGAAGGGAAGGGCCGATATTCCTCCGACTCGCAATCGCTGTGGAGCAGCTTTCGTTATGCTCTTCGGACAATCGGCCTCATCAGTATTGCGGCCATTCTGTTCGGCTATGTCAGTCTTGGCCATTATGCAACCACGCGAACGGTCATGGTCGGTGGGCTGATTGCCCTCGGCCTTGCAATCCATTTGATTGTTCAGGAATTGATTTCGCTGTTTGACAGACGTCTTGCCGTGCGTGCTGTAGAGCGCTCGGCGACGGAAGCCGACCAGCCAAACATTATTTTCTTCTGGCTCATGCTTTTTGGCGATGCCCTGATCTTTTTGTGTCTGACACCTTTTGCCATACTGGCGCTCGGCGCGGACTGGTCGGATGTAAAAACCCTGATGAGCGATGCCTTTACCGGCTTCAGGGTCGGGAACTTTGAAATTTCGATTGCGAAGATCCTCTCGGCCCTGATTGTCTTCTTCCTCGTTCTGTTGCTGACCCGATTCATCCAGCGTTTGGCTGTCAGTCGCTTTTTTCCAAGGCGCGGCGCGGATACCGGACTGCGTCATTCCATGAAGACGCTGATTGGCTATATCGGGCTTGTTATCGCCTTCATGACAGGCGTCAGCATGCTTGGCTTCAACCTGTCCAACCTTGCAATTATTGCGGGCGCGCTTTCAGTCGGGATCGGTTTCGGCCTGCAATCTATCGTCAATAATTTCGTGTCGGGGCTGATCCTGCTGTTTGAACGCCCGATCAAGGTTGGCGACTGGATTGTTGTTGCCTCAGGCGAGGGTATCGTCAAACAGATCAGTGTACGGTCAACAGAGATCGAAACATTCGATCGCTCTTCGATTATCGTTCCGAATTCGGAGCTGATTTCCGGAACCGTTACAAACTGGACCCACAAAAGCAAGATTGGCCGTTTTATTGTCGATGTGGGTGTTGCTTATGACAGCGACCCTGAAATGGTGGAAAAACTGCTCAAGGAAGTGGCCCACGAAAATCCCGATATCCTGTCTTATCCCGCTCCGTTTGTCTATTTCAAAGGCTTTGGAGACAGCTCAATGAATTTCGACCTGCGGGCATTTGTCCGTGATATTGGCAGCAGCCTTGGCATTCGCTCGGCGGTACGAAAGACGATCTGGAAGAAATTCCGCGAAAACGGGATCGAAATTCCCTTCCCGCAACGCGACCTCAATATACGCCATATTCCGGCGGATTTAATTGACACTCTTCCCGTGACCGGACCACAGTCTGAAATTCCTGAAAAACAGGAATAAGATAACCCTGACTGATATAAACGCCCAGAATCAGTATGGTGATCATTAAATTCTCTACCCTTCTGGAGTTTGATCCCGCCGTGATCCGGGACCACATTCGCCGTCCTGCGCTTCCGGGTTAGGTTGCAAAAGAATATGGCCCGGTTCAGTTATCAGGCATCGCATGATGCGCATATTCTGCTTACGCGATAATAGCAATGGGCCACTTATCAAGACATGGGACCTTAATGATCGAAATCAGCCGGGATGGCAATGGCACGCTTTGTCGTGACTGGTGACACCTTGATGCCGGCGTGTTGGCGCCCTTCGTCAAGCTTTTCGCGGCCCGGTTTTATCGCCATCTGCAAAAACAGTGGCTGAGGCTGGTCGCCACCGATTTTGAATGCGGGCAGTAGGCGCAACCCCGGTCATGCTGAAGAAATATGGCTCTCAAGCTTTCTGCTCGTGCCGGTTTTCGGGCCGAGGCCAGGCTTTGGGGTCAATCATCAGATCGGCAAAGTCATCCCGGTTCAGAACAGGATGATCCGTCTCTTTCAGCTGTCGATCAAAATCACGCATGATCCGCAAACCAATCGGATAGAGGAAGACAAGCGCCGTAAGGTTGACCAGCGCCAGCATGCCCATTGAAACATCGGCAAAGCCGAAGGCCGTACCCAGATTGACCACCGAACCCACCAGGACTAGCCCAAGGGCGGTGACCCGATAGCCATTCATGGCGGTTTGGCTGTCCTGTACGAAATAATCAACTGCGGTTTCGCCAAGATAATAGTTATACATGATTGATGACACAACAAACAGAAACAATGCGAACGCAATGAATGACTCTGCCCAGGGGCCGATATGATCGGCAAGGGCCGTCTGGGTCAGGATAATACCGTCAACGGACGGATCATTGATTTCGACAGAAGATAAAAGGATAATCAGGGCGGTACAGGTGCACAGAACAATCGTGTCGATAAATACCGACAGCGACTGGACAAGCCCCTGCTGGCCCGGATGATCCACATAGGCGACGGCCGCCACATTCGGCGCTGACCCAAGCCCCGCCTCATTTGAGAACAGGCCGCGTCGGACGCCTTGAAGAATTGCTGCGCCAATCCCCCCGGCGACAGCCTCGTTGAGACCGAAGGCGCTGGTGACAATCAAACCAAGTGCTGCAGGGATTTGCGCCGCATTTGTGATCAGAACAAACAGCACCAGCAGCACATAGCCGCCCGCCATGATCGGCACAATCCACTCAACCACCGACGTGATACGCCGGACACCACCAAAAATGACAATTCCGATGATTACCGCAAGCCCGATCCCAGACATGGTTTTGGGAATATCAAAGGCGCCTTCGAGCGATGTCGTGACCGCAAAGCTCTGCAGAACAATAAAAGCGATGCCAAAGGTCAGCAGTAGGAAGAATGAATAAAGATAGCCAATGCCCTTTGCAAAAGGCGCGCCGATCCGCGGCCCGAGGCCCATTTCGATGTAATAGGCGGGCCCACCACGGAAGGTACCGTCAGGTTCCACATTCTTGTAGAATTGCGCGAGGCTGCATTCGAGAAAGCTTGTTGCCATCCCGACAAGCCCGACAAGCCACATCCAGAAAATCGCCCCCGGTCCGCCTAACGTAAGGGCGACGGCTACACCTGCAATATTCCCTGCGCCAACGCGGCCCGCGACCGAAAGCGCAAGGGCCTGAAACGAGGTCGGCTGATCGCCATGGTGGCCAAAGCCCTCGGCAAGGACGGCAAACATCCGGCCGAAATGACGGAACTGGACAAACCGTGTCACAATCGTGAAGAACAGCCCGATCGGCACTAGGGTATAAAGAAGGACTTTGCTCCAGATCAGATCGCTAAGTTGCGCAATCATTGAGGTCTCCTCTTGTTTACTGGACTACGTTAACTTTTTGTTAAATCAAAAACGCAGTCCAGATTTTTAGGGGTCGCGCGTTCGAAACCAAGTCGATGGATGGGAACCATCGACGATCACACCTTTTGTTAACGCGCTTTCGTGAGGCACGGGCGGGCTGAAGATGTGCGGGTACGGCAAGCGGCACAAACCACCCGTCACTGGCCTGGTAAATCAGCCGCCAGCGTCTTGTTACGGATCGTTACGATCCGGTCCATTCGCGCCGCAATCTTCATGTCATGGGTTGCAATCAGTGCGGCCAGTCCTTCTCCTCGCACAAGCCGGATCAACTCGTCAAAAACGCTGGCTGATGTTTCCGTATCGAGATTGCCCGTGGGCTCATCGGCAAGCAGAACTTTTGGTGCATTGGCGAGTGCGCGGCCAAGGGCCGTGCGCTGCTGTTCGCCGCCCGATAGCTGGCCGGGCTGGTGAGAGAGCCGGGTCCCGAGCCCAAGCGCGGTCAGGAGGCGTTCTGCCTCCTTGTATGCGGTCATCTCGCCTTTGCCGGCGATCAGCTGTGGCAGCGCCACATTGCCAATAGCATCAAACTCGGGAAGCAGATGATGGGCCTGATAGACAAATCCGACGGTATCGCGCCGGATGAGCGTCCTGTCCGTGTCATTCAGTTTTGCGGTTGGACGCCCATCAATGATCACATCGCCCGCACTGGGCGCTTCCAAGAGGCCCGCAATATGCAAAAGCGATGATTTCCCCGAGCCAGAGGGCCCGACAAGACCGACAATCTCGCCCGCGCGCAGGGTGAAATTGACATTTTCAAGAACAACCAGATCGCCAAACTGGCGACGGATCCCGCGAAGTTCGAGGATCGATTGCCCGGAAAGATCCTGCGTTCCGGTCAACTCAGCCATATCAGGGGCACCATCACTCATAACGAAGCGCCTCCACCGGATCGAGCCGCGCTGCGCGCCAGGCCGGATAGATTGTCGAGATGAACGACATGAACAGGGTCCAGACGATCACCGTGATTGTCTCTCCAACCTGAACTTCTGCAGGAATTTCCGAAAACAGATAAATATCGGGCGAAAACAGCCTTATCCCCAGAACATTGGAGAGGAATTTTTCGATCCCCGCAATATTCATGGTAAACAGGACCCCGATTATCAGCCCGGCAATCGTCCCGAGCACGCCGATAAGCGTGCCCGAAAGGAAGAAAACCCGGAGGATCCCCCCTTGCGTGGCACCCATGGTCCGCAAAATCGCTATGTCACCCGTCTTGTCCTTGACGAGCATGATCAGACCGGTGATGATATTCAAGGCTGCGACGGTGACGATCAGCATCAGGATGATGCGGACCATACCACGCTCAATCTTGAGGGCGTTGTAATAGGATTCATTGAGTTTGCGCCAGTCGCGGATGGACATATCGGCGGGCACAGCCGCCGCGATCTCAGGCAGCAGCGGATCGAGATTGTCCGGGTCTTCAACGCGCAGCTCCAGTTTACGCACACTCCCACGCGAGGAAAAAAACAGCTGCGCCTGGTCAAGAGGCATAAAGATGATAAGCCCATCATATTCAGTATTGTCGACCGAATAGACGCCGCCGACGCGGTAGGTCTTCTGGCGGATGGTCGGGCCAAAGGCGGTTTCAGCGCCACGCCCGGAAATCAGCTTGATAGGATCACCGGCATTGACCCCGAGCTGGTAAGACAGGCCGATACCGATAAACACGTCGTCCGGTTTGCCTTCGGCCGTCTTGTAATTGTCAAAACTGCCGGAAATCATGGCATCGGGGTCCGCGATGACCTCGCGTTTCAACAGGTCTTCCTTGCGGATCCCGACGATAACGGCCCCGGTCTCGCCGCGGTCCGTGCTCACATAAACCGGTGCCTGGATAACGGGGGCGGCATTGACAACGCCCGGGATCGCCGTGAGCCGGTCGGCAAGCCTTTCATAGTCGGCAATCGGGTCATAGGCTTCCACATAGACATGGCCGTTCAGCCCCAGCAGCTGATCCAGAAGCTTCGCGCGAAACCCCTGCATCACCGCCATGACAACAATCAGGACGGCGACCGCCAGCATAATGCCGGTGAAGGCAATAATAGTAATCAGCGAGACCCCTTTACCCGAGCGGGTTGCGCCCAGATAACGGCGCGCAACCATCCACTCATAAAAAGAAAAGGGCGGGGTCGGCTTGGGCAGGACTTGTGTTTCTGACATGGAACGCGAAATGGCTTTCTATGACCAGTGGTGATGCCTAGCCTGTTTTGCGGCTGTGGCAAGGGTGTGGCGGACGGCAGGCTATCGCCTGGCCTGGACGGAAAAGGACCGGATGGTGACAGCAACGATCGTGCTTGGTTTCGCGGTCCTTTCAGGGCTCATTCTCTTTGGTCTGCGCCGCCACCGGCGCTCGCGGCTCCGGGCGATGCGGCTGCCGGAAGCGACCCGAGAAAATCTGGGCCGGGACTGGCCCCTGTTCGGGCGGCTTCCCGCAGAAGAAGGCCAGCGACTTGAGGGACTGATGCATTTGTTTGTTGCCGAAAAGACCTTTCATGGCCATGAGGGCCTTGAGGTGACAGATGCCATGAAGCACCTGATCGCCGCGCAGGCCTGCCTGTTGATCGTCAACAAGCCAGGGCGCTGGTATCGCGATCTTTCAACGATCCACCTCTATCCCGGCGCCTATCGCAGTCGGATGGCCAGTCGGGACGGATATGTCGTGCGCGAAAACGAGGAAACCCGCGCTGGCGAAAGCTGGACTCGGGGTCCGGTTGTTCTTGCCTAGGATCAAACCGAACACGGTGCCGGGGATCCGTCTGATGGGGTCAATGTTGTTATCCACGAATTTGCCCACCGGCTCGATGCGCAAACCGGCGTCACCGATGGCGCGCCCCTGCTCGACAAGGGGCACGACCATCACCGCTGGGCCGGCGATTTTCAGACCGCTTACAAGGCCCACGCCGCTGCCGTTACAAACGGCGTACCGACCCTGATCGATTCCTATGGCGCCAAGAATCCGGCGGAGTTCTTTGCCGTCGCGGTGGAAACCTTTTTCGAGCAGAGCCGCGCCTTCAAACGCGACCACCCTGCTCTTTATGACCATTTGTCAATGTATTTCCGGCTCGATCCCGCCGTCTGGGCTTGACGGCCAGCCTGGGCCGGAAAATGGCCTGCGGTTTTCTGCAAGACCCGGTGAGACCAGCAAAAAACTGAACGCGGGCGCCTGATGTCTGAACGTCCGCGCGCCGGGGCACGGGGCCCCGATTTTGGATTTGCCTTCCCCGACCCGATTGGCTATGCCGCCTGTCTGATTGCCTGCCTGCCAGGCGATCATCCCCGTGGTCTGGAGAGGTGCCGGAGTGGTCGAACGGGGCGGTCTCGAAAACCGTTGTGCGGGCAACCGCACCGAGGGTTCGAATCCCTCTCTCTCCGCCATTTTGTTTATTTCGGTAAAATTTCCAAAAAACCTAAATGGAACAGCAACTTGCGGGGTTCGAAACCCCTCATTCCGGCAGTAGGCCAGCGTGTCGTTAAAGGCCAGTTTCAGCACCAGTTTTTGACACTCAAAACGCCCTGACTCCCAGAGTTTATGCGGGTTTGAGAAGAAGCGCAGCGCGAGTTCGAAAACATCCTCGAAAGCGCCCTTGGGTTTGCCCGCTATGGCCTGCTTTTCTTCGAGGATCAGCCGCTGCTTTTCCAGCTTGGCGAGACGCTTCTCATAGGCCGTAACAACGCTCGCGCTATTCGCATCAACGATTCGATCCAGCAGGTTTTCAATCTGCACATCAAGCGTGGCGAGATCGCGCTTAATGCCCTGCGCAATCGCCTTGCCTTGAAGCAGACGATGATCCCACGCTTTTTTGAACATCGCCAAACTCATATCCAACAAGCCCTGCGCGGGGTGCAATTCTTCCAGCAGGTGCGACAGTTAGCCTTCGATTGTCT
>CAYSMJ010000045.1:12700-17457 GCA_964432075.1 uncultured Caulobacterales bacterium | reverse complement strand
TGCAGGAACGCCTCTCCAGTGCCTTCGTCGCTACACATAAGCCTGCAGCCGACCCGGTTCACGGAAGCCCCGAAACCGCCCAGACCGCCGATCCGAAGGTCACGGCCGAGCTGACCCCTGCTGTTGGCATTGATGAGGATGGATCACCCATCGTTGCGGCCGAGAGCGAGAAACCGGAAAATGCGATCCGTGGTGCCGCAGCGACACAACCGGATAGGACGGCCCCGAGCCATGCCGAGGCACGAGAGCCGGCTGCACTCGAAACCTCCGCGGCGGCGCTGACCGCGGCACCGGAAAGCGCAAACTCGCGTCAAGATGAGACCAACGAACCGGGTATCGCAGCGGCATCCGCCGCAGAAGACAACACCGCAGACCCGTTCACGGCGCTTGACCTGCCGCAGCGCGGGCCGGTAACCCCGTTAACCTCGGCTCCCGCGCAGCCTGTTGACCCCATGGATCGGGCACATCTCAGAATTGCCGGGGCTGGCGCTCACTTCATTGATACGCTGCACGTGATTACGAACCCATCCGATAATCACCCCATGGTCCCGGAAAAGACAGCGACGATTAACGATGATGGGCTCGTCACCGTGGAACTTGATACGCCTGCACACGCAAGGCCCGCTCTGCAGACAAAACCAACCCCCGCTGCACCAACCCCCGAACAGAAAGAGAGGGCGATGCATCGTAACCGTCTCGTGGAAATCTCCGAGCCCGGGTCGCGGCCCACCGAAGAGCACATGCGTGCCCCGCTGGGCGACCTTGATGATGCTGACAGCTATATTGAGGTCACGACCGTTGACCCGCAGGCCGCGCCGTTTGGCTCCATTAACGACGACCATGGCGACCTGATCGAGCCGCCAACGCCATCACGGGCGATCGCGGCGAACCATGAAACCCGTGAACGCGCCTTTATTGAGGCATCGGTTGAGACTGAGCTTCTCGACGACGAAATTCCCGATGACCGCACCCTGATGGACCGGTTGCCCCGGGGGCTCACCCGAAAATACAGGATAATGCCAACCCATTTCTGGCCACGCTCTTGGCGCCGCGCCTGGAATCGTCGGCAGGCAAACCGGGACCTTGTGCGTCGTGCGAGGCTGGCAGCCCGAAGGCTGGCAGAAAGCTCGGAATAATCTGCTGATTTCACAACAGCGGCTTCTGCGCGCATAGTTCCGCTTTCGCTTTGGCTGAAGGCATCCTATTTTCCGGTCATGAACAAACAGCAGGAAATTCGCGAGGCCTTCAAACGGGCGCTCGTTCATACCACCCGTGCGCTCTCCGCCCTGAATGAGCCCGAAGTCAGTTTTGGCGGGGAGCAGGCTCATGTTTCCGGCCAGAGCGCCCGGATCCCCCTGCCCGACAAGATCATCAACCGGAATACGGCAGCGATTGTTCGTGGCGAGGCCGATGCCGCCGCCTTGCGGCTTGCCCATCACGATGCCGCAGCGCATGCCCGCCTTGCGCCGCGCAATCCGGCCGGCCGGGTTGTGTTTGCAGCTCTTGAAAACGCCCGGATCGAGGCGCTGGGTACGCGGGCGCTTCCCGGGATTGGCGACAATCTGGCCGCCGCGCTGGAAAAGGCTTTCGAACTGAAGGTCTACGACAACCGGTCCGACCATGACGTCGCCCCCCTTGCCGATGTGGCGGCGTTGCTTGTCCGGGAGAAACTGACCGGCAGGCCGGCACCGGAAAGTGCAAAACCGCTTATCGAATTCTGGCTGAAGCAATTCGAGCAAAAGGCAGGCACCAGCCTTGAACAGCTCAGCCAGCTTACCGACCTCGACGACCAGGAAGCATTTGCCGCCCTTGCCCGTGATATTCTGCGCAATCTTGACCTCGATGACGAGGAAAGCGAGCGACCGGACGAAAACGAAGACCCGGAAAACGATAGCGAAGATGACAGACCGGACGAGCAGGACGCGCCGGAAAACAACGATGCCGACGCTGCCGATCCGACCGCTGATAATCTCGAAGACACACTGCCTGACGGTGAAGACGGTAGCGAGGGGGACGCCGACCTGTCCGATCAGGAATTTGATGCTTCAAGCGAGGATGACCAGCCGCCGGATGCTGACGGCCAGACGATCGTCGGCAATATGCCCCAAGCCGGTGATACTGGCGAGGTTTACAGTCCGTTTACAACACAGTTTGACGAAACCGCAGAGGCCCATCAGCTGTGCGACCCGGAGGAGCTGATCCGTCTGCGTCGTTCGCTCGATCGCCAGCTTGAAAATTTTCATGCCCTTATTGCTCGTCTCGCCAACCAGTTGCAACGCAAGCTGATGGCGCAACAAAGCCGGTCATGGATGTTTGATCTTGACGAGGGAATCCTTGATGCGGCGCGGCTGGCACGCGTGGTCATAGACCCCATGCAGCCGCTGTCGTTCAAGCAGGAAAAGGACCAGGATTTCCGGGACACCGTTGTCACACTCCTGATTGACAATTCCGGCTCCATGCGGGGCCGACCGATCACGATTGCCGCGATCTGTGCTGATATCCTTGCCCGGACGCTTGAGCGGTGTGCTGTCAAGGTTGAAATCCTCGGATTTACCACCCGCGCCTGGAAGGGTGGCAAGTCGCGTGAGAAATGGGTTGGGGATGAGCGCCCGGCTCGTCCCGGCCGGCTCAATGATCTGCGCCATATCGTTTACAAGCCGGCAGATGCCCCATGGCGCCGGTCACGAAACGCGCTCGGCCTGATGATGAAAGAAGGCATACTGAAAGAAAATATTGACGGCGAAGCCCTGCTTTGGGCCCACGACCGCCTTATGGGACGCCCAGAGGCACGGCGAATTCTCATGGTTATTTCCGACGGTGCCCCAGTGGACGACTCCACCTCTTCTGCCAATGGCGGCGCTTATCTTGAGCGCCATCTGCGTGACGTTATCGCCATGATCGAAACCCGTTCGCCGGCGGAATTACTGGCAATCGGCATCGGCCATGACGTGACCTCCTACTACAAACGTGCCCTGACAATTCCGGATGTTGATCAGCTTGGCCAGGCCATGGTCGACAAGCTTGCCGAACTTTTTGATGAAAAGGCACTGGTCTGATGACCTTGCGTACAATCGCCTTTGCCGCCATCGTCGGTGGGCTCATTGTTGGCGGGCTTATTGTAAGTGGGTTTGGCATTGGCGGAAGAGTGACGGCCAAACCCGGTCACAGCGCCGATAAGGCAATTGATATCCTGAGCGCAGACCATGTCTTGCGCCCCGTGGCTTTGGCTCGGTTCAACCAAAAGGTTGGCAGCCTGCGCTTTATTGGCGGGTTGCACCTGGAAAGTTCCGATAAAGGCTTTGGCGGGTTTTCCGGACTTGCGGTGCTTGACGACGGGCAGACCCTGATTGCCATTGCCGATAGCGGCGCCGTATTGTTTGCCAGTCTCGTGCGCGATGACACCGGCCGGATCATCCGTCTTGAAGATACACACATGGCACCCCTTGAGAACGGCACCGGCGAAGCGCTCTCCAGACAGGATCGCGATGCCGAGGGGCTCTGGACTGATGGCGAGACCGCCCTCATTTCGTTTGAACGCAATGGCCTGATCCGGCGTTACACGCTTGACGCAGACAATCGCCTCGACGGCGGCGGTGTTTTGTTCGACCTGAGTGACGAGCCCGGATTATTGACGAACAAAAGCCTGGAGGCTGTGGCGAGGCTTGATAAAGATCGCATCCTGACCATTGCCGAACGACCTTTTGATGGAGACGACGATACGGGCACGATCCCTGCCTATCTGTTTGATGGCGATAAGCGGCAGAACCTCGCTTTTACCCGCACCGGGACGCTTGATGTGACCGATGTGACGGTTCATGAAGGTCGGCTTTATCTGCTGGAGCGTTACTATGCCCGGAAAGAAGGCCTTCGCATCCGGCTCTCGGTGGCCCCGCTGACCGCAGTAAAACCGCCGGGCCCAGTGGCAACAAAAACGCTTGCGGACATGACAAGCCTGACGGCAAAACTGGATAATTTTGAAGGCCTGTCCGTATACACAGCACCGAACGGCAAAACACGGTTGCTTATAGTATCGGATGATAATTTCAGTACAAGACAGAAAACGCTGCTGATGGAATTCGAACTGGTCGAAGCCGATCAGTAAATCCCTTCAAGATCGATCTCGGCGGCTTCATTGCCGGGCAGGCCCGGCGCAGCGCTGAGCGGGTCAAGGCTTGTGTCGTCAAGAACGCGCTGGTCATAAATATCATCCTCAGCCTTGAAGACTTCGAGAATGACATTGTTTTCTCCGCGGCGGGCAGGGCGCCCTGAGTCAGCATTGACCCGGACGAGCCGGACCCCGGACGGCACCCGGAACGGGATCGCCGCCTCGTTGGCAAGCGCTTGTTTCATAAATTCGCCAAAAATCGGGGCGGCAACCTTGCCACCGGCCTCGCCAACACCAAGGGTGCGCGGCAGGTCAAACCCGACATAGGCCCCGGCGGCGAGGTCAGGCGAAAAGCCGACAAACCAGGCATCCTTGTAATCATTGGTTGTTCCGGTTTTCCCCGCCACCGGTTTGTCCATGACCCGGCGAACCCGCGATCCTGTGCCCCGCTGGACAACACCTTCGAGCATGGACACGACCTGATAGGCAGTACGCGGATCAAGAATCTGTGGGCGGGGATCGGCAAGCCGTGGCTCGGCCTGATCATCCCATGTGGGCACATTGCATCCCGGGCACTCGCGGGTGTCGAGTTTGTAAATCGTTTCCCCGTTGCGGTCCTGCACCCGGTCGATCAGCCGGGGCTCAATCTTTT
>CAYSMJ010000045.1:0-12690 GCA_964432075.1 uncultured Caulobacterales bacterium | reverse complement strand
TTGCCGCCATTCACAAAAATCGAATAGGCGGTTGTTATCCGCATCAGCGTGGTCTCACCGGAGCCCAGCGAAATCGCAAGCTCCCGGGGAATCTGGTCATTGAGATCGAATTTCTCGATATAATCGACGATCTTGCCAATCCCCAGATCCTGGGCGAGACGCGCCGTCATGGTGTTACGGGATTTTTCAAGACCACGCCGCAGCGTGCTCGGTCCGTTAAAGCGCCCCTCGACATAGTTGCCCGGTTTCCACCAGCTATCGACACCGGGGGCGACAAACGGCGCATCAAGAACAATGGACGAGGGCGAATAGCCGCTGTCGAGTGCCAGTGAATAGACGAACGGTTTGAAGGTCGATCCTGGCTGGCGAAGTGCCTGGATCGCCCGGTTGAACTCGGAAAGCTGGAACGAAAATCCGCCCACCATCGCCTTGACCCGGCCGGTATGCGGATCAACGGCTGTGAACCCTCCATTTATGGCCGGGATCTGACGCAGACGGAACTGCCCCGCCGGGACCGGATTTTTCGCTTCATCTGTCTCAGGATTAACTTCTTCACCATCAGAACGCGCCAGCGCCTCTTCGACAATGATCACATCGCCGGATGACAGAACATCTGAAACCGTCTTCGGCGCCGGTCCCTGTCGGTTGGCGCTGACATATGATTTGGCCCATTTGACGCCATTCAGGGGGATCGTCCCGGTGGTTCCGTCGACAAAGCCGATTTCGGCATTCTGCGCACCGGACGACAGAACAATCGCCGGACGCCACGGATCGAGATCATTACCCAACACTCTCTGTTCAAACAGCGCGTCAACCTGGTCTCCCAACGGCGTCTGCCAATCATCAGGAAGCATCATGTTGGCAAGTGGCCCGCGCCAGCCATGGCGCAGATCATATTCCACAAGCCAGTGGCGCAGCGCCTTCCCGGCTGCGCGCTGAAGATCAGGGTCGACCGTGGTACGGACGGCAAGACCGCCATCATAAAGCGCTTCCACCCCGTAGAGCGAAGCAATCTCCTTGCGCACCTGTTCGGCAAAATATTCCATGGCCCACTCACGTGCCCCGAGCGGCGGCGCAATCTGCGCGCCAAGCGGGCTTGTGGTGGCGATTTCGGCCTCTTCTTCGCTGACATTATTGTCCTCGAGCATCCTGCCAATGACCCAGTTACGGCGCTCAACAGC
This sequence comes from uncultured Caulobacterales bacterium, assembly GCA_964432075.1. Classification (GTDB taxonomy): domain Bacteria; phylum Pseudomonadota; class Alphaproteobacteria; order Caulobacterales; family Parvularculaceae; genus CALLPQ01. Next base: position 11,509 of record CAYSMJ010000045.1, on the reverse strand, counting down.
GGCCTCGGCGCGCCGGACCGGGTGATAGTTTGACGGGCCTTTGGTGATTGCGGCCAGATAGGCGACTTCCGCAACGGTCAGGTCTTCGAGGGATTTGTCAAAATAGTTCAGCGCGGCCGCAGCCACGCCATAAGCGCGGTTGCCGAGATAGATCTCGTTCAGATAAAGCTCGAGAATTTCATCCTTACTGAACGTATTTTCGATCCGCCGGGCCAAAATCCATTCCCGCAATTTGCGTTCAATCTCCTGGTCGCTAGACAGGAGAAAATTCTTGGCAACCTGCTGAGTGATCGTCGACGCCCCGATAAGCCGACGGTTCCGGCCCATCAGCTTGTTCATCGCATTCTGAATGATCATGCCGCGGACGATGGCCTGGTAATCGAGGCCGCGATGCTTGTAAAAATTCTGGTCTTCTGCCGAAATGAATGCGTTCTTCACATGATCCGGAATGTTCTCGATCGGAACAAACAGGCGGCTTTGTGTGGCAAATTCAGCAACAAGCGAGCCGTCGCCGGCATAAACCCGGGTTGTTACGGGCGGTTCATACTCGGCAAGCGTCTCAATGCCCGGCAGGTCCTGCGCCAGCTTGTTCATGTACCACGCGCCATAGGCAATAAAGGCCAGTATGGCCAGGGTGCCAAGCGCAAAGGCAAAGCCGAAGACCCTGGCAATCGTCACCCACAAGGGCGTGCCATGACTGTCACCACCAGCGCTATTACCGCCACCATTCCCGGTCGGACGGCGGCGCGGGGCAACTGGCGCATCTGCTGTTACCCGTGACCCTTGCGCGCGCGGTATCGGGCGATCGCGGTTTGGAGGACGGGGCGCTCCCGCCTGGCGGTTTGTTTCCGTCTGAGCCCGCTGACGACTTTTCCCCGCCAAAGCCGGTCGGCGGACCGGTGCTGCAGGACGACGGTTCGGATTATTCGTCTCGGTCATACTGTGCCCATGCCGTTTGACGGCTTTGAAATCTCAATCCAATTCGAGGGCCGACTCAATGAAGGCCACCCAACCCGCAGCCTGCGTGAGACGGCGCCGCCGATCGCACCACGCGGCCTGAAAAGCTTCTAGCGTGATCACGATAGAATTTGAACGCTAAAAAATCTTCAGAATTGAGACCGGATCAAGACTGCTGCATGGCAGCCGCACGTCGATTTTCCCGAGTCGCGGAAATCAGTTGTTTAAACCATCGACCTGAACCGTTGGCGCCGTCACATTCAGCGCGGCACTGCCGCCGCCAGCCGCATGCCGAGACCGACGGTTGACCCCGAAATAGGCATCAATGGCGTCTGCAACCGCGCTCATGGCACGACTGCGCCATGCAGCACTGTTCAGATTCCGCTCGTCATCCGGGTTCGAGATGAACGCCATTTCGAGGAGAATGGCCGGAATATCGGGACGCAACAGGACCTTGAGGTCTTCCTGACGGTTTGCGTTCTTTACCAGAGGCGTCACGGATGCCAGTTCGGCAAGGACAAGGCCGGCAAAGCGGTCACTTTGTTTGAGCGTGCGCTCCTGGGCAAGGTCGAACAGCAGCGGCGCGATTTCGTGATTGACCACATCGACATTATCGATCTCGTAGGATTTGCGTTCCCGCGCTTCCTTTTCGGACCGTTGGGCCCCGGCCTCGGAAAGCGTGTAGACAGAACTGCCCCGCAAGGTTTTGTCGCGATTGCCATCGGCATGGATCGACACAAAAAGATCAGCCCTGTTGACCCGGGCGAATTCCGCCCGCTCGTCAAGCTCCACGCGCTCATCGCCTGAACGCGTCAGCGCGACCCGGTAGTGACCGTTTCTGGACAGAATTTCAGCAAGGGCTTTTGCCGCGGCCAGATTGACTTCCTTTTCAAGCGTGCCGGCCGGGCCAATCGCGCCGGGATGACTGCCGCCATGGCCGGGATCGATAATGATCACCATACGATCATCATCGTCATGCCATTCGCGGTAGCCTGGCGTCGGAACGCCCTTCCCGTCAAAACCCTTGGGCGTCGGCTCCGCCTTTGGCTTGAACAGGGCGCTGACCCGCGCACCAATGCCGTTGGCCTTTTCGGCTCCATTGCCCGCGCCGGGCTCAGGATTATTGCCCGCGCTGGGCTCAGGGTCATTGCCCGCGTTGGGGGCTGGGTCGGGATCGCCGCCACGGCGACGCGGGTTCAGACTGGGGGCCGGTGCAATGCCAAGCCGTGACGGACCGGTCTCAGCCGCGGTCGGGGCTTCAAGGCGAATGGCCGCATTGTTGGCCGCTGTTGTCTTTGTCGATGGCGGGTTTGTGGATGGTGAGTTTGCCGATGGTGAGTTTGCCGATCCGGATTTGGTGCCCTTCCCATTATCAGGGCGCTGCGTATTCTGTACCGGTGCCGATAGCGAGCGATTTGTCAGCACCGACTCCCGACCCGATTGCTCGGGCACTGCGGCCGGGCGCGCGACGGCCGCCAGGCTGGCTGCGCCGGGTTCAGGCGACTGCCCGGAAGGGGCGTAGCGCCCGGGCCCAACCGCAATCCGGTCGGCTTCTGCCGGCAGGCTGGCGCGAAACTGCGTCGGAGAGCCGGTAGCGACATCAATCACCAGGCGGTGTTTGCGTATTTGCGGCGTTGACGGAAGATGGAACAGATCAAGGATGCGTACATCGTTTGAAAACGCAATCAGAAACCGGGTCTGCGCTTTGCCATCGGGGAGATATTGCACCCGTTCGACCAGCCCTTTCCCCGCGACACCGCGCAACCCCTCCGCGCCAGTGGCAATGCCATCGAGGTCGAGAATAACCGATCGCGCGCCTTCATCGCCCGGACTGACCCGGACATCAGGCGCATGGTGCAAGTCAAAGACAATCCGCGTCCCGTCTGCCGAAGGGCCGAAACGGATATCCATAAGATCAGACTGCGCGACCGCATGGGCCGAAAAGGCAAGTGAAACAATTGCCAAAAAGCTGCGCCATACGAGGCAGACAGGACTGAAGTCCGAAAAAGAGGGTTTCCTGAAGATCATGGGACCTTGGCAATCCGTTCATTGAGGCCGGATCATGAGACCGCTACCGACATCGGGTTTCGCGCATCAACGTAAACGAAACCTTTACCAAAAACTACGGACTCTGCAACCAATGCGCGCAATTTCAAACAGGCTTAAAGGCAATCACGAGGGCCTATCAACTCGCTACACGCATGCCAAGGTAAGAAACGCCGCGCAATTTGAGCGTTTTTTTTCGGTCACCCCCATGGGTTTTTATCCCGTGTCATTTTCCTGCGCATTTCCGGCTTTCATTCTGTGCGCAATTCCGGCACATAAGAACGATGGCAGGTGTCTGATGACGCTATCAGATTTGTTAACCTTGTGCCGGATAGGATAATTTGTCCCGGACCCGGGCGGCGAAAACGGTTCAAAGCCGGGCCGGTATTGAAAATATCGGTTCAAAGAACCAGTGGCGCGGCGCGCCAGGCCGAAGAAGCCCTGCCGGAAAAGTTTGGTGCCCAGCAACGCGTTCATTCGGACAGTTCCGATGATCGAGCCGGGGAAGAAAGATCGTTGACGTGTTCAACATGCTATGCCTCGCATCATCCGTGAATGGCGAGGCTCTTTGGAGTAGCAGGTTCCCGTCTTGTTGCCATAGGGGCAATGACATGGCTGCGCTGACCGCCCTGTGTGACGGCGACGGCTCCAACGAACAGTCACCGCTCACCAGGCTGACTTCTTATCGTCCGCACCAGCAATGCTGGATGCGGATCCCTTATCAATCGCTGATGACGCCGATCGCGCCAGCAAGATTTCCGACTGTTTTCTCCCCTTCGCCCGCCATGAGGAAGGACACCAAAAAAACAGGGCTAACTTTACAATCGGATATCAACTGCCCGCCCGGGAAATGCCTTTCAGGCAGACCCTCGCCGGCAGTCGCTTCGCGGATTCAGCGTCATCGATCCCAACCAGACGGCCGTCTGCCCGGCAGTACGGACCGCGGAGTTCTGTATCATGACGAAAAAAATGCTTATCGACGCAGCCCAGGCAGAGGAAATCCGGGTTGCCTTAATTGATGGCAAAAAAGTCGACGATTTCGACTTTGAAGCCGCCGCAAGAAAACCGTTACGCGGCAATATCTATCTGGCCCGGGTGACACGGGTTGAGCCGTCGCTCCAGGCGGCGTTTGTGGAATATGGCGGCAACCGCCATGGCTTTCTTGCCTTCAGCGAAATCCATCCTGATTACTATCAAATCCCGGTGTCGGACCGGAAACTGCTTCAGGAAGCTGAGCGGGAGATGGCAGAACTCGCAGCCGAACTCCAGCTGTTTCAGCGCGGCGACGATATTGCCGATGATGAAGGCGAACCGTTCGATGACGACCGGGATCGCGATGCGGCCTTTCCCGACGACGATGATAACGATCTCAGTATTGCTGAGCCTGCCGGCATTGATGAAAGCGTAGCCGAAGCCCGGGACGATGATGACGACGCTTCCGGACCGGACCGCTCTCGGCCACGCTCAAAGCGCCGTCGCCGCGGTGGCAGCCGGAATCGCAAATCCGCGAAGTCCAATACCAATGATGACACGAGCGATGACACGAGTGATGACAACGGCGCCGAAGCAAACGCATCCGAGGCAACCGCATCCGGGGACGATCACGCCGATCTGCATGGCGCTTCGGCCAGGAGCGAACCATCGCAACCTTCAAATGATCCATCTTCCCCGCAACCGCATGCCGACGAGGATATACCCCTTGGCACGCTGGATGAGGCCGCCGATTTCGCCGACGAAGTCGTGGAGCCAGCAACGGCGGAACCAGATGATACCGGATCCGATGGCGATTCGAAGGGGCCCAAAAATGCCCCGATGGCAACCGATCGCCCACCGCAAATCACCCGTGACCTTGAAAAGGAGGGAGCAGATCCGGATACCGTCGGGACCTTTGCGAATGATGGGTCTTCATCAGACTTCGCTTCGGGCAAAGATAAAGAGCCGGACGATGCCCCTAGGGACGAGGACGCAGGCGATTTCGACATCAGCGACGAGATCGACGCAGACGAATCGGATGACGCCCGTCTGAATACGGATGATGACTTGATGGGCAAGGGTTTCGACGAGGATGATGGCGACAGCGGCGACACTGACGATGAAGATGAAGATGAAGATGAAGATGACGGCGAGGAAGAAGAGCCCAACCAGAATTCTCGCGAAAGCGACGAAGATCGCGTTGCCCGCAGAAAACGCTGGGAAGACCTCAACGAACAATATCGCGAAGCCCGGCGAAAACATGCGCGTATCCTGCGCAACTACAAAATTCAGGAAGTCATTAAGACCCGTCAGATCCTGCTTGTTCAGGTCGTAAAGGAAGAACGCGGCAATAAAGGCGCTGCCTTGACATCCTATATGTCTCTTGCAGGACGGTATTGCGTATTGATGCCGAACACAGCCCGCGGCGGCGGCATATCACGGAAAATTCCTAATTCTTCCGACCGCAAACGGCTTCGTCGCATCGTCAACGAGCTTGATGTCGGCCAGGGCCTGGGTCTGATCATCCGGACAGCCGGCGCAAAGCGGACAAAGACCGAGATCAAACGGGATTACGATTATCTTTTGCGGCTCTGGGAAAACATCAGGGAGCTGACATTAAAATCTGTGGCGCCATGCCTGATCTATGAGGAAGCTTCGCTGATCAAACGGGCCATCCGCGATCTTTACGACAAGGACATCGAAAAGGTGCTTGTCGAGGGCGAAGCCGGCTATCGTGAAGCCAAGGATTTCATGAAAATGCTGATGCCCTCGCACGCAAAGAACGTGCAGCCTTACAAGGGCGATATTCCGTTGTTTCTCCATTACGACGTGGAACGTCAGCTTGATGCAATGTATCAGCCTACGGCACGCCTCAAATCGGGCGGCTATCTGGTAATCCACCAGACAGAGGCGCTGATTGCCGTTGATGTGAACTCCGGCAAGGCAACGCGGGAACGCAATATCGAAGCGACAGCGCTCAAAACCAATATCGAAGCCGCACAGGAAGTCGCGCGTCAGTGCAAATTGCGGGACCTGGCCGGGCTGATCGTCATAGATTTTATCGATATGGAGGAATCCAGAAATAATCGCACGGTTGAGCATAAACTCAAGGACGCGATGAAAAATGACCGTGCCCGGATTCAGATCGGCCGGATCTCTCCCTTCGGTCTGCTTGAAATGTCGCGACAACGGCGCCGGTCTGGAATTATCGATGGCACGACCCATACATGCCCGACCTGCCAGGGCGCCGGTGCAGTTCGTTCGAATGAGACCGCAGCCCTGCGAATCCTGCGGGCCATCGAGGCCGAGGCGATTTCCGGGCGTGCCGCTGTAATCTCGGTACGGACTTCGCTTGATGTCGCCCTTTTCATTCTCAATCACAAGCGCGCCTGGCTGAACCGGATTGAAGACCATTATGCGCTGACGGTCGAAATCATATCCGATAGCGAGAAAGCCGGCGATCATTATGAAATCGACAAACGCGGTGCCCCACGTGAGCGCGCGGACCGGCATGTGCCCGTGAGTGCAGACCTTGCGGAGGCAGGTGATCCGGACCTCGCCGATGAGGCCGGAGAAAATCTTAAACCCGATGACGAAGAAAATGAGGCCGACGATACGCCCGATGATAGGGAACCGCGCAAACGGCGCAGACGTCGGCGCAGGTCAGGCGACGAAAATGAGGCCGGGATCAAGACATCAGATGCCGAAGACGATCAACAGGGCGAAGATGGCGATGGCGGCGACGGGCAAGCCGATGCAAGCCTGGAAGACAGCAAGGACAAACCGAAACGGCGTCGCCGTCGGGGTCGGCGCAGTGGTCGGCGCAACCGGGCAAATCATGAGCCAGGCTCTGACAACACCGAAACGCAAGAGGCGAGCAGCGACCAGCAAGGCGCCGACGGTGCAGGCGCTGAGACCAGCCGCGAACCCGCCGCGCGCATGGAGAATAACGCCGAAAGGACACACGGCCGACCTGTCTCCGACGACCGCGAAACAGCTGATCAACCAGAAACCGCCACCGCAGCAAGCAAATGGCACGAGGAGCCGGCCGGATCTGGCGGGGATACGCACTCGTCGCCCAAGCCGGAGCCCGACCGCGCGGCGGCACATGCTGGCGAGCAAGCCCGATCTGAGGGGTCCGACAGCCAACCGGAAGACGATAAGCGACCACGGCGCAAAGGCTGGTGGCAGCGCGCCCTTGGCGGATAACATCAGGCAGCGACCATTGGCGGCCCTATTTCCGGCCGGTTTGCATGGCATTATCACAATCAGCGGCCTGTGGCGCACGATAGCGAGGCAATACGCCATGATCCATTGCATCGCCCGGTGCGCGGCGCCATAAACAAGAGAGGGGATGGCTTCATGCGGAAAGGACCTTCATGGCAACCAGGGCCCGTTTTTTAAAACCCTTCGTCGCGGCGGGGCTTGCCTTTGCCGCACAGGCAGCCCCCCTGCCGGTCGGATCGGCGGAGGCACAAACACTGTTACGGGACGCCGAGATTGAGGACTGGATCAAGGATTACTCCTATCCGATCTTTGAGGCCGCCAATCTTGACCCGGATTCGATAGAATTTCTGCTGCTTGCTGGTCCACCCAATGCGTTTGCGTCGGGACGGACGATGGGAATTTTCACCGGTCTGATCACGCTGGCCGATACGCCCAATCAGATCGAAGGGGTGATTGCACACGAGGCCGGTCACATGGCAGGCAATCACGGGATCCGCCGCAATGAAGCTTATGCAAAAGCCTCGCGTCCAATGTTGCTGTCGCTTGTACTGGCAGCCGGTGCGATTGCAGCCGGCGCCCCTGAAGCCGGATTTGGCCTGCTTGGTCTCGGCCAGCAGATCGCCACGGTCAATGCCTTGACCTATACTCGCTACCAGGAATCAACTGCCGACCAGGCCGCCGTGACCTATCTCGACGAGGTCGGTCATTCCGGCGCAGGGCTCGTGGAGTTTTTTGGCAAGCTTCGCAACAATCAGGTGATTACCGGTTACCAGATCAATCCTTATCTGCAGACCCACCCGCTGGCGTCAGCCAGGATGAGCGCGCTTGAAAACCGGGTGACGACCTCGCCGCATTACGAGGCCCAGAATACACAGGCGGAAATTGATCGACTTCAATTGATCCAGGCCAAGATCAAGGGATTTCTTGACGAGCCAAAATTCACTTTCCGGGAATATCCTGTCACGGATAAATCGGCGCCTGCGCGTTATGCCCGGGCTGTTGCCTATTACCGATCGGCCAATATCAAAAGCGGGCTCAAAGAGATCGACTCTCTATTGGCTGAGTCGCCCGACAATCCGTACTTCCACGAACTCAAGGGCCAGATGCTTTTTGAGTTTGGCCGTGTTGCAGAGTCTGTCAGCCCACACCGTAAATCCGTCGAAATGGAACCGACGACAGCGCTTTTGCGGATCAATCTTGGCCGGGCCCTTCTGGCATCAGGCGAAAGCGCCAGTGTCGAGGAGGCAATCACGATCTTGCAGTCCGCCCTGCAGCTGGAGCCTGACAATGGCTTTGGCTGGTCGGAACTCTCCCGCGCCTACGGGTTTTTCCAAAGGGAAGGCGAAGCCCTGCTGGCAACAGCCGAAGCCCGGTACCATTGGGGCAACAAACCGGAGGCGGTACAGTTTGCCCGTCGCGCCCTCCCGCACTTCAAACGTGGCAGTGCAGACTGGCAGCAGGCTCAGGACATCATCGTTGCATCCGCTGGCAATGGGAAACGTCGACAACGCCCCGACGGGCCGGGACGACGACCTGACACCCCGGAACCGAGCCCTGAGCCGGACGAAGCCCCGCAGACCGATCCGTCACCGGATGAAGTTCCGGATGAAATCCCTCCTCCTCGCTGAACACGAACGGACCAAACCTGATCATGACGTCAAAACTTCTTTCCGGCGTTGCCCTCATCGCCACTTTCCTCTTGGGGGCCTACGCAATCGATTTTATCCGGGCCGAACCCGAAACCCGGTCGGCGGATCCGAACGCAAGCGTGGAAATTCCGTCCGAAAACCACAATACAGACGATGTCGTCTTTTCAGACCTGGAAAAAGACCAGATCCGCGCCCTGATCCGCGAAACCCTCCTCAATCAGCCAGAATTGATTTTTGAGGCAATCGATATCTATCAGGATCGGCAACAACGAATCGCATTCGATGTGTTATTCAGTGAACAGACCGGTTACATTGCGGGCGGGAATCCGGAGACGGCAAAAGTCGCCGTGATCGAACTGATGGATTATCACTGTGGCGCCTGCAAGGAAGCGTCCGGCGACGTGCGGGATCTGACCCTTGAGCAGGATGACGTGGTCGTTGCTTTTCGCGAATATCCGATCCTTCGTCAGGAGTCGCTGACGGCTGCGGAAATTGCGCTCGCCGCCCGGGATCAGGGAAAATATGTCGATCTGCATTTTGCCCTGATGGATGAAGCCGGCGTCCTGACCGAAGACAGGCTGTACAAAATCGCCGGCAAGCTTGGTCTTGACGAAGACAAATTGCGGACTGCAGCGCGCTCGCTGGCAACCCAGGATGCCATCATGGAAACCGTCAATACCGCGCGCAATCTCGGGATCAACGGGACGCCAGCCTTTATTGTCGCTTCCCTCGAAGGCGATTTTCTGGAGGTGCTAAACGGGGATAACCCCGCCTCGCTTCAGGGCGCCATCGATAACGCACGGGCGGCATCGGCCGACGCCGCTCCGTAGGACGGGCAGGGCTCTTTATTCCGCAGCATGACCGAGCGGTGACTGCGACGCCTTTGTGGCGTCTCCCGAGGTTGCCTGCTTCACGGTGGTGGTCTCAAAAAGACCGGCAATCCCGGCGAACCGCCGGAATACCAGGTGGAAAATAAGAAACTCGACAGCGAAAACGACAAGCACCACACCCCACTGGCCCGCTGCCCCAAGACGCATTGCAACAATCGAGGCCGCACCGGCCAGAGTGACTGCGCCCAAATACCAGCCAGCGGTTTCCGCATGGGACCAGCCGCTCCGGGTCAGGATCTGGTAGATATGTTCCCGGTGCGCTTCGGTCAGCTTTTTGCCGCGTTTTGCCCGATGGACCAGCGTATACGCAACGTCGGCAATGAACGGGCTCAAAATGAGCGGCACCGTCACAAGGCTGGTCTGGACCGGCAATGCGTTCGTCCCGTCGAGGAGAACCGCAAACCCGGCAATGGCAAAGCCGATTGCCTGACTGCCACCATCACCCATGAACAGATTTCCGGCCAAAAGGTTCTGCGGCAGGAACGAAACAATCGCCCAGCTCAGTAACAGGGCCGGAATCATAACGAGATTCTGCCCCGTCGCGGCAGCCAGACCTGCGATCAGGAGCAGCATGAGCGCAGTACATGCTCCTGCGATTGCGTTGATCCCGTCCATGAAGTTGACCACATTCATGACCGCCACAACCCAGAATACTGTTATCGGAAAGCCAAGCCAGCCAATCTCGACAAGCCCGGCAAAAGGGACGGGAATGGTTTCGAAGACGCCGACACCAAGCGCGAAAAACACCGCAGTGATCAACTGCACTGAAAACTTGAACAATGGCGGCATCGCATATCGGTCGTCGATAACGCCGCCAAGACCGGCCAGCAAAACCAGCACCACCATCGCAAGTCCCCGCGTGGCGCCCGGGTCGCCAGGCATAAAACCGCCATGGATGAGACCGGCAACGCTCGCCGCCAGCAGGCCGGCAAGCCATGCGGCCAGAATGGCAATCCCCCCACCCCTCGACGTCACACGGTGGTGGCTTGACCGGCCATTAGGCACATCCGCGAGAAAGGTTGCGTTTGCCAATACGGCACTCAGACCAAAACCAGTGCCGAAGGCAACAAGGCCGCACGAAATGACAGCGAAAAGTGACAAGCTCAAAACTCCGACGATCCTCAAATACCATGGCCGCGTTCGGACTGGTTATAGCCCAACCCTAACCTGCGGAAAGCATGAATGAGGGCTTTGCCCGTCCTTGGCCACCGCTAGCGGGTTAAAACCTTGTCACGCCGGGATCAGGTACCCGTCCTGTGCCCACCATCCGCGTTTTGTTGCAGCCTCCCTCGCAGGGCGGGCGGCGGCTGGATCATCAAAAAGGCCAAAAACCGTTGCCCCGCTCCCGGACATACGGGCCAGACGACAGCCCTTCGTTTTATGGAGCAGCGCAAGACATTCTGCAATTTCCCGGACCTGTTCGATGGCCGGGGTCTGCAGATCGTTTCGCGCCACAGCCAGCGCCTCCAGAAATTGCGTGCGCCCGCCAAACGCCGAGGGCGCGATCTGCGCTGGCTGGCCCGGGCTCGGAAAGGCGTAATCGAAGGCCCTGAAGATGGGGCCCGTCAGCGTCGCAATCCCGGGATTGACCAGACAGATGGCAAAAGGCGGGATGGCCGGGGCTTGCGCCAGGCCTTCCCCCGCCCCGCCGACAAGCACGGGCGCTGCTCTGAGACAGGCCGGCACATCGGCGCCAAGGGAAAAACCCACCCGTTCCAGGTCCTCTGGTGTCAGCGACAGCCCCCACATTCTTGCCAGCGCACGCAT
>CAYSMJ010000044.1:6510-17770 GCA_964432075.1 uncultured Caulobacterales bacterium | reverse complement strand
ATGGAACACGCCTTCGCCGCCGCCGCCGGGCTCGACGCAAAGCCCTCCAGGGAATGGCTGACCGATCGGGCACGGGCCTGGATACCTTATCGTGGCCTTGCCGCCCATATTCTTTGGACATATTACGCGCACATAAAGGGTCGGGCCCCGATTTAACGGGGCTGCCTGCCCTGCCGGTCTCTCCGCGGTCAAGCCGCAGGGAGGCGGGTGCCTGGCGCTCGCTTTATCCCCACGGGCCTGCGGTGCGGCCGCCGCTTGGCGGCACCGAGGTTGATGCCGCCCTTTCGTCCGTCCCGCGCATCTGCAACAACCGGTCGATCCGATTCTGGGTGGCCGGGTGGGTGGAGAACAGATTGTCCCGGCCCTGACCATTAAGCGGGTTGATGATCATCAGCTGGCCGGTTTCCGGGTGGCGCTCGGCGATGTCGTTGGGGATGCGCGCCGCGCCCTCGCTGATCTTGGCGAGCGCTGAGGCCAGCCATTCCGGATGGCCGCAGATTTCCGCCCCGACTTTGTCGGCCTCATATTCGCGCGACCGGCTGATCGCCATCTGCACAAGGCTCGCCGCCATGGGCGCGAGGATCATGATCGCCAGCGCGCCGATGATACCGCCATTGTTCCGGTTACCGCCGAAAAACAAAGCGAAGTTGGCGAGCGCGGTGATTGCTCCGGCAATGGTTGCCGTCACGGTCATCGTCAGCGTGTCGCGGTTTTTGACGTGGGCGAGTTCATGCGCCATCACGCCCATCACCTCTTGTTCCGTCAGCATCGACAGGAGCCCGGTGGTTGCGGCCACGGCGGCATTTTCCGGATTGCGGCCGGTGGCAAAGGCGTTGGGCTGGTCGTTCTCGATGACATAGATTTTCGGGACTGGCAGGCCCGACCCCTGCGCCATCGCCCTGGTCGAGGCGGCATAGCGGCGGATCAGCCCCGAGCTGTCGGTCTCGTCGACCTCCCGGGCCTTATACATTTTGAGAACGATCTTGTCGGCGTTCCAGTAGGCAAAGAAATTGGTGACAACGGCAAAGCCAAGCGCAAGCAACATGCCGGCCTTCCCGCCCAGCAACAGCCCGACAACTCCGAACAGCGCCGTCAAGGCGGCGAGCAGCATGCCCGTCCTGAAAAAGTTCATCTGTGCAATTCCTCTGATTTCTGGTGCCAGCCATGCCGGACCGTCGGCGCAAAGCCGGTCAATCCGTCACAGGGGCTGACAGCCTTTGCAACACATCTTAGATAAGGAACAGAACCGGAAAGTTTCAAGATCGAGGTGATGCGGTGAGTAAAAAGCACGACCAGCGGAATGGCGATGCCGCCGACGAAATCCCGCTCGGCGAGCGGCTGAAACCCCGCTGGGAAGACCTGCCCCCGCCGGCCCGGCGCGCCCTGGAAGAAGCCAAAGAGCGCCGCGCCGCGATTGATGCGCGCAAGGCCAACAAGCCAGCCGAGATTGGCGGGCCCGCCGGAGAAGAGCCGACCCGATATGGCGACTGGGAGAAAAACGGCCGAGCTTATGACTTTTGAATCAATTATAAATTGATTTAACCGTATTTTCATATATATTCTTGTTATGTTCTTTTCCTGGCGATCCCTGTTAATTTTGCTGTTGGCAGCCATACTCCTGGGTCAGGCGGCTCTTGCGGCTGACCACATTCCCGGGCCGGTTGCGGCGACCGTGGAGCGGGTGGTGGACGGCGATACGGTGCGGGTGCGCGCGCAAATCTGGCTTGGTCAGGAAGTCTCGGTTTCGGTGCGGGTTGGTGGCATTGATGCGCCGGAACTGTTCCGCCCGAAATGTACGGCAGAGAAAGCCCGAGCCTATGCTGCGAAGGACTTTGTCATCGATTTTCTGGGGGAGGAGGCGGTTCAGCTGTTCAATATAGAGCCGGATAAATATGGCGGTCGGGTTGTCGCGGATCTTGTCAATGCCGACGGGGAGAATCTGGCGACGGCCCTTGTGGGGGCGGATCATGCCTTTTCCGGCAAGCGCGGGCGCTGGTGCTCGTGAGGCTCAACCGCCTGACACCGGCGCGCAGGAGGCCGCAAGCCATCTGGCAAGATTAGCCTCTGTGCTGTTGTCCCCTGCGGCCATGGCAATAATGATGGCGGCTGATGTCTCAAAACCGGACGGCGCAAACAGGAGTGGCCTCATCGCAAAGCCCGTTGAACAGGTTGATATCGTCGTCATTGGCGCGGGCGCGGCGGGATTGTTCTTCGCGGCGCAAGCGGCGCGGCGCGGCGCGCGGGTGGTGGCGCTTGACCATGCCCGCAAGCTCGGCGAGAAAATCCGGATTTCCGGGGGTGGGCGCTGCAATTTTACCAATATCCACGCCCGGCCCGAACATTTTCTCTCGCAAAACCCGAAATTTGCGATTTCAGCCCTCAAACGATTTACTGCGCAGGATTTTCTCGCCCGGGTCGAGCGGCGCGGGATTGCCTGGCACGAGAAAAAGCTTGGCCAGCTCTTCTGTGACAATAGCGCTCAGGATATCATTGATATGCTGATTGATGACTGCCGGGAAACGGGTGTTGATCTGCGTGGCGCAACACCGGTTTGTTGTGTTGTGCGAGTGGGCGATGCCTTCGAGGCCGAGACGGCAGAATCGCGGATCACCGCCCAAAAACTTGTGGTTGCCACGGGTGGCAAATCCATCCCCAAAATTGGCGCAACGGGATTTGGCTATCAGCTGGCTGAACAGTTTGGGTTGAAGATCATCCCGCCAAGACCGGCGCTTGTCCCCCTCACCTTTGCCGGCGAGGCACTCGACATGGCGCGATCCCTGTCAGGTGTCTCGGTGGATGCGGTTGTATCTGCGCCAGCGGCGGCGACGCGAGCGGGGCAGGGTCGCCGGCAAAAGCGCGTTGCCTTCCGTGATGGCTTTCTGTTTACCCATCGCGGGCTTTCCGGGCCATCAATTCTTCAGCTCTCCAATTACTGGCGCGAGGGCGAGCCGCTCGCTATTGATCTGTGTCCCGCCAATGATAGCTATGCGCATCTGAAGCAGCGCAAGGCGGCCGGCAGTCGGGTCGCGATCCAGACGGCACTGGCAGACCTGTTGCCCAAACGGCTGGCGGCCAGCCTTTGTGAAAGCGCGGGCTGGTCCGGCACTCTGGCAGACTGGCCCGATAAGCGCTTGCGTGTTGCCGCAGACCGGTTGCACCATTGGGAGGTCACGCCCTCCGGGTCCGAAGGATATCGCACGGCCGAGGTTACGCTGGGCGGTGTTTGTACGGATGATCTTGATTCGAAGACGATGGAAGCAACGCGCGTCCCTGGACTGTATTTCATTGGCGAGGTCGTGGACGTTACCGGCTGGCTTGGCGGGTATAATTTCCAGTGGGCCTGGTCTTCGGCCCATGTCGCGGCTGAGGCAGCCACAGGGAAAGAACCGAACATCCCGATCCGTGGCTAATATCGTTTCACAATCTCAAAGGTCCGGTCCGCACAATCGTCTTCATGGCCAGACGCGGAGACGCTCCCCAGATTTCCCTGTGCAGCAGGCTCGCCAGCAATTGGAGCCAGGGAAACGCCGCTGTGCACAATCGCAAGGTAGACTTCCGGAATGGCCGGTGACGGGCCGATCATCGTCATGATTTACACCAATCCCTTTACCCAGCCGCCATCGACGGGAATGGCCGTGCCCGTGATATAGCTGGCCCGGTCGCTCGCGAGAAACGTGACCATGGCCGCAAATTCCTCCGGGTTCCCGACCCGGCGCAGGGGGACATCGCCGGTGACCAAGCCATAATTCTCGACACCGCCAAGCAAGGCTTTCAGACGATCCGTGTCGTGAAAGCCGGGCAGAACCGTGTTGACGGTAATTCCATGGGGCCCGAGTTCATTGGCAAGGGTTTTGAACAGACCCGTCACGCCGGCCCGCATCGTATTGGACAGGATCAGATTGTTGACCGGCTGGCGCACTGCCTGGGAGGTGATCCCGATGATCCGCCCCCACCCTTGTGTCTTCATCGCCGGGACAACGCCCTGAACAAGTCCGACAGCGCTTTCAACCAGAAGCCGATAGGCGTCTTCCCAGGCGGCAAGGTCGTGGTCCTCAAATGGTCCCGGGGGCGGGCCGCCGGTATTGGTGACCAGAATATCCGCGCTGCCAAACTGATTTTGCGCCGCCGCAAGTACGGCCTTGCGGCCTTCCCCTGTGGCGAGATCGGCTTCAACCGCGTGACAGGCGCCCCGGCCCAGGGCCGCGATGTCGGCTCTTGCCGCCTCAAGTGCGTCGACCCGTCGTCCACAGATGATAACGGATGCGCCTTCACGCGCCAGTTCAAGCGCGCAGGCCTTGCCAAGCCCGCCGGATGAGCCACCGATGATTGCCGTTTTCCCTTCAAGTCCAAGCTCCATGGAACAGCTTATCCTTCCTGGGGCTGACGGAGATAGCTGTCTGTGCCATTGATCCAGTCTTCGCGGCGGGGTGACCAGGTGTCGATGCCTTCAAAGTCTTCGACCATGGTCGCCTCATGCGGCAGATTGGCCGGGATGACCAATGTATCGCCAGGGCCAAAGATGTGGGTCTCTGCGCGGTCTTCGCCAAACCAGAACTGGATGCGGCCGGACAGGACCTGGCTGATCTGCTCGTTGTGGTGGGCATGCATCGGCACGGTAAAGCCCTTTTTGATCCGTAAGCGGGCGATTGTCATGGTTGCACCGGAGACCATTTTCCGTTGCATGCCCGGGGCGACCTCCTCCCAGTCCATTGCGTCCCAGTTGAGTGTTTCGATCCCGTTCATGGCCTGTTCCTTCCGGTCGTTTGACGTTCAGCCTCGGCGCCAGCTGGTGCCGGTGGGGCTATCTTCGATGATGATGCCATTGGCGGCAAGGTCCTCGCGAATAGCGTCGGCCCGGGCGAAATCCTTCGCTTTCTTGGCCTCAGCGCGCTCGGCGATCCGCGCCTCAATGGTCGCGTTGTCATCCTCGCAGGCGGCGCCGCGAAACCACCTCGCGGGGTCGGCCTGCAACAGGCCAAGAAGGCCGGCACTCGCCCTGAGTGTTGCCGCAAGACCGGGGCGCTCTGGCGCCGGTGCCTGGGCCAGCCTGTCCCGCAGGACATGCAGCGCGGCGAACGCCGCCGGGCTATTCAGATCATCGCACAGAGCACCCATCACGTCCGGATCAACTGCACCATCATCCTTAGACGGAAAATCAGCAAGGCTGCGATAAAACCGGTCAAGCTGGCGACGCGACTGGTCAAGCAACTCATCGGACCAGTCGAGCGGCTGGCGATAATGGGCCGACAGCAGCGCAAAGCGGATTACCTCGCCCGGCCATGTCTCGAGCAGATCACGAACAAGCAGCACATTGCCGAGGGACTTCGACATTTTATCCGTCCCCATATTGACGAAACCATTATGTAGCCAGAACCGGGCAAGCGGCGCACCCCCATGGGCGCAGGCCGATTGCGCGATCTCGTTTTCATGGTGCGGAAAGCGAAGATCCTGCCCGCCCCCATGAATATCGATTGTCTTGCCGAGAACAGCGGCGATCATGGCCGAGCATTCCAGATGCCAGCCGGGACGCCCCGGCGTCTCAATTTCCCATGCCGCGGGCGTGGACCATCCAGGCTCGCCCGGTTTGGCTGGTTTCCACAACACAAAATCCGCGGGATCGCGCTTATAGGGTGCAACCTCAACCCGGGCCCCGGCGATCATCTCATCGCGGTCAACCCCTGATAAAGCGCCGTAGGCATCATAGTGGGTGATATCAAACAGCACATGACCTTCAGCGCAATAGGCCGCGCCAGCCTCCAGCAAGCGGTCAATCAGGGCCAGCATATCAGCGATATGCCCCGTTGCCCGTGGCTCAATTGTTGGCGACAGGCTGCCGAGCGCTGCGCTTTCCTGTTTGTAGATAGCCGCATAACGCTCTGTAAGCGCTTCGATCGGCTCGCCGGTCCTGGCGGCGGCCTTGATGATCTTGTCGTCGATATCGGTAAAATTCCGGGCAAAGATTACATGATCATCGCCATAGCGCGCGCGCAAAAGCCGGAAGAGGACGTCAAATACGACAACAGGCCGAAAATTGCCGATATGGGCATGGTTATAGACCGTGGGCCCACAGACATAGAGGGTGACTCGCGCAGGATTTTCCGGAGCGAAGGGCGCTTTTGTCCGCGTCAGCGAGTTGGTCAGATAAAGACGGGGCACGTCGGTCATGGGGTTCCCTTTAAGGCTTGGTCTTGGGCGCCCGGTTTACGGCGCGCATGCGCGTTTAAGCAACCGGTGACGCGGATAAACAAGGGGCTCGCGGCACAGCAAGCCCGATGCGACAGCGGGGGGCTCGCTTTGTGTTGCAATCCGGCTCTGATAGAAATTTGTAAATTAAAACAGGGCTTTGTGGTTTTGCGGCCCGGCTATTCACCGGCTGGTGAGCATGGGTGATTTGTCAGAAAACAAATCTGCCCCTATATTAAAATCGTAACATCATTCGTTACAAGCCCGCTATTCTTGTTACCCCGAGAATTGCGAATTTACGATCGCTTTTTGAACGATAGGACAGGCCCCATGAATGCCATTGCCTACGATGATACCGCCGTGCGCGCTGATGAAGCCGATGCGCCGGTCAATTCCATGCCAAGCCGCGCCGAGGCGGAGGAAGCTGTCCGGACGCTGATCCGGTGGGCCGGTGATGACCCTTCCCGCGAAGGCTTGCAGGACACACCAAAACGGGTGACCAGGGCTTTTGGCGAGTGGTTCACCGGTTATGAGGTGGACCCGGAAGCAATTCTGGCCCGTACTTTTGAAGAGGTTGAGGGCTATGACGATATTGTTCTGTTAAAGAATATCCGTGTGGAGAGCTATTGCGAGCACCATATGGCGCCGATCATCGGGACAGCCCATGTGGGCTATCTGCCAAAGGGCAAGGTTGTCGGTATTTCAAAACTGGCGCGGCTGGTCGATGCTTATGCAAAGCGCCTGCAGGTGCAGGAAAAGCTCACGGCACAGATTGCCGATACGCTGACCAACGTGCTGGAGCCAAAGGGTGTTGCCGTGATGATCACGGCAGAACACCAGTGCATGTCGACCCGAGGGGTGCACAAGCACGGGGTCGACACGGTGACCACCCGGTTTACCGGTGTGTTCAAGGACGATCCGAAGATGGAAGACCGGTTTATGCGTCTGGTCGGCGTGTAAGCCCGCCAGCCCTCGCCAAAACCGGCGGCAATTGTTAGAGCGCGTTCACAAAAGGTGTGATCGTCGATGATGCCCATCCATCGACTTGGTTTCGAACGCGCGACCCCCAAAAAAAGTCTGGACTGCGTTTTGTTCCAACAAAAAGGTAACGCAGTCCAGGTTTATTCCGGGCGCCGGTCTGACAGGCCTGCCTTTTTCAGGCCCGCGAGGGTACAGGCAATATCCTGTTCCTGGCTGGCACCGGAAACGCCGATCGCGCCGAGAAGGTCGCCTTCGGTCGTATAGGCCGGCAAACCGCCGCCAACCGGCACGTCCTTCGAACCCAATGCCCAGGACAAGGATCCTTCGTCACCACGCTTGCGCAAGCTTTGCGTCGGCGAACCCCAGCGCGCCGCATAATCGGCTTTCTCCATGGCAAGCCCCGCCGGCCTGCCGATGGAGAATTTGAACATATGGTGTGGGTCACCATGACCGGTGACGGCCCGGTGATTGCCAATGGGAGCCTGGAAGCGGTATCGCCAAAGGATTTGAAAACGCCAAAGGCAGGACCTTGGTGGGTGGAATGCGTTTATGCGCCGGGCTGCGAGGGGGGGTCTCCTGCGATGGCGCTGGTTCATCCTCCCCCGTTCACGGGGAGGGTTGAGGGATGGGCATCATCAACCGCGACTTCGCCCGAAGGGCCGGACGGGGTATGCACGAAGTCCAATCATTTTCTGCGCCAGGCGTTGCCCCAAGCGCGCGCCTTGCGACGCACCAGCCTACAACCCCTCATTCGCTTTCTTCACCGCGTCGGCCTCAAGATATAATTGGCTGCCCATTTCGCGGTATTTCTCTGACATTTCGGCCATGCCTTTCTCGCTCATTTCGGCAAGGTCTTTTTTCTCGTTGTCGCTCAGGCCATCAGCATAGTCGCGCACGTCCTGGGTGATTTTCATCGAACAAAACTTTGGTCCGCACATGGAGCAAAAATGCGCCACCTTATGGGCTTCCTTGGGCAGGGTCTGGTCGTGATAGTCCCGGGCGGTTTCCGGGTCCAGCGCCAGATTAAACTGATCCTCCCAGCGGAAATCAAACCGCGCGCGCGACACCGCATCATCGCGGATTTGCGCCGCCGGGTGCCCTTTGGCCAAATCCGCCGCGTGGGCCGCCAGCTTGTAGGTGATGACGCCAATTTTCACATCATCGCGGTCCGGCAGGCCAAGATGTTCCTTGGGCGTCACATAACATAGCATCGCCGTGCCGAACCAGCCGATCATCGCCGCGCCAATGCCCGACGTGATATGATCATAACCGGGCGCAATATCAGTGGTGAGCGGGCCCAGCGTGTAGAACGGCGCCTCCCCGCATTCGCGCAGCTGTTTTTCCATATTGATCTTGATTTTGTGCATCGGCACATGGCCCGGTCCCTCGATCATCACCTGACAGCCATGGTCCCAGGCGATCTTTGTCAGCTCCCCGAGGGTTTCCAACTCGGCAAACTGGGCGCGGTCATTGGCGTCGGCAATAGAGCCGGGGCGCAAGCCATCGCCCAGCGAGAAGGTGACGTCATAGCGCCGCATGATTTCGCAGATCTCTTCAAAGTGCGTGTAAAGAAAACTTTCCCGGTGATGGGCAAGGCACCATTTCGCCATGATCGATCCGCCGCGCGAGACGATACCCGTGACACGGTCCGCTGTCAGATGGATATAGGGCAGGCGTACGCCGGCATGGATGGTGAAATAGTCAACGCCCTGCTCGCATTGCTCGATCAGCGTGTCGCGATACACCGCCCAGGTGAGATCTTCAGCGACGCCGTTCACCTTTTCCAGCGCCTGATAGATCGGCACGGTGCCGATGGGCACGGGCGAATTGCGGATGATCCATTCGCGGGTATTATGAATATTGCGGCCCGTGGACAGGTCCATCACATTATCCGCACCCCAACGGGTGGCCCAGACCATTTTGTCGACCTCCTCCTCAACTGACGAGGTTACCGCTGAATTGCCGATATTGGCGTTAATCTTTACAAGGAAATTCCGGCCTATGATCTGCGGCTCCAGTTCCGGGTGGTTGATGTTCGAGGGAATGACAGCGCGCCCGCGCGCAACTTCATCGCGGACAAATTCGGCGGTGATAAAGGGTGGGATTTCTGCCCCGAAACTGTCGCCCTGCGCAATGCGTTCCTCCGCGCCCTCGGTCATTTGTTTGCGGCCCAGATTTTCGCGGATCGCGATATATTCCATCTCTTTTGTGATGACGCCGACACGGGCCCATTCCAGCTGGGTGACGGGCTGGCTCTGCAGGCCGCGCATCGGTTTGTTCCGCACCGGGAATTCCCGGGCAAGATGCTGCCCGCTGGCGCCGCCATTGTCTTCGGGTTTGATGTCCCGGCCCTCATAGTCCTCCACGCCGCCGCGCGTCCTGATCCAGGCCGTGCGATGGCGGGCAAGGCCCTTTTCCACGTCGATATCAATCGCCGGGTCCGTATAG
This sequence comes from uncultured Caulobacterales bacterium, assembly GCA_964432075.1. Taxonomy (GTDB): domain Bacteria; phylum Pseudomonadota; class Alphaproteobacteria; order Caulobacterales; family Parvularculaceae; genus CALLPQ01. Next base: position 8,158 of record CAYSMJ010000044.1, on the reverse strand, counting down.
GGCCCCGAAGTATCATAGACCGGCACAGGCGGTTCTTCCGCTGACGGATGCAGATCAATCATCCGGACGGGAACCTTCACATCCTCAAATCGTTCGGACTGTACATAGACCTTGCGGCTTGCGGGCAGGGAGCCGGTGGTGACTTCTGGCGTTCTGAATTCAGACTGGGGGAGATGCTTGTTCATCGCTCTAAACCTTTCTGGTTTTACGGGCCGTCTTTTTCGACGCTTTCTTCGTCGCCGTTTTCTTCGGTCCACTTGTGCTATCTTTGTTTAATTGAGACAAAAACAATTCCATTGTTTCCATTTCCTCCTTCGAAGGAGGGGCGGGCATATTCGCGGCCGCCTGCATGAATGCCGAAAGGTTCGTGGCACTGGCCTGAACACAGGCACCGACGAGGCCCGGATTGGCTTTTGCGAACCCTTCGCCGAACGTGTGGTCAATTATGGCCGCTGCCGCGATCAGAAAATCATAGGTGTAGGCCGCAGCCGTTTCGCCAGCGCCCTGATCAAAATCACTCTGTGTATCTGTTGCGTTTGTCATATAAATCCCAGTGCCTTTTGCAATTTCTTCGTTAATCCAGCGGCAACAAGCCGGTACGATTCGGCAATCAGTCCGCGCAGGTCTTCATCACTGATCGCATCCTCATGCGTGCGCTGTAGCCACGTCATGCCGCGTGACGCGAGATAGGGCGCCGGGCGCACGCCGCCAGCTTCTTTGTACATTTCGAATGTCATCTCGGTGCATTTGAAACTGACTGCATAGCTGTCTTCGTCTTTGTTCCATCCGCCGACGGCATAGACCTTGGCGCCAATTTTCCAGACATCAGCGCCGTCCCATTGCACCACATGGGTCGTGTGCGGAAGGCGTGCACAGAAGGCATTGAACTCGTTCTGGGTCACGAAACGCTAGCCTGTCCGGCGGTTCGACGCCCCCGGGTCTCGGCCTGCCTCAGCCAGCGGGCAATTGTTTTTTTGCTAGCGGTCTTGACCGGACCGACCTGAAGTGTTCGCACCGGTTTGATCCCGGCAAATTTCAGGATCGCATTCCCGGCCTGATTTTTCGCAGGGCGGCCATAGGTCATATGGTCGAACCAAACCGGTGCGTCCGATGTCAGTAATAGGTCCGCGCTGCGTCCCGCCAGAAGACGATCCCACCACGGATCATTCTCGTGATAGCGCATGGCGAACCCTGGCAGAAAGGCACGATCGATAACACCTTTCGTTTTCGCCGGCATCCCGCCCCACCACACCGGATAAGCCCAGCACAAATGCGTCGCCCACTGGATATTGTCGCGCCAGGTGTTCAGACAGGGTTCAAGCGCTTTGCGGGCATGGTAGCCCTCCTCAAGATCAGGATCGAACACCATTGTGCTGAGCTGCTGGTGCCGGATTTGCGCGCCCGCTGCTTCAGCACCGCGTGCGTACGCCTCGGCAAGACCTTGCGACAGCGAGGTACCCCGTGGATGCCCAACCCAGATAAAGATTTTTACGGCCATTCTCCGTCCCTTCGCCGGTTCTAACCGGACAGGTTCAAAGGGTGCTCGTGTGCACAACACAATCTCAGCGGGTTCTGCCCGCGCCCCTCGGTACGCAACAAATATCAGTCGCAAAAGATGACAGTATAACGCTTAAATAGTTGTAAATCG
>CAYSMJ010000044.1:0-6500 GCA_964432075.1 uncultured Caulobacterales bacterium | reverse complement strand
GGTCTTGACGAGGGTCGTCCTCGTCATGTGCGCCGGTCATCCTTATCGGGGGCAGGCCCTGATTTGCGCATTGTTCGCGATGAGAAAGCCCGGAGCGCATGCGACATCGGTAAGGGACCGCATCAAGCCATTATGGTCAGGCCTCACACTTTTTAATGAATTTTATTGTGTTAACCAGCTTTCTTCACCGCCGGGAAATGCAATTGTGCCACGACTTGCCCATGAACCGCATGACGTTGATCATTCTTGCAGGCTTGGCCGGTTTCTTTGCGGCGCACACCCACGCGGCGACCGCAACCTTTGCTAATCCGGACGCCTATACGACCGCGGGGGCGCTCGCCCTCAGCGCCGATGATGGCGAGACCTACACTGTTGCCCGCGACAGTGCGCTTGAACTGGTTACTGATATCGGGTTCGCGACCTCCGCGCCGAATGATTCCCTCGCCGTCTTTACCGCCCTGCCGAGCCCCTTTGGCCTCGCCCTTGGCCGGATTGAGGTCGGCGTGTTCCAGAACGGCGTGTCGTCTGTTCTGGCTAGCACAACCTTCTTCTCCGGCCAGCAGATCATTGCCAGCAATCTGTTCGGCAATCAGTGCGACAATTTCGGAGGATGCAATTTCCTCCGTATCGTCACGCTTTTCGATGTCCCGCAGGATGAAGGCGTACGGGTCGATTACATTACCATTGACGGGCAGGTCGTGCACGTATCCGCGCCGGCGCCGGAACCGGAAGTGTGGGTTTTGATGATCCTTGGTTTCTGGGCCGTTGCCTTCCGCCTGAAGCAGGTCCGTCGCCGCGCCAAGTCTGCTGCGCATTCTGTGGCGCCGGATGGCCTTGCCATGCCCTGACAGAGGCAGGGCATACGGCCCTGCGCGATACCATCTTCGGGCGCGTCGGGTGCCGGGGCATGATTGCTCATCCGCCAACGCAGATGATTGACGAGGATCTGGCCATCAGGCTGTTCCACCGGCTCTATTGTGAGGTCGGCGCCGTTAAAGCTGGTCATATCGCGGTTGATGCCGGTCGACGGACAGGCCGGTATATCCTTGCGCATCGCATGCCGGGTTTTGCCAAAACCGCCTTGCGCTTCATGCCGCGCAATTGCGCCGCCCACCAGCTTGCCCGGGCGATCGTCCGCATTGCCTGGACTTTTTGCGGTTCAAGCCGGGTGTGTCTTCGCCAGCATCATAGCTGGCCATGGGTCGAGATCGTTATTCCGGAAAATCGCATGGCCCTTCCGGGCTGCCCCTGGCATAAGGCTGTGTTTGAGACCTTGTTCCAGACGCTGATCAATTCGGATATGGTTGTTGAACACCGCCAATGCCGCAGCCACGAGTGTCTGGGGTGTGTGTTTCGGATCACTGTGCCCGGGTAGAGCCTTTCGTGCCGCCAATGTGGTTCATCATTATGGCTGGCAACGATGCGAAAACAAAGACTGGCAGGACTAGTGTCCCGATTCTGAAATCCGGTTCATTCTATGCATTTGCCTCAAGCGTTCGGAGGCAGAAGCGTTGGATGCTGGCCAGGATGTCGTCTGCGGTTTTGGTCCAGCGGAAGGGTTTTGGTTCGGCATTTGTGGCCTCTATGGACTCGTTGATGGCACTTTCAAGCTCGGCAACCGAGCGGAATACCCCCCGCTTGAGGGCGCGGTCAGTCAGCAGCTCGAAGAAGCGTTCGACCTGATTGATCCATGACGCTGACGTCGGCGTGAAATGCGCATGCCAGCGCGGGCGCTTGGCGAACCAATCGCGGATGAGCTTGGTCTTGTGCGTACCGTAATTGTCCATGACGACATGAATGTCGAGATCGGTGGGCACGTTGCGCTCGACCTCGTCGAGGAACTTGCGGAATTGTGTCGCCCGATGTCGGCGCATGCATTTGCCAACATTGGTTCCCGCATTCACGTCGAGCGCCGCGAACAGCGACGTCGTTGCGTTGCGCTTGTAATCATGCGTGCGCCGTTCGGCCTGGCCGGGCCGCATTGGCAACAAAGGTTGCGTGCGATCAAGCGCCTGGATCTGGGATTTTTCATCAACACATAGCACCAGGGCGCGCTCGGGTGGCGACAGGTAGAGCCCGACAATGTCGCGCACCTTCTCCACGAACAACGGATCGGAAGAAAGCTTGAAGGTCTCCGCACGGTGCGGCTGCAGCCCGAAGGCACGCCAGATACGGTGGACGGTCGAGGGCGCGTGGCCGATTTCCCTGGCCATGCTCCGCAGGCTCCAGTGCGTGGCACCTTTCGGCAGTGTCTCCAACGTCTTGCGGATCGTGGTCGCGATCTCCTCATCGCCAATCTGGCGCGGTGCGCCGGGGCGCGGCTCGTCGTAGAGCCCATCCATCCGGCGTTCCGAAAAACGATTGCGCCATGTGCCGACCGTCACAGCGCAGACGCCGACCCTGGCCGCAATCTCCCTGTTGTTGAGACCGGCAGCCGCAGCCAGAACAATACGCGCCCGCTGCGCCAAGGCTTGCGGCGCGCCATGCTTGCGCGTCAACGCCGTTAGTTCACTCTTCTCCATGCCTTCCAGCACTATCGCCACCGCCCGACCTCTCGACATTTTCACCTCCCTGGTTCCGTAACAGAGAATACAACTCATTTGTCGATCAGGACACTAGTGGATCGACCCAGACATTTGAGTCCGTACCGTTCAACGTATAACGAACTCTATCTCACTCAAATGGCTGGATAAGTTGATCCATCAGAAAAATACGCAGGGGTGCGAAACGTCAGATTCGTACCACTAGCGCATCTTTATTGACTTCGATTGCCTTGAAGATGCGGTAGTTTCTTTGCGCTCCCGGCCCACAGCTACTGGACAAGTTGAATGGTCTGGGTCCTTCGGGGCCATCGGAAATTGATTTTGTCGAAGGTAAACTCGGGCGCCATCTTTTTTGCAATTTTGGATTTGTAGATATATTTTGTTTCGGCAACGATTACCGATGCCGACGCATCGTAAAAGTTGCTCTGGTCAACCTTCGAATAGGCCGATCCCGGCGCATAGGGCTCGCCGCCACTATTATCCCGGCTCCATGCAACGACGACCTTATCTGTATCTGGATCAATAATGAGACTAAGAACTTTGACCTCCAGCGTACTTGTATCAGGCTCAATAATGTGACGCACACCTACCATCGCGTCATCAAGCATTTCGGGGGTAACTTCGCGCTCCTGGGCAACAAGATCTGCCAGTGTATTTCCGGCGAGGTTTGCGCGACGCGCAGCCTCAAACGCGGCGCAGCCTTCATTGATCGCAAACAGCATAACAATCATGATCGGTGCGATAAGGGCAAATTCAAGAGCCCCGAGCCCGGATTGGTCGGATTTGAAACGAACAAGGTGTTTCATCATGGCTTTATCGATCAGTTGTTGAAGGGTTCATTTCGAAAAATCACTGTCGAGACAAGTTTCATATTTCCATCGCCCGTATGGTCAAAATTTGTACCGATAAACGGGGTAAAAGTTCTCTGAAGAAAACAGACACGGACTTGAATAATATCATAACTGTCCCCCGGCTCGTAAGCCGTCGACACCCCGTCCGGATCACTTGAATCGCGACAGGTTACACCGGCAGTATCCGCGGCCAATGCGGCAAAATCATCATAACGCTTGACCTCGACGGCTAGCTTTTCGTCGCAATTGCCAAAGACTTTAACAACATTACAGATCTCATCAAAAAACTGCGCCTGCGACATAGCTCCTTGAGCCTGTCCTGTTCGAATGGCGCGCGCTGCATTCTCGTTTGCCAGCTTTACTGCTGAATTCACAAAGTAGAACATACCCGTTTCAAAAATGGCCAAAAGCAGCCCGAAAAAAACCGGCGCGAGCAGCGCAAACTCTACAGCTGCGGTTCCGGAACCGTCGCCGATTGCGTTTCTTCTTGGCAAGACTATGAACCTTCCCGTAACTTTTGATGCTCCACTTTATATCTTCAATTTTACACATTGCCATTAAGAACTTGTATACAAGTATGGTTAAAAATATAAACTATGTATGGGTCATTTCATATAATTTTATTCACGAAATTATGTCAGTTCTCACACATGGAAGTGCGGAGCGAAAAGATGCTGAAAAATTTCACAACAGACGCGTCAGGAAACTTTGCCATGATGTTTGGGATTCTCGCAATCCCCCTGATGATGATTGCGGGTTTTGCCGTCGATATGAGCCACACCACCTCTATTAGAACGGAGCTTGAACAGGCTGCCGATGCGGGCCTGCTGGCGGCAGCCAGAGCAAAATCCCTTGATAAATCAAAGTCGGACGAAGAGCTTGAGGCAATTGCGAAAAAGATCTTTCTCGCAAATAGCAACACCTTGTTGAATCTCGATGAATTCACCCTGCAGTCCGGGGCTGGCGGCGCCTATACTGTCACGGCAACGGGAACCGTTGATACCATTCTGATGACAGTTATCGGTATAGATGCACTTGATGTCGGTGTAAAATCCGAAGTCAAGGTCGCACCTCCCGCAGCGCTCGAGCTTGTCTTGGTACTGGACAATACAGGATCGATGGCAGGAACAAAAATCGAAGACTTGAAGACAGCGGCTAAAACACTGACTGACGCGATCATGATCGACGGCAATCCCAATATCAAGGTCGGGCTGGTCCCGTTTGACAGCTATGTAAATATAGGCACAAGCTCCGGTGGTTCGTCATGGCTGGATGTTCCCGCCGATGATACGGAAATCAAAACCGTTTGCTATGTTGACGAACCTGCCTCCGAAGCGCTGGGGTGTTTTCTGGAAACCACGACCTGTGATAGTTACGAAAATGGGCCGTATGAATGCACGAAATGGGTTTGCCCGGAAGGTGTTTCAACAGTCAATGACTGTTCTGATGAAACCCAAGACCTGACATGGCAGGGTTGTGTTGGCTCACGAGCCTACCCCTTGAATATCGAAGATCGGGATTATCATGCATCGCCTGTGCGTGGCCTTCTGAATTGGGCTCCTCCGTACGGACCGGATTGCCCGACAGTCATTACACCTCTTACTGACACGGTATCGACGATCGAAACCGCAATTGACGCAATGGTGACAAGAAGCAACACATATATTCCCAGCGGGCTTATCTGGGGTTACCGCTTGTTATCCGATATCGCTCCCTTCTCGGAAGCAAAATCCTACACCGAAATAAGTACCGAACTGGGCGTTAAAGCCCTTGTTCTCATGACGGATGGTGACAATACGATTTCAACGGAATCCCAGACAACAACAAACCCCTATCACGGCTGGTCAGATACAGATCTTGCAAACCTCTATACGGAGGAACTCTGTACAGAAATAAAAAGCAAAGATATCAAAATCTATACAGTCGCATTCGAGGTGACCGACCTTAATACAAAGATAATGCTCGAAGAATGCGCCAGCAATCCCTCGAATTACATTGATGCAGAAAACTCTGTCGAACTGATCGAGGCTTTCGGTAAAATTGCCGATGATCTGGTCGAACTCCACCTGTCCAAATAAATAGGGAGTGGCGGGATGAAATTTGAAATTCTCCTTGCGGGCCTGCTTGTTGCCGGGGCGATTGGGGGTGTTAAATATGTTGAACGCACCAAAGTTCCCCCGACACCAGCCGCGACGACAGCGCACACGATCACGCCGAAACCCAAGAGCAGCTATTATGCCCGCGAGGTTCGCCTGAAAGCTGCGCGGAACGCACAATATTATACCGCGGCCGACGTCAATCGCCGACCTGTTGATTTTCTCGTGGACACCGGCGCCTATGCGGTGGCGTTGCGCGAAAGTGATGCAGACCGAGCCGGCCTTCGGGCCCGGCCTTCAGACTTTACCCAGGTGGTTTCCACGGCGAACGGTCGCACGCGGGGCGCGCCGGTTACCATCGACGAAATAACCCTCGAAGGGCTCCGGGTCCGAGATGTGGAGGCCATCATCCTGCCGGATGACAGTCTCAACACCAACCTTCTGGGGATGAGTTTTCTGTCAAAGCTCGACGGTGTCGAAACCCGTGACGGCGAAATGATCCTGCGACAGTAGGCGATCACACATCGGTGTCACCCGCGTTTGCATAAGCGAAATGAACCGCCTAATGAAACGTTTCAACCCCGCACCGAGCCGGGCGGGGGAAACATGTCACGCAAACTGCGCGGAGCCCCATGGACACGAAAACTGCCCAATCCATCCTCTCCGAACTCCTGACCAGGGCAAAGGCCGAGGGTGCCGAAGCCGCCGATGCCCTTTTGCACCACGGCGTCTCAAGCGGGGTGTCCTACCGACTCGGTAATCTGGAAGACCTGGAACGATCCGAAGAGCAGGACCTTGGCCTGCGCGTCATGATTGGCAAACGCCAGGCCTGTGTCTCGACAAATGATTTGCGGCCCGAAACACTCAGCGCGCTGGCCGAGCGGTGTGTCGCCATGGCAAAAACCGCGCCGGAAGACCCCTGGTGTGGTCTCGCGCCAACTGAACGGCTCGCATGCGGACCCTTTCCTGATCTTGAGCTCGGCGATTTTACCGAACCGCCCGTTGATGCC
>CAYSMJ010000043.1:15129-17854 GCA_964432075.1 uncultured Caulobacterales bacterium | reverse complement strand
GGTGACATCGCCAAAAACGTTGACGGAGTGGTTTATCGGGGTTGGCATGCAGAGAAAGATATTGTCTATCAATAGGCACAGGCATCAAAAAGTTTGTGTGGGTCGCGTTCCAGCTCTTCGGACCAGACGCGGGCGGTATATTCGCCCATAGTCTCGCCGGATTCGGCGATCTTGAAAAGCGGAATGAGATATTCGGTTTCGTTCATGGAGATATTACCCTTGGCCCCGCGCCGGACAAGCCCCGCCCTTGCGATCTCAAGGATCTCCAGCGCCACTTCCTGCACTGTCCGCCCTCCGATTTTTGCCTGAAAACCATACAGGGCCGCATCAATCCGCAGGGCCGCGCGCTCTTCTGCGCTCCAGCCTTTTGCCACCTGCCACGCCGCATCAAGCGCCACATCGTCATATAACAGCCCGACCCAGAAGGCGGGCAAGGCGCAGATCCGGGCCCAGGGCCCACCATCGGCGCCGCGCATTTCAAGGAATTTCTTCATCCGCACCTCTGGAAAGGCGGTAGACAGATGATCTTCCCAGTCGGTCATTGTCGGGCGCTCCCCCGGCAGACCGGGCAACGCGCCCCGCAGAAAGTCACGGAAGGACTGGCCTGCAACGTCTATATAATCGCCGCCGCGCGCAACAAAATACATCGGCACATCAAGCATATAATCCCGGTACCGCTCAAAACCAAAACCCTCGTCAAAAACAAAGTCGAGAAGGCCCGTGCGATCCGCATCCGTATCCGTCCAGATATTGGCCCGCCAGGAGGCCCAGCCATTGGACTGGCCCTCGGTTACGCCGGAATTGGCGAAAAGCGCCGTGGCGACAGGTTGCAGGGCAAGGGCAGTGCGGAATTTTGCCGCCATATCGGCTTCCGACCCATAGTCAAGATTGACCTGGATCGTGCAGGTCCGGTGCATCATGTCGAGGCCGAGCGAGCCGACCTTTGGCATGTAATTCCGCATAATGGTGTAGCGTGCCTTGGGCATGCGTGGCATCTCATCGCGCGTCCAGGTCGGCGCAAAGCCCATGCCAAGAAAGGCAACCCCCATCGGTTCGGCCACGGACTTTACTGCTGCAAGATGGGTGTGCACCTCATTGCAGGTTTCATGAACATCCCTGAGCGGGGCGCCTGACAATTCGAACTGCCCGCCCGGCTCCAGCGATACCGACGCGTCATCGCCCTTAAGCCCGATGGGGTGCGCGTCAGCCCCGTCACCTTCCATGACAAGTGCCCAGCCTGTCTCACGTGACAGGGCCTCAAGGATGGCGCGGATCCCCGTCTCGCCCTCATAGGGAACAGGCTTCAGGGTCTTACGGGAGAAAACGAACTTTTCATGTTCCGTCCCGATGCGCCATTCCTGTTTCGGTTTGCAGCCAGAGGCGAGATAGGCCGTGAGCTGATCAAGATCCTCGATTACAGGATCATCGGCGGGAGCGTTTGTGCGCATGGACATCAGGGGCAGGCCTCGACTTGTTGGTTCCGCTGGAGTTGCAAACTCCATGTTCGCGGGTCTCGCGCCTGTCAAGCGCCGCGAGGGATCACATTTTTGCGCCCGGGAGCGCGGCCTCCTTGTCCGGCTGGTCGTCCTCCCGCGGGCCGCGCCCCGGCGGCTTGGCACCCGGCAGGAAATAAAAATAAGGCGGACCAAACGCCTGCGGGTTATCCGACAGGCGTTTGTCAAAAACAACATCATGCATGATCCGTCCGGGCATCAGCGTGAACGCGCCAGCGATAATGAGCCCACCCAGAAAAATCGCGAAAAAAGAGCCGCCATGGCGCTTCATGCGTGGGCCACCCCGCATGACCGGGATCAGTCCGTCGATCAGCCCATAGGTCGTCAGCGGGATAAAAATATAGTGGATAAAGGAGAAATGGGCCGTGAAGGGCTCGCCCGGTGCGCGCGGTCGCACGATGAACACGGCGGTGAGAATAACCGTGGCCATCAGGGCAACCCAGAGCGGGCCCAGCAGCCTGTGCGGGAGCGTCCCCTTCGGTCCGAGAAACTGGATCGTCCCTAGCACCATCGCAGCAAGGGCGGCGGCAACATGGAGCTGAATATGCCACGGCGCGGCAAGAAGCGGAGCAAGCGACATCTGATACTCTCCCGATGGTTAATCCGGATGCAGGCCTGCCCCGATAAGGGCAAGCGCCGTCAGGGCAGCCGTCTCTGCCCGCAGGATAAGCGGACCAAGGCTGACAGGAAAGGTGTTATCGCGCGCGCGCAACAGGGTCCGCTCTTCCGGTGTAAACCCGCCTTCCGGGCCGATCAGCACCGCTGCGCCCTGGGCGAACCGGGGCGTCTCGGCCTGCAGGACACGCAACAAAGGGGCAGCCCGCCCCGTATCGCCGCCCCATCGCGCCTTCGGATCATCGCCGCTTTCATCAGCAAACAACACCGGCACAGCACAGTCCGCCAGCGCTCTGGCAAGCGGGACCGGATCGCCGAGTTCAGGCACGCTCAGCCGTTCACATTGCTCGGCGGCCTCCACCGCGATGGCAATCAGACGCTCCCGGTTGAAGCCCCTGGCGACTGTGCGTGCCGTTGTGACCGGCCGGAGCGCTGTAACGCCCAGCTCCGTTGCCTTTTGAACCAGAAATTCCATCGGCCCGCGTTTGATAGGGCTAAAATAGAGGGTGAGCGGCAAGACCGGTTCCGGCAGGCGGGAGGGCGGGCCAATGCGCAGGACCGCCTTGCGTTTGCCGGCCTCGAGCACGGTGGCCGTA
>CAYSMJ010000043.1:0-15119 GCA_964432075.1 uncultured Caulobacterales bacterium | reverse complement strand
CCCCCGCCTCGGCGTTGAAGACTTCGACACGGTCCCCCGCCCCCTTGCGCAGAACCGTGACGAGATAATGCGCCTGATCCGCGCCAAGCGGCAGCGCCGCGCCGTCGGCCAGGGGCATCTCGATATAAAGCCGGGGCGTTGTCGGCATGAACCCACTCCCTCAATCTTGCGAACATCCCCTATAGAAGGCAGTCTCGCCCGCGTCTTCCCGAGGAGCCCTCATGACCACCCGCCAGACTGCCCCATCAGCCCCGCGCCCGGCGGACGCCGAGGCCAACAGCTGGGTCGACCGGCTAGCCCCGCCCGCCGCCGTGCCCTATCTGCGGTTGATGCGGGCCGACCGGCCGATTGGAACGTGGCTTTTGTTTCTCCCCTGCCTGATGGGGCTTGGCCTTGGCATGGCCGTGGCGCCCGGTGCGATCCTTTGGCCAATCGCCCTATGGTACGGCGTTCTTTTCGGAGCCGGAAGCTTTGTGATGCGGAGCGCCGGCTGTACCTATAATGACATTGTTGACCGCGATATCGACGCCAGGGTCGCCCGCACGGCCAACCGCCCTATCCCGGCAGGGCAGGTCAGCGCACGGCAGGCGTCTTTCCTCGCCATCGCGCTCAGTCTTGTCGGATTTTTGATCCTGATCCAGTTCAGCCGTTTTACGATCCTGATTGGCCTTGCCTCGCTTGCGCTGGTTGCGGCCTATCCGTTCATGAAACGCATCACCTGGTGGCCACAGCTCTGGCTGGGGCTAACTTTCAATTGGGGCGTTCTTGTTGGCTTTGCATCCGTCACCGGCAGCCTTGCCCCACCCGTCCTGATCTTGTATCTCGCAATGGTTTTCTGGACCCTTGGCTATGACACGATTTATGCTCACCAGGACCGGGAGGACGACGCGCTTGTGGGGGTCAAATCATCGGCTCGCGCGCTCGGGCGCCGGACAAAGCCGGTGGTGGCGGTCTTTTACTTTCTGACCCTTGCCCTTTCGGCCATTGCGCTTTTTGGCAATCCCGGTAAGCTTTTAATTGCGTTTCTGCTGGGTCCCGCGGCAATCCATACCGGCTGGCAGGTGTATAGCCTGGACATCAATGATGCTCACAATTGTTTGAAACGGTTCAAAAGCAATCGAGAAACCGGCCTTTTGCTCCTATTTCCCGTATTCATTAGCGCGGTGATGGCGGCGAATGCCTGACCGCTTAGGAGAAAAGCTGTGAACAGACGGACTCTTTTATCGGGTGGCCTGACGGTAGCGAGCTTTGGCCTGTTGGCCGAGGCCGGCTATGGTCGCCCGCTGGCCCGCCATGGCCATGTGCATGGTGAAGGAGAAGATCGCGTGAATAACCCCGACCCCAACGGAGTTCAAAACGATAGCGCCTGGCAGTTGAGCGATACCGACTGGAAAGAGCGGTTGTCGCCCGAGGCGTATCGCGTCCTGCGCGAAGAAGGCACAGAGCGCGCTTTCACCAGCCCGCTTAATGATGAGAAGCGCGACGGCATTTTTGCATGCGCAGGCTGCGGCCTTGATCTTTTCGATGCCAAAACGAAATTTGATTCCGGCACGGGCTGGCCCTCTTTTTATGACCACCTTCCGAATTCGCTGGGGACAAAGACCGATTACAAACTTGTTCTGCCACGGACTGAATATCACTGTGCGCGTTGCGGCGGGCACCAGGGTCACGTGTTCAGGGATGGGCCTGCGCCAACGGGTTTGCGCTATTGCAATAATGGCGTGGCGCTGACCTTCAAGCCCGCCTGAAGGTTACGGACAGATTATTCGCCGGCATGGCGACCACGCGGTCGAGAACAAGGCCGTTCGAATGCGCCAGGGGCAAAATCTCACGGTCGAGATCCCTTACGCCCCATTGCGGGTCACGTGCTTTCAGGCTGGCATGGAAATCGGCGTTAGACGCCGCTGTTTGCACGCCGTCCCGGCTGAACGGGCCATAGAGAAAAACCACGCCATTTTCTGCCACCAGGGCACCGGCCCCGGCAAACAGACCTTTGGCAGCAGCAAAAGGCGCAATGTGGATCATATTGATCGAGATCAGCGCCGAAACGCGCGCGTCATAATCGGCAAACCAGTCGGCCTGTGTCACGTCGATGGCATGGGGCGCACGGATAGTGGGCAGGCCCGATTCCGCAATCCAGCCGGCAATAGAGGCACGCGAGGCCGGGTCGGGATCGCCGGGATGCCAGGTCACCGCGGGAAAACCAGGCGCGGCATGGACACAATGCTCACCGGTGCCCGCGCCGATTTCGAGGAACAGCCCTGCCCGTGGCAACAAGGCCTGCATGGTCTCCGTAATCGGGCCGCGATTGCGTGCCGCCGACGGTGAAAACAAGCGCGCCCCGGAAAGCTCACGCATCTCGAAGGCAATCTCTGGGGTCGTGCCGTCTGTCTGGTCTTTGCCAACCATGAACGAACCTAATTTCCCGGTTCATCATCAGGGCTGCGTTTGATCGGCGCCCCGAAAACCGCGTCATCTTCACCGATCGGATCGCCATTTGCATCGCGGATTACGGGCGTTTCCCCTTCGAGATAATAAGGGTCGCCTGACCGCTGAACAGCATAAGGATTCCGGCTCGGATTGGCATACGGGTCGCGGTAGCGCTCTTGATAGGGGTCGGCAGGCGCATACCCGTCGCGATAGATTGAGGCATCGGGATCGCGGTATGCCGGATCGATCACACGGCGACGCGGCGCGGCAGAGCCGGGATTGCCCGGAACCGTGGAGTCCGACCGGACCGCACCGGGCACGCCCCCTTCTGGTTCGGTCGTCCCCGGGGCGCGGTAGGGCTCACCGGCCGGTTGATCCAGGGGAACCGCCTCGACGTCGCCGGGTCGGTCATAGACGCGGCCGGGTGGCGGGTCGATCGTGGTTGCCTCCGGGTATTGCTGCTCATCGCGCGCACTTGTGACGGGCCGGTCCCGGCTGTCCCACCGGCTCGACAATCGGGCCGCCGCCCGGCGCAGCGGCAGGGAAGCCGGATTATCCTCGACCCCGCGATAAACCACGTCATAGGCGGATATATCAGCACCATAGTAGGCCCGGTTCCACTTAGTTTTCACGTCAAGGACCGACCCTTCCACGGTCAGACCACCATACAGGCCGCGAGAGCGGGCATAGGCAAGAATATCCGCCGTCTTGACTTCGGCGCCGCCCCCGAGCGGGCCCGCCGCAATCGAGACATCGGCGCCGAGCTTTGCCGAGGTGGACAATAATCGCTCCTTGCCGCGGTTGGTCATGGCAAGAAGGACGATTTCGGAGACCTGGCCCCCGGCCTGAAGCCCGAAGGAAAACGACCCGACAGACAGGAATGTCGGACCCGACCAGGACCCATCGTCGTTACGGGCAATCATCACGGCCGTGCCGCCCGAACCGCCAAAAAGAAACCCCGCCTTGATGTTTTCCGGGATCACGATGATTGCTTTGGCGCGCGCCGCCTGTTTCCAGAGCCCATCATAGTGGTCGTCCGATGAAAAAAAGCCGATCGTTTCCGTGGCCTGCCGGACAAGCGATTCGGCTTTCTGCCGGGTATTGTCCGCAGAGGCCGCCGCGGGCGCGAGCGCAAAAGAGAGTATGACAAGAAGCAAAGCGATGAATTGCATAAACAGTCCTCCTGCAAGTAAAAATGGGGCCCGTGCGAGAGGCGACAAGTCTGCCCGGCCTGACCATCCGTTCATGTGGGCGCCCGGAATATGGCCAAACCCGAAACCCGGTATGACCCGGAACCCGGTATTACCTGGAACCTGGCATGACCCGAGGGTGATTCTTTGGCGAGTTTAGCATGGTCCGGCCTGCTTTTGCGGGACTTGGCGTCAAAAAAAACCTACTGCCCGCTGGCGAAATTGTGAAATAATACTGCACGCGATAAGACGAGAGCGCTTTGGGCACAACGTCACCGCACCATCATGCTGGGGACCGGGCGTGCCGATCACGATTTGGAGGGCTGGATGAGACTGAAGTCAGGACTTGCCGCGGGCCTGTTTGCTCTGGGTTTGACCATGGGCGCGATCCCGCAGGGCGTTGCCAGTGCCATGGGCCAGACGGCACCGGACGCGCAGACCGGGGAACGCGCACAGGCGGCGTTTGAAACCCTTCTTGATGATCACTGGGCGAGCGTCCTTGAGGCGAACCCGACCTTTGCCACCTCCCTTGGCGAGCGTGCCTATGATGACCGGCTTGGCAGCGTGTCGCTGGACGCCCACGACGCTCTGATTGCGCGGTCTGAGCGTTTTCTTGATCGCCTTTTGGCCATCGACCGGCCGGCCCTGTCCGCTGACGACCAGACCAATTACGACCTCCTGCAACGTCAGCTTGAAATCACGCTGGAAGGGGCCGCGTTTGGCGGGAAATATCTTGTCATGACAAACCGGAACGGGCCGCACACATTCCTGACGCGCCTGCCGGACAGTCTGCCTTTTTTCACGCTGGCCGATTATGAAAGCTATATTGCCCGGCTTGGTGATATGCCGCGCTATCTGCGCGAGGCGCGCTCGGTCATGGCCGCCGGGATTGAAGCCGGCTGGACGCAGCCCTGCAAGCCGATGGAAGGGGTCGGCGATAGCATCCGGTTCCATCTTGTTGACGACAGCGCCGACAGTGTCTTCCTGAAACCCTTTGAAACCCGGCCCGACGGGATTGATGCAGGCGACTGGAAACGTCTTGAGAAAGCCGCCCGCAAAACCGTAGGCGGAGAAGTGCTGCCGGCGATCACGGCGTATGCCGACTATTATGACAAAAGCTATGCGCCCGCCTGTAAACAAGGCGTCGGGGCGTCGGACTATCCGGACGGTTCTGATTATTATGCCTATCGCGCGCGTCAGTATACGACAACCGACGAAACTCCCGACGAAATCCACGACAAGGGGCTGTCAGAGGTAAAGCGTATCCGGGCCGAGATGGAAAAAACCATCGAGCAAACCGGCTTCGACGGCGATTTCAAGGCGTTCCAGACCTTCCTGCGCACCGATCCGCAATTCTACGCAAAAACGCCGGAGGAACTTGTTTCGGTCACATCGACCATTTCCAAGCGGATTGATGGTGAACTGCCGAAACTGTTCACGAAACTTCCCCGAATGCCGTACACGGTAAAACCTGTCCCGGCCGATATCGCGGAAGGAACAACAACGGCCTATTATGAACGCCCTGCCGGAGACGGCTCGCGTGCCGGTGTCTATCGGATCAACACCTCGCTGCTTGATCAGCGCCCCCTCTATGAACTCGAGGCGCTGACCCTTCACGAAGCCGTGCCCGGGCACCATTTCCAGATCGCGCTGGCACAGGAACTCGACCTGCCACCCTTCAGGGCCTATGGCGGCTTTACCGCCTTTGTCGAAGGCTGGGGTTTGTATGCGGAAAGTCTTGGGCTTGATGTTGGCTTTTACGAAGACCCTTATCAGAATTTTGGCCGGCTTTCCTATGAGATGTGGCGTGCCTGCCGGCTTGTTGTTGACACGGGCATGCATGCAAAAGGCTGGACCCGTCAGCAGGCGATCGATTTTATGGCAGACAATACCGCGCTTTCAGAGCATAATGTAAAGGCGGAAATCGACCGTTACATCACCTGGCCGGGTCAGGCGCTTGCCTACAAGACGGGCGAACTCAAGATCAAGGAATTACGGGCGCGCACCCGGAAGGCCCTCGGGCCAAACTTTGACCTGCGGCGCTTTCACGATGCGGTTCTCGAAAATGGTGCTGTGCCGCTTTCGGTGCTTGAAAGCCGCATCGACGCCTTTATCGCCGCGGAAATGAGAAAGTGAGCCACCGCCCTTGAAAAAGCGGGAGGTCAGCCATGGATGACCTGGCAAATCTGATCCGTCAGACGGCTGATCGGGTTCGTCTGCGCGATTTTCTGTGGGGCTTTTCCATCAGTATCGGTATAGTCCTGGTTTTGGTTATCAGCGAAACGGTGACCCCGCGGACCGGCGTGCTTGTTGCCGTTGTCTTCCTCATCGGATTTGCCATTCGGTATCGCCTCTCAGCCGGTCGGCTTTGGGCCGAACCGATCCAGCGGATTATCAAGGCCGAGCTTGGAGAGGAGGAAGCCGAGCTTGCCGCCCTGCGACTTGCCCGAAAGATCGCACAGGTCCTGCCCGAGCCACTCCTGTTGCTTGAGCGTGACGGCACTGTCGTTTCTACCAATACGGCTGCAGAGAAATTCATTAACCGGACCGATGCAGAGGGGCGTCATCTTGCTTCGGTTCTGCGCGCGGCGCCGGTCTTTGATACATTTGATATGGTTGCGCTGGAAAACCGTCCGAGGATCGTTGACTTCGAAATGACCGGTTCGGTGAACCGGTTCTGCCGCGCTTATGTTGCGCCGCTCGATCAAGCTTCCGAGGATGAACGGATCCTCCTGATGATCCATGATCTGACGACGGAGCACAGGATCGAACAGATGCGCGTCGATTTTATTGCCGCAGCCAGTCACGAATTGCGCACCCCGCTCGCCTCGCTTGTTGGCTATATCGAAACCTTGAGGGGCCCGGCAAAGAGCGACCCTGAAGCCCAGAAGAGATTTCTGAAGATCATGCAAAAGCAGGCTGAACGGATGCAGCGGCTTGTCAGCGATCTTATGTCGCTGTCAAAAATCGAGCTTAATGAACATATCGCTCCGGTCTCGATCGTTGATCTGCGTGATATTGTCGAGGAGGTCATGGACGGGCTGCGCCCGCTGATTGAAAAATCAGAAGCTGATGTCAGCCTTGTGATTGACGAAGGCCTGGCAATGCCCGTGCGCGCCGACCGGGATGAAATCCTGCAGGCGGCGCAAAATCTTATCCACAACGCGGTAAAATATGGCGGTGAGCCGCCGCGGATCACGATCCGGCTTGGCTATGGCGAAGCGCCCGGACTGACCCCGCAGCCCGAGGCCTTTGAACGCACCGGCGACAGTGCCATCCAGACCGCAGCGCGCCTTGGCCTGGAGGTCGAGGGGCTGGCGTTTGTTCAGGTGCGCGATCATGGCCCGGGTATCGACCGGTCTGACCTGCCACGCCTGACCGAACGATTTTACCGGGTCAATATTGAACGCAGCCGCAAAAGCGGCGGGACCGGTCTGGGCCTTGCCATTGTCAAACATATTGTCAACCGTCACAAAGGTGGCCTGCAAGTTGAAAGCCGCGCCGGTGTCGGGACGGCCTTCACCTGCTATCTCGCCAGCGCGACAGCCGACAAGCGACGATCACGGCAAGAAGCGGCCCTGCAAGGCGACCCGGAAACACCCGATGGAATTCAGCCACAGGGCTGAATTCCATCGGGTTTTCGACAGAAAATCTGCTGCTGATCGCTATTGTGTGATGATTTTGCAATAATGCTGTCACAAAAGCAGGGCAAGGCTAGAAGATGGTTTAATTGCTCCGAAACGAAATGACAATCGCTACAAAAAAGACCCGTCCGGAGAACCTGGTGCAGCTTGAAATCGAGCTCGCGCAAATGGCAGGGCTTGTGGAAACAAATCTGTCCAGCGCGATTTCTGCGCTCGAACGCCGGGATTTATCCAGTGCACGCGCGGTGATCAGCGCGGATCAGCGGATTGATGCCCTTTACAAGGACATCGACGGATCGGTTTACACAACCCTGAGCCGGAACGCCCTGTCCCCGACCGACGTTCGCGAAGTGATGGCCATCATCAAGACCGCTGGTGATCTGGAACGTGTTGGCGATCTCACGCGTACAGTCGCCTGGCGGATCGAACAGGTCCTCGTAAACGGGCTGGATTCCCACCACGGTGGGGTGACGCGTTTGGGCCGCGCCAGCCTGCGCCAGCTCTCTGATGTTCTGAACGCCTACACCCTCAACGATCTTTCCGCAGCCCGGGCTGTCTGGTCGGGCGATACCGATGTCGATGAACTATACCAGTCCGTTCTGCGCGACATCAATCACGCCATGCGCGAGGACCCGGATTGCGTTGCGGGCGGGATAAGCCTGATCTTTATGGTCAAGGCCTTTGAACGCATCGCCGATCACGCCATCAACATCGCAGAATCTCTTCACTTTTTCCTGACGGAGACACGGCTTGAAGAAACAGCCGGGGGCGGCGATACACACGGCCCGTCCACCATTTCGCCCTTGATCCCGCGCCGTTAGCGCAAAAGCAGACTGGACAAGGCGGGAAAGTTTCGCCACACCAAAGCTGACGAGTTTATTTTTGCAGTGCAGCAATAGAGGTCGGCAATGTCAAACACGCGGGTGCTGGTTGTCGAAGACGAGGAAGACCTCGCCACACTTCTCGATTACAATCTGGGCCGGGAGGGCTTCAAGGTCTCGCTGGCAAGGGACGGCGAGGAAGCGATGGTCGAAATTGATGAGCGTCAGCCAGACCTTGTCATTCTTGACTGGATGATCCCCAAATTGTCGGGCATCGAAGTCTGCCGACAACTTCGCTCCAAGCCAAAAACCCAGAATATCCCGGTAATCATGCTCACCGCACGTGCCGAGGAAACGGACCGGATTCGCGGTCTGGAAACCGGCGCCGACGATTATCTGACAAAGCCGTTCTCCACGGCCGAACTGGTCGCGCGCACCCGCGCCGTGCTGCGGCGGATCCGGCCGGCGCTGGTTCAGGATACCGTCACCCATGGCGATATTTCGCTCGATCGCACCTCCCATCGCGTCTGCCGGGAGGAAAAGGAAATTCATCTCGGGCCCACCGAATTTCGGCTCCTTGAGCATCTGATCCAGCATCCGGGCCGCGTTTTCTCTCGTGAACAACTTCTCAACGCTGTCTGGGGATCGGATGTATTTGTCGAGGTTCGTACCGTCGACGTGCATATCGGCCGACTTCGCAAGGCCCTGACAAAATACGGACAGGGCGATCCGATCCGGACGGTGCGCTCAGCAGGCTATGCGCTTGACGCTGTGATTTGACCATGGTGCCTGTGAGCCCTGTGTCCGCCTTGTCTGATGCCCCGAGACTTCTTTACGTCACCATGCCGGACCGGCAGACCGCCGAGACGATGGCCCGTGATCTGGTCGAGAACCGCCTTGTTGCCTGCGCCAATCTTTTGCCGGGCATGGTTTCGGTCTATGCTTGGCAGGGAATGGTCGAGCAATCCGAAGAAATCGCGGTTTTGTTGAAGACAATAGCGGGAAAGGTCGCCGCCATCAAAGACGCGCTCGCGCGCGCCCACCCTTATGAGACACCCTGCCTGATCGCGCTTGCCGTTGACGAGGATCGATCTTCTGCTGACTTCCTCGCCTGGATCCGTGCGAGCGTCAGGGCCTGAGGCGGGGCAGGGCTGGACATGCATAGGCCGAGCCGTCAGTCTTCCGACATATCTGCGGATGGGAGCCGGGTAGCGCTGTGAGTGTTATCGAAGAGACAAAGCCGAAAGCCGATAGCAGTGCGCGCGCGCTTCAGGGATTCAGCATTGTTGAGCGCGTTTTCCTGATTGTGATCGCCTTGATGACTCTTGGCGCGGCCGGCGTTGAAATTGCGACCGTCATTGCCAACCGATCCATCAGCCTTGCCGATATTCTGCTCATGTTCTTGTATCTTGAGGTCATTGGCATGATCGCGGCTTTCTATGGCGGCGAAGGCTCGCCCTTTGTCTACCCCATCTTCATCGCCATGACCGCGCTGGCACGGCTGATTGTGCTGCAGGGCAAGGATATGGACCCCAAAAATATTGTCTTTGAGGCCGGCGCCATTCTCTTGCTTGCAATCGCTGCTGCCATTGTTCTGCGCTGGGCCCAGCGCGACTAACGAGGCCCAAGGTGAAACGAAAATGCCACGGTCGGCCACCAGTATGACCTGCGGAAAGACATGGCGGCTTTTCTTCCTTGCGCCGTGGTTAACAAGCGGTAAATCTACGCGAGCAAGTGGGCAAGGATCGACAAGGGGTTGTCATGACACGAATTTTTATGCCGATTATCATCATTGCGGCGCTTTATTTTGCGCCGCTCGTTACGGCTGTTTCCGAAGACGCGGTTCGCGGCGTCGGAAAGTCCAGCATTTCAGGCGATTATTACGCAGCCAATACGGTGAAATGCGTGATTGAAGACCGGAAATTTTCGGTCTCGGGCGAGTGCGAGCCAAAAGACGGGATGCTTGGCACTGCGATCGTTATTGCCATGGGCGCTTCGGCTGTCGCGGCCGTTCTCGGCATCATCGGATTGCTTCCCTTTATCGGACGGCTGGTCAGCGTAGTGACCACCCTTGCCGGGATCATCTCGATTGTCGCAATCGGCTATTTCGCCCTGAACATGATGGGTCGCGAGGGCGTTGAGATTGCCTATGGAACCTATGTTGCAGCCGGTGCTGGACTCCTCACCCTGATCGCCGGACTGTCGGGTATGCGCGGACGCTAGTGGATCGACCCAGACATTTGTTGAGTCCGTTCCGTTCAATGGTTAACGACCGCGATCTCAGTCAAATCGCTGGATAGGTTGATCCATCAGAAAAATGCGCGGTGGTGCGAAACGTCAGATCCGCACTACCGGCACATCTATTCGCCAATGGGCGTTAATAGAGAGCTGCCAGCAACTTGTTTTGCCATATTTTCTGAACGCAAACCAGTTCCCGCTTGGATTGAAAATGCGCTGGCGAAACCGGCACGGCGGATCGCCGGGCTGAAATCGCCGGGCTGAAGAAGGTGTTGCGGGCGGTTTTGTCAGCCTAGACTGCGTACTCTTTTTGTTGAATCAAAAATGCAGTCTGGAGTCTTGAGTTGTCGCGCGTTCGAACCCAGGTCGATGGATGGGAACCATCGACGATCACACCTTTTGTGAACGCGCTATAGGGTCAAGGCATCTGCGTGCTGGCGTGACATGTCCACGTAATGCTTGGCGCCCAACAGCGCGTATTTGTCTTCATTGGCTTGCAAAGCGCGCATCTTTTTTGCCGGCAGGCCACCCCACATTTCGCCGGTCCTCACGATTTTTCCGGGACCAAGAACGGCGCCAGCGGCGAGAAAACCACCGGTCTCAACGCACGATCCATCCAGCATGGTCGACGCCATGCCCACAAATCCCCCATCATCAATACAGCAGCCATGCAGCATGCAACGATGCCCGACAAGCGCCTCTTTGCCGATGGTCAGCGGCTTGCCACCCGCCTCCGGGGCATCCACATGGAGAATCGAACCATCCTGCACATTTGAGCGCGCGCCGATTTCGATCCGGTTGGTGTCACCGCGCACGATACATCCAAACCAGATCGAAGCCTCCGGCCCGATCATCACATCGCCGCAAATGACAACGCCGGGGGCGATAAAGGCGCTGGAATCAATTTGCGGGCTCTTACCGTTAAATGCATAGATCAGGGGTTCCATCGAAAACCGCCTCCATTATCGCTTCGGATTGCCCCTAAACGGGACGGTCATTGCGCCGACGAGGGTTTTGCGAGGAAGGATCATGATTTTCAAGACCATGACAAGCATTCGTGCAAAACGATATCTTTTTGTTCTTCTCACAGCCCTGATCAATCTTGCCGGCGGCTGCGTTTCGGATCCAAAACCGGTGCCCGAGATGGGGGCCGCACGCCTGAACGCGGAGGAATTTATCGCCCGTGACGGTACGCCCTTGGCGCTGGATCGCTGGAAAGCGGAACCCCCCCGGGCCGTGCTGATCACCTTGCATGGCATGAATGATTACGCCAACGCTTTCGCCGGCGCCGGCGAGGCCTGGTCGGCGGCCGGGATTTCAGTTTTTGCGCTCGATCAGCGTGGCTTTGGCCGCAATATGGGCACAGGCCGTTGGCCGGGCGCAGCGTCACTCGCCAACGATCTGCACGATCTGACTGCGCAGCTTTCCCGCCGGTATGACGGCCTGCCGCTCTATGTGCTCGGCCACTCCATGGGTGGCTCCGTTGTGATGATTGCCAATGCCGGGCGACCTCTCGACGCCGACGGCCTTATCATCGCCGCACCGGCCATCTGGGGCGGGGAACGTATGCCCTTTTTCTATCGGATGACGGCCCAGCTTGGGGCGTTCCTGTTCCCCGGAAAGAGCCTTACCGGCGCGAGAACCGGCCGACGATCAACCGACAATATCGGTATTTTGCGTGAAATGCAGGCAGATCCCCATGTCATCAAGGCAACGCGATTGCGAACGATTACCGGACTTGTCCAGCTGATGGGACGGGCCAACCGCGCCGTCGAGGCGCAGTCAGGACGGATCCTGTATCTTTACGGGTGTCGCGACGAGATCATACCGGTGGCTGATCTTGCCACCGTCGGTGCCAATCTCTCGGCCCTGCCGCAAACACAGGTGACTGTGCGGGCCTATCCGGAAGGGTGGCATCTCCTGTTTAGGGATCTTCAGTCCCATACAGTCATTCGCGATGTGGCGCGTTGGATACTGGATGGGAAGGAAAGCGTCCGAAATTGACGGCACTGTGCTTGCGATGGGGAGCTTATGCACAGTGCCGTCATGCTCGTTTGATCGCGAAACCCCGGAACGCTTTAGATGACTGCGTACCGGCATATCGTCAGTTGCGGCCCGACGGCATCCAAGTCTTGGGTTGGGGCAGGAACATGGACACCCGAGGAAACGAGGTAGAACCGCAAGAGCAACTGTGTTTTAAAGCGAAAAATCCTACCTAAAAGTAAATTTTACTCTTAAAGTAATATTTTTTCGCGTATCAATTCAATTCACCGCCGACTTTCTCTCCCAAAACGGGAAACAAGCCGAAAACCGGGAACCGGCAAGATCGCGACGTGATGATCAGAGCATTTTCCAGCGAAGTGGGAACCGGTTCGAGAAACGAAAATGCGGCCGATCAAAAAGCCAGCGCTTCTATATTGCCTCCGATTGACGTGACGAGGCGCTAACAGGAATAGTACATGGAGAACTCAATCGGATGCGGCGCCGTCGTGTACCGCATCACTTCCTCTTCCTTCAGTTCGATATAGGCATCGATCTGGTCATCCTGGAAGACATTGCCTTTCTTGAGGAAAGCCCGGTCTTCATCAAGGGCCTGAAGGGCATCGCGCAAGGACGCGCACAGGACAGGAATATCCTTCACCAGCTCAGGATCACTATCATACAGGTCGATGTCGATCGGATCGCCAGGATGAATTTTGTTTTCAATCCCGTCGAGACCGGCCATCAACAAGGCCGCGTAGGTGAGATAGGGATTGCCGCTGGCATCCGGGAATCTGGTCTCGATCCGCTTTGCCTTGGGCGAAGTAACCCACGGGATCCGGATCGATGCCGAGCGATTGCGCGCTGAATAGGCAAGGAGCACGGGCGCTTCAAAACCCGGCACCAGCCGCTTGTAACTGTTGGTCGTGGCATTGGCGAAAGCATTGATCGCCCGGGCATGTTTGATGATCCCACCGATATAATAAAGGCAGCTTTCCGACAAATCGGCATATTGGTCACCGGCAAATTGCGGCTGGCCGTCTTTCCAGATCGATTGGTGAACGTGCATCCCCGATCCGTTATCGCCATAAACCGGTTTCGGCATGAAGGTTGCCGTCTTGCCAAAGCGGTGGGCGACCTGGTGCACGATATATTTGTACATCTGCATCCGGTCGGCCATGCTTGTCAGTGTCGAAAAGCGCATGCCAAGCTCGTGCTGCGACGGCGCGACCTCATGATGATGTTTCTCAGGCTCAAGGCCCATTTCCGTCATGAAGGTCAGCATTTCCGAGCGCATATCCTGGCCGCTATCGACCGGAGGCACGGGGAAATACCCGCCCTTTGGCGGTGGCCGGTGGCCACGATTGCCTTCTTCATAGTCGGTGCCGGAATTGTAAGGCCCTTCCGCGGAGTCAATAACAAAGCCCGATTCATTCTGGGCTACCGAGAACCGGACATCGTCAAAAACGAAAAACTCGGCCTCCGGCCCGAAAAAGGCCGCATCGCCAATCTGCGTCGAGCGCAGATAAGCCTCGGCCGCTTTTGCTGTTGTTCTGGGGTCGCGGCCATAGGGCTCGCCGGTGGAGGGTTCGAGAATGTCGCAGAAAAGTGCCAGCGTGGGCTGCATGAAAAACGGGTCGATCACGGCCGTTTCGGTATCCGGCTTCAGGATCATGTCGGATTCGTTTATCGCCTTCCAGCCCGCGATTGACGATCCGTCAAACATCGACCCATCCGCGAAAAAATCCTCGTCAATCATGGAGATATCATACGAGACGTGCTGCCATTTCCCGCGCGGATCGGTGAAGCGCAAATCGACATATTTGATTTCTTCGTCATGAATCCGTTTCATCACGGCATTAATGGACATGAAAGTCTCCTGAAAGCTCTGATCTTTATCGATGGCATTCGGTCAATTACCGGAGGTTGAATACGCACACAGCTTAAACAAACGCACGCCGACCGTTTTCGTGCCCGCCCGCAAGCATGACAATCATGCGACATTCACAAGCCGATGCGCAAGGAAATTTTGCGGCGCAACACCAAATTGTAAATCATGGCTGCATACAGGAGAAAGAGAGATCAGAAATAGACAAATCTGCTAATCACAGAGCGTCTTCGCCGGTTTCACTGGTACGGATACGAATAGCGTCTTCGATCGCGCTGACAAAAATCTTTCCGTCGCCAATACGTCCGGAATAGGCCGCGTTGCGGATCGCCTCCATCCCGGCGGCCAAAAGGTGGTCGGCAACGACAACTTCGATCTTAATCTTGGGCAGAAAATCGACGACATATTCAGCGCCCCGATAGAGCTCGGTATGGCCCTTCTGACGGCCAAACCCGCGCGCGTCGATTGCGGTCATCCCGACAATACCGACTTTTTGCAGGGCATCCTTCACATCGTCGAGCTTGAACGGTTTAATGATGGCTTCGATTTTCTTCACGGAAATCACACTCCTTCAACAGCCTGAGGCTAGGCGATTTTCACCGGAGTGCAACGCAAAATCGAGTTTTCCGGTCGCAACCGGGGGCGATGAAAAACACACGCCTTGCTTTGGCCGTCGCAGAAGGTACCGTTTTCACACAAACAGGAAAGAGACAAATGACGGTACACCGTTTTGCCCTGCTGACAGGCGATGAAACCCGGGCCGCAGAGAAATTTGCGATCGATCAGGGAATATCGAGTGCGCAGCTGATGGAAAGAGCGGGTGAAGCTCTGGCACGCTATGTGGAAGCAATCATGGCCCAGAATCGCGAACCGGCCAGTCGGCCGGAGGCCGCAGCCATGGCCACGGGGCGCACCCGGCAAGAGGCCG
>CAYSMJ010000042.1:15674-18307 GCA_964432075.1 uncultured Caulobacterales bacterium | reverse complement strand
GGTTCATTCGGAGCAACGGCGATGGCTGCGCGCGATTTCATGGGGCGTATTCCCTTTCTGGCGGTGGACAGTAAAAATGATAGAAATGGCACCTCACCGCAGTCGATGTTCCGTACCAAGACCGGCAGTGATAAAGATGGCTGCGGCCTGCCCATCAATGTCTGCCGTGTGCCAGATACCCGGCGGGTTGATCGCATACTCACCCTTAGCCAATGCGATCTGGGACACGGTTTTATCCGGCGCTTCCTGGAACAAAATCATTTCTCCTTCCGTACAGATCACGGTTTCGGCACCATGGGGATGCATCTCCCACATTTCCCAATTGCCGGAAAACCGATAAAAGGAGACAAGCCGTCCCTCGGCGCCGTCGCTCACATGACGGTTAATATAGTCCTCATACCAGGAAAGATCACCTGTGAAGGCCGGTTCGGCCAAGGCGGTCGCGCCAAGACCGAGATGAATGGGTTGCGTCTCAATATTGTGTTTTGACATTGGTGATCCCTCACCTTGCTGGATGATCAGTCCACACCTAATTTCTGTTTCAGGATTTTGTTGACAGCCTTTGGATTGGCCTTGCCCCCGGTGGCCTTCATCACCTGACCGACGAACCAGCCGAAGGTTTTTGGTTTTTCCTTCACCTGCGCGACCTGGTCCGGATTGGCCGTGATAATCTCGTCAATGGCCGCCTCAATTGCAGTTGTATCGCTGACCTGTCTCAGGCCGCGTTCCTCGACGATTTTTTCCGGATCGTCACCGGTCTCGAACATGATCTCGAAGACATCCTTGGCGATCCGCCCGGAGATCGTATCATCCTTGATGAGATCAATCAGTTTGCCCAGTTGATCGGCAGAGACGGGCGGGTCACTGATCGGTTTGCCGGCCTTGTTCAGGGCTCCAAAGAGCTCCGTCGTCACCCAGTTGGACGCAAGCTTGGAATCACGCCCATTGGCGACCGTCTCAAAATAGTCGGCCTTGGCCCGGTCGACTGCGAGTACTGCGGCGTCATAGGGCGACAACCCATATTGCTCGACAAAGCGATGTTTCTTTTCGTCGGGCAATTCCGGCAGGCCGGCCTTAATTTCCTCAACCCATGCCTCGCTGATCACCAGGGGCAGCAGGTCCGGATCGGGAAAATAACGATAATCGTGCGCATCTTCCTTGGAACGCATGGTCCGGGTTTCGCCGGTCTTCAGATCGTACAGCCGGGTTTCCTGATCAATCGTGCCGCCCG
This sequence comes from uncultured Caulobacterales bacterium, assembly GCA_964432075.1. Taxonomy (GTDB): domain Bacteria; phylum Pseudomonadota; class Alphaproteobacteria; order Caulobacterales; family Parvularculaceae; genus CALLPQ01. The sequence continues at coordinate 17,076 of CAYSMJ010000042.1, read as the reverse complement.
CTTCCAGAACGCCGATCTGCCGACGGGCCTCATAGTCGATCACCTGACGGACATAGCGGATGGAGTTGACGTTCTTGGTTTCCGTCCGGGTACCAAGCGCCTCGCCCGGTCGACGCACCGACACATTCACGTCAGCGCGCATGGAGCCTTCTTCCATGTTCCCGTCACAGGTGCCGAGATAGCGCACAATGGTCCGGAGCTTGGAAAAATAGGCCGCCCCCTCTTCCGCCGATCGCATATCCGGTTTGGAGACGATCTCCATCAGGGCGACGCCCGAGCGGTTGAGATCCACATGGGATTGGGTTGCGCTCAGATCGTGGATCGACTTTCCGGCATCCTGCTCCAGATGCAGCCGTTCAATGCCAACGCGGATTGTCGCGTCCGGCGAGACCTCAACTTCGATATCGCCCTCGCCGACGATCGGGTCTTTGTATTGTGAAATCTGATATCCCTGAGGAAGATCAGGATAAAAATAGTTCTTTCGGTCAAACCGCGACCAGAGGTTTATTTTCGCCTGAAGGCCAAGCCCGGTCCGCACAGCCTGTTCGACGCAGTATTTGTTGATCACCGGCAACATGCCGGGCATCGCGGCATCAACAAGGGAAACATTTTCGTTGGGCCCGGCGCCATAGGCCGCCGACGCGCCTGAGAACAGTTTTGACACAGAACTTACCTGGGCATGGACTTCAAGCCCAATGATGACCTCCCAGTCTCCTGTTTCACCTTTGAGTAAGTGTCGATGTGGCTGTTCCCGCAATTCCATTCGTTTATCCTGTTACTGATTGAAAGTCTGTAGCCGTGTGACGACGCCGGTATCAAGGTCACGGGCGGGTTTTGCTTTCAACGGGGCGTGCAAGACCAGATTTGACGGCACGTCACCAAGGGTCTTTGTCAACGCCGCGATGGGCTTTTCTTCGTCGGTTGTCGGCTCGGGCGTTTTTGTGTTTTTATTGGTCATTGTGTTTTTCCCTGTGGCCCGGTCGCTTTATCAGATTTGACCGGTTTCGTCATCTGTGCGTGCGCTTTGTAGAGCGCTGCCCTTTGCGTCAGTTTCCGCAGCTCATCAATCACAAGATTTGGCCGTTCAAACTCCAGATAGTGGGTCCCGCGGCGGATCTGACGGAATTCAACATCCTTGTCATGGCCAAGTGCATTCAGAAATTCGGTCGAGCAGGAAAGCGGCACAAGATTATCCTTGTCCCCATGGAGCAGCGTTACCGGCTGTCGGAAGCGGCGCAAGCGCTCAAAAAGCGGACCAATCTCCGTGCAACGCGCAATCACCTCGGCCCGGGCGGTATGGATGAAATTCGGGAGTGTTTCTTTCAGACCGGGCAACCCCCCCATGGAGGCAAGACGGCAAATATAAGCGCGCGGCTCACTGCCAAGCGCCCCTGTCGTCAGC
>CAYSMJ010000042.1:0-15664 GCA_964432075.1 uncultured Caulobacterales bacterium | reverse complement strand
ACCATGAATTTGATCGGGATGGTTGAGCGCAAGGGTGAGCGCGATGGCAGCGCCATAGGAAACCCCCATGGCAAGCGTTACACCCGTAAAAGGCTCATTGATGGCCGGCAGCATTGCTTCGGCCTGCGCCTCGAACTTGATGATCGGTTTTTGCGGATGGCCGCCATAAAGGGGTGCGAGATAGCCAGGGCGCAAGACCATGGAAATATCCATATCCGCAGGTGCCCGGGATAAAAGGCGCTTGAAAAGCGTTTCGCGACTTGGCGAACCAGGGACGATCACCACACGAACCGATTGTTCGTCAGCCGCCTGTTGCAGTGGCGCCCGCAGGCCGGCGAGATGGACAAGCCGATCCTCGACACGGGTCGAGTAAGTGAACCGGTGGAAGCGTTCAGCCATCGGCAGCCTCCGTGAGCGCAAGCCGGATCGGGCCGTGTGCCGTTCTCAAATCAACAACCCTGCCCTTCTGGGTCACCCGAACCCTACCCTCGGCGACAAGACCGGCTGCAGCGGTCCGGATGGTATCCATCTGTGCGCCCCATTCCTCCGGCGCCAGCAAACGCGCTGCCTCTGACGGACAGATTGACTTGCCGGTTCCGCGTTTGCAAAGCAGCGTCATGATTGCATCGCGCGGGCTCAGCGCATCCACCATTCTTCGGGCCGGGCAGAAAACCCGGCCGCCTGTTCAAGCGCGTAGGCTCCCTTGAAAAGGGTCTCCTCATCGAACGGACGGCCAATAAGCTGCAAGCCAAGCGGCAAACCCTGGACATCAAGCCCGGCCGGAATGCTGGCACCGGGCAGACCCGCCAGATTGGCCGTCACCGTGAAGATATCGTTCAGATACATCGACACCGGATCGCCGGCCTTTTCGCCAAGGCCAAACGCAGCCGAAGGTGCCGACGGGGTCAAGAGAAGGTCAACAGAGTTGAACGCTTCGGCAAACTCATCCGAAATCCGTTTGCGCACTTTCTGGGCACGCAAGTAGTAGGCATCATAATAGCCGGCAGAAAGCACATAAGTCCCGATCAGAACCCGGCGTTTGACTTCCTCGCCAAACCCTTGCGCGCGGGTCTGTTCATACATCTCATTGATCGGCAGATCCCCCGGTGCACGAAGGCCATATTTAACGCCGTCATAGCGGGCGAGATTTGAAGAGGCCTCGGCAGGCGCAACAATGTAATAAACCGGGAGGGCATATTTTGTCAGCGGCAGCGAGATATCGACAATTTCGCAACCAGCATCCTTCATCCAGTCAATACCCTGCTGCCACAGAATTTCAATCTCAGCTGGCATCGCGTCAATCCGGTATTCTTTTGGAATACCGATCTTCAGCCCCTTGATCGATTGGCCAAGCACTGCCTCATAGTCCGGAACAGGAACATTGATCGAAGTTGAATCTTTCGGGTCATGGCCGGCCATGGATTTCAGCAGGATCGCCGCGTCCCGCACATCGCGGGTAATGGGACCTGCCTGGTCGAGGGATGAGGCAAAGGCAACAATCCCCCAACGCGAGCAGCGCCCATAGGTAGGCTTGATCCCGACCGTTCCGGTAAAAGCCGCAGGCTGACGGATTGACCCGCCAGTATCGGTGCCGGTTGCACCGGCAAAAAGACCCGCTGCCATGCCAGCCGATGACCCACCGGAAGACCCGCCCGGGGTGAGCTTTGTTTCCGCACCCTTGCGTCGCCAGGGGTTGACGACGGGACCATAAAAGCTCGTTTCATTCGATGAACCCATGGCGAATTCGTCGAGGTTGAGCTTGCCCAGCATCACTGCGCCATCCGCCCACAAATGGGTTGTGACGGTCGACTCGTAACGCGGCGTAAACCCCTCAAGAATATGGCTTGCGGCGGTCGTCAGCGTATCTTGGGTACAAAACAGATCCTTGATGCCCAGAGGAATTCCCTCAAGCGGTCCTGCCTCACCGCTGGCGATCCGCCTATCGGAGGCTTTTGCCATCTCGCGCGCCTTGTCCGCGGTGATGGTAATAAAGCAATTCAGATCGCCCGCCCGGTCAATACGTGCAAGGAAGGCTTCCGTTGCTTCCACCGACGATATCGCTTTTGATCCAAGGGCATCGCGAAGGCTGGCAAGCGTATGTTTCTCGATATCAATCATAATTTTTGTACGGATTTAATGGTTGAACGAGGGAGAGGCAGTGTTTATTCCACCACTTTTGGCACAACGAAAAAATTTTCCTCAGCCTTCGGTGCATTGGCGACAATATTTTCAGGCTGGCCACCGCCCGTGGGCCCGTCTGCAAGACTGTCTTCACGCATGGGCAGTGTGACATCAACGGTCGAGGCCATCGCTTCGACACCATCAATTTCAACTTCATTCAACTGTTCGATCCAGTCGAGGATCGTGTTCAACTCCCCGGTCAGAGGCTCAAGCCGCTCTTCGGGCTCGGCGATGCGGGCGAGCTTTGCCACTTTGCGCACGGTTTCGCGATCAACACTCACGGGGCTGTTCTCCTGAAAATCATCGCGCGGAATTATCAATACCCGCCGCGTTTGTCGAGACCAGATGGAGTTCATCGAGTGCGCGTCTTGGCCGTGCCCAGGGGGTGGCGACAAAACGGGAAAAGGCCGCGTCGCGATCCGGGTCGCCGCTCCACGCTTCTACCGTCTCAAGCCAGGTGGCAAGGGAATACTGTCCGTCCTCGGCCCGGGCACGGCGCAGATAGCGTTTCCAGAATGCCGAAACCGGAAAGGCATCTTGCTGGCTACGTTCGGCTGCCCTCAAGGAAAGCGCGTGGCCGCAGGCGTAGACCGTGCGAAAGGCCGAGGCCTTTCGCAGCGCCTCAAGCCGCAGGCCGCGCAGTCCTGTGTCACAATCGGCAACCGCGCGCCTGTCAAACCGTGCCTTTTCTTCAGGCTTCCAAACGCCCAGCGCCACAAGCGCCTCGGCCGTGATGGCCTCGGCCGCGCCCTCATGATCCCGGGCGGGTACAGTGTCGTCGGCGGGGCGGACCTGTGCCTGCCACAAATGGACCAGTTCGTGGACGATCGACCGGTTCAGAATGTCGCTCGCCACGCCAGTCTCCCGGTGCCACGATATGCCATCCAGTACCATCAGAAGCTGGCCCGGCAGCGCATCCCCGGAAAAGCGGTATTGCTGTGCGCCCAAAGGATCATTCTCATCGATCCGCGCCATGATCATCACGTCAACCGGGCCTTCAAGGTCAGCGCCAAGCGCAGTAGGCAGCCAGCCCCTTGCCCCGTCGACCAACGCCTCGGCATGGGTACGCGCCCAGCCTGGCAGGTCAGGGCCGGTATACAAAACCAGCCGGTCATCCTGATCTGCCATGCGCCCGACCACGCGGTCAGTAAAGCGGACAAACGCCGGATGGCGATAAGGACTTTGCCAGTCGGCACCGTTGATGATCGGTTCCCCAAAAGCATGGGCTATGCGGCCCTCACCGGGATGAAATCGGAAGCTTGCCGCCATCCGGTTGTTCGGCCCGGCCCACGGCCAGATCGCGCCGGTAAAAAGCACACGGTTCTCGGCGCCAAGTGCCAGAAGCGGGGTATAGTCCGCACCGGGCGGCTGGCGGCTTGGCGACAGGACGAGGCGAAGCTGCCGGAAGCGTTCGCCATCACGCCGCGCGAGGGTCAGCCCGCTGGCTGCCCGCCGCTCGAAGGCTGCAGGCCATGTAAAATCAAAAACACTATTACCAGGAGGCCAGCGCTCTTGCGTCGAGGCGGGTCCAAATCGAACCGTGTCGGCAGCCTGTGAGAAATCCAGCAAAATTTCAATTGACCCAGCAGGAAGTTCGGTGACGGTGACCGAGACCGTCGGCTGCGCCTGGACCGCGGTCTCCTGCCTGATGCAGCCGATAATTGCACACAGGCCGACAAACATGGCCAAAAGGCGCGAAAAAGGGGTTATTCTTTGCGACTTATTAATTTTAGTCCCCTAGCCTCCCCTAGTGCAGTCGGCGGTTGCCGGATCGGGAGTTTTCAGTCTACCGGCTCCGGGAGATCATCGAAAGCAAAATTGGGGAAACGATGACAAACCCTGGAAGCCTTGCGGGTTTCGATCGGTTCGGCCCTGTCGGCGCTCTTCTTGGGCTCGACCTGGGAACGAAGACAATCGGTGTTGCCGTTTGCGACCCCGCCCGCTTGGTCGCGACCCCAGTGGAAACGGTGAAGAGGACGAAATACCGGATGGATTTGCAGACTGTTCTATCCATTGCGAAAGCCCGGAATGGCGTTGGCATCGTCGTCGGACTTCCGTTGAATATGGATGGCACGGAGGGTCCCCGGGCCCAGTCAGCCCGCGCTTTCGCCCGGAATGCTGCATCCGAGACTGATCTTCCCTTCGCTTTCTGGGATGAGCGCACTTCGACCCAGGCGGTTGAACGGGAGATGCTTGCCCTCGACACGAGCCGAAAGAAACGCGCCGCCCTCGTGGATCAGCTGGCTGCCAGCTTCATTCTGCAGGGTGCAATTGATCATATGAGGCACCACCATGGATGAAACGACTCCGATCAAATCCACTCGGGAAAAACACCTGCGCCATATCCTTTACGGGATACTTGTTTGCACCGGTATGGCGCATCTGGTTCTGACGACCTTTGAGGTCGAGAATATCTCCTACATCCGTATTTTTATAGTAGGCGCGATCTATGTGGGCTTCGGGCTCAACATGAAATTCGCCAAAACCGGAAAACTCGTGCCAATGACGGGTATTGTTACCGGGCTTTGTCTAGTTTCCGGGATCGTCGAGGTGATGGCTATCGGGGGGCATTATCTGGCCATCAGCCTTCTCATCTTTGATATCGCCATCATTTATTATGTCCTGCGTCACCGCGCCCTCGTGCGTAGCGGTGAGGCGGAACTCCTCTACGAAGGCTCAACCAGACCCCAGAAGATGACCGCAGAACCCAGCCTCCCGGAAAACTCTACCGCCTCATAATCTCGGTTTCGCATCGGCCCCTATCGGGCAGATTGCCGACAGGCAAGAAGCCCGGTATAGGACACGGCCATGGTTATGACCGTTCCGGATTTCACCGTGACTGCGCCACATCTGCATGGTATTGCCGATCTGTGCGATGGCGATATTGAAACGCTCCTCGGGCTTGCCGACTTTTATGCAGACCAGTTGCGCCACCGTCGTCCGGTTGTTCCGAGACTGTCGGGGCGCACACAGATCAATCTTTTTTTCGAAGACTCAACCCGCACGAACATGTCGTTTGAGGTTGCGGGCCGCAAGCTTGGTGCCGACGTCATCGTTGTCCCGGTCGCCGCCTCTTCGGTCAACAAGAACGAAGACATGATCGATACGGTCCAGACCCTCGCTGCGATGGCTGCGGACATCATGATCATCCGTACCCGTGAGCCGGGGATTCACGAGGCTCTGGCTGAACGGATCGGCTGCCCCATCATCAATGCCGGGGACGGCGCACACGAACACCCGACGCAAGCCCTTCTGGATGCGCTTACCATTCAGTCAGCCTGCGGGAGGATCGATGGGCTGACCATTGCCATTTGCGGCGATGTCCGCCATTCGCGGGTGGCCGGGTCCGGGGCGCGATTGCTGCAGCGGCTCGGCGCCGATGTTCGGTTTGTCGGCCCTCCCGCCCTTTTGCCCGATGCAGAAGCGTTTCCGGGCATTGCCCATGCGCACACGCTTGCCGACGGCCTTCAGGGTGCCGATATCGTCATGGCCTTGCGGGTGCAATTCGAGCGGTTGGAAGACAATCTTGCGGTCGACCGATCGGAATTTCACAGCCGGTTCGCCATCACTTATGATACCCTGTCCCTCGCCAAACCTGGCGCCTATGTCATGCACCCGGGACCGATGAATCGCGGGATTGAAATTGAGGCACGGCTTGCCGACGATCCGGAACGATCGCTGATACTCGCACAGGTCTTCCACGGAGTTGCCATGCGGATGGCGGTGCTGGACGGGCTGATCAATCGAAGCCACAAGAAACAGCCTCCAGCCCGCAGCTATATCTGAAAGCGTTTGAGGATTTCCCGGCATGATCATGGTCTTGAGTGCGGTATTTGGTTATGCGCTCGGCGCGATACCGTTCGGGCTTGTCCTGACCCGGCTTGCGGGGCTTGGCGATATCCGCAAGATCGGCTCAGGCAATATCGGCGCCACCAATGTTTTACGCACAGGCCGCAAGGATATCGCGCTTGCCACGCTCTTGCTTGATGGCGGCAAGGGGGCCCTCGCGGTTGCCATTGCCCGGTATGGTGGACTTACCCCGGAGATCGCGGGCGCAGCCGCCTTTTTAGGTCACTGTTTCCCAGTCTGGCTTGGATTTCGCGGTGGTAAGGGCGTTGCGACCTTTCTGGGCACGGTTCTTGTTTTGCATTTTCCAGCTGGATTATTCGCTTGCGTACTATGGCTGGCAACGGCTTTGATTGTGCGTATCTCGTCATTGTCCGCCCTGGTCGCCGCTTCTGCAACGCCAATGGTTCTGTTTGCCATGGGCCTGCCGAGAATAGCTGCAGCGTCCGCCTTCATGACGATCCTTGTCTTTGTCCGCCACAAGAGCAATATTGAACGTCTTATAAGCGGCACGGAGCCGCGGATAGGCGGAAAAAAAACCGCAGCGAAACCAACGATTTCATGAGCTGAAATCGTGCCTGCCACGGGGAGAGCAGAGTTTGGAAAAACGCGCGCTGACGGAGTTGGAAAGACTGGACTGGCTGCAGCTGATAAGGACCCCCTCTATCGGTCCGATCACCTTTTTCCGCCTCATGAACCGCTTCGGCAGCGCTGGCGAAGCCCTGGCACAATTACCCGCGATTTCACCGCGTAAACTGGATATTTTCCCGCGCAGCCGCGTTGAAGCGGAGCTTAAACGCGCATGGAAAACAGGGGCCCTGCCGGTTGCGGCCTGCGAACCGGAATATCCGGCCCTGTTACGGGCGATCGCCGATCCGCCGCCGATGATCTATGTTCAGGGACATCTGAGCCTTGTCGAACGGCCCTGCGTGGCCCTGATTGGCGCCAGGAATGCTTCGGCCTTGGGGATGAAACTTGCCGGAAAACTGGCCCGCGATCTTGGCCAGCTCGGCTATGTCATCTGTTCCGGTCTTGCTCGCGGGATCGACGGCGCGGCCCATAATGCCGCCCTTGAGACCGGCACGATCGCAGTGGTCGCCGGAGGGATTGATCGGATCTATCCACCAGAACACGCAGACCTGCACCGACGTATTGTTGGCGAGGGCCTTGTCGTCTCCGAACGCCCGCCGGGCGCCGAGCCCACTGCACAGGATTTTCCCCGGCGAAATCGTCTGATCTCCGGCCTGTCACGGGGCGTTGTTGTGATCGAAGCGGCGGAGCGCTCCGGAACGCTGATTACAACCCGGTTTGCCACCGACCAGGGCCGGGAGGTTTTTGCCGTTCCCGGCTCGCCTCTTGATCCCCGAAGCAAGGGCCCGAACCGTCTTCTCAAGGACGGCGCGACGCTGGTTGAGACCGCTGACGACATTCACACCGTCCTGCAACACCAATTGCCGCCCGCCTGTGCCGAAGAGGAGGGCGGCGAGGGCCCGTTGTTTGGAGGGGCGTGCGCGCAGGATGATGCGTTCCGCGAAGCCAGCGCACCCGGCGTCCCGGTTGACCCGGCCCTGCGGGCACGCCTGATTGACCTCATCGGCCATAGCCCCGCGCACCAGGATGATCTGCAGCGCTTGCTTGCGGAGCCACCGGGCACCTTCGCCGACCTCATCCTTGATCTCGTGCTTGCCGGCGAGATCACCGAAAGCGGTGGTGGCACCTTTACACGGACACCGCACGAAGCCTCCAGCCTGTCCGCCTGAGTTTCACCCGTCCTCCCGCCAAACCAACCCGCAAAAATGTAATTTTCCGCTGGATTTGCCCGACTCCTTTTGCTACCGACTAGGTTCTAATACATTCCCTGATAGCTCAGTTGGTAGAGCAGCTGACTGTTAATCAGCGGGTCACAGGTTCGAGTCCTGTTCAGGGAGCCACTTAATTTACTAGAAAATTCAATAGCTTAAGCGCCATAATTTTCGACCCCATTTTTTCGATGCGACCTCTTTGGTATGTGATTGTGAATAAGCGCCCAACTTTGATCCCGCGCGATATTTAACCCAGTCTACTGAAATTACGGGGGATTTTGTTGTTTTGAGGGGTCAGGATCGGCGTTGAATTGTAACCCTACTTAATCAGCCAAAAAGCTTGTGAAACCAATGACTTCCCCGCATCGCGACGGGTGTCACGGTTGGGCGCCGATTCATATGCTGACCGGCCGGCAGTATCTTCAAGCCGATGCTTGATTTCGGTGACCATGAGAACTGGCTCACTGCAGGCATTTCGGCGGCTCGAAAGCGCCGATCAACTCCGCTTGGCCTAAATCGTGCGGCCCGGCAGCCCGAATGGACAACCTGTTGAAAGCTCACAACTAGCGGCAGGCGCATCCTTTCCGCTTCCCTCAGCTTGCGGATATGATAACATCCGCCCCATGACAGGGCGTACTCTCTGCGGCATCCGGCCTTCAAAAGGTGGCACAATCACGGCGCCAGCGGTGCTGACGGCGATTTTGGCCGCCCTGTTCATGGTGCTCGGAACTGCCCACGATGCAGCGCATGGCGACGAACCGCATACTGATTGTATCGCCGGCCATGTTTCGTTTGCGGCCGGGGTCAAGCTCGCGCCGTGCGGAAATCCGGATCTTCCTGCGCCGAAATTTCTCAGCTACCGCCTCGCGGCGCCCCAACCTGTTGCGGCGCTGAAAGAGACCAGATTACCAACCGCACGATCCCGCAGCCCTCCGCTTCAATCAAGCCGTTCAGTTTGAGCGAGTTTTGGCGTCCCTTAGGCGCAATTGAAGCTGGAGAAAGAAAATGAAAAGCAACGTCCAGAGCGCAGCTCTGGCGGTCAGTGATTCGAGAAATCTGATCGCTGCGCCGCCGGGCCGAAAGCCGATGACGATGAATGAAAAGCGCGTTTACCAGGCGCTGCATAAGTCTGCGACGCCAATGAAGGCCTATGCGCTCCTTGAACAACTGCAAGACGCAGGTATCCGGGCACCGATGACCGTCTATCGTGCACTTGACTCCCTGATCGACCGGGGTGTCGTGAAAAAAGTCACTAGCCTGAATGCTTTCGCTGTAACAAACGAGGAAGGAGCACAATCGATTGGCGCGTTTGTTACCTGCCGTCGCTGCGGCCAGACCCGGGAAGTGTGTCTGAGCGAAGCAGCCATTATTGGTATGCTCGCACCTGCCGGCATCACCGTAGACGACATTTTTATTGAAGCTTATGGCGACTGCGGCCAACCGTCGTGCGCAAACGCGCCATAACTGTGCCTTACTTCAGGCGCAGGTCCGGCGATGATCGGGTCAGCGCCTGAACAAGCTGTTTTGATTCACTCAGAAATACCGCCTCGATTTCTTCAATCGCGGGATAATAATCGAAAAGCCGTTGTTCGATCCGCGCCAATTTCTGTGTGGCCGGGCAAGAAAACACATAGACGATTTCTATCTCGGCCTCGTGGTGATGATGATCATGCCTGTCCTCATCGTCATGCAGATCGGCGTCAATATCGTCGGCGCCGTCAGCCGCTGTTTCATGATGAGATGCATGGGCGACATCGTCAGCATCGTCAGAATGTTCGTCTTTATCAAAACCTTCTTTATCAGAACTTTCTGGCAACAAAATCTCCGGCATTGCCGCCGGTTTGCATTTGGCAGATTTGGTAAGCCTGACCACCTCCTGCGTCATCAAGGTTTCTGATGCTGCATGCACGGCGTCGCGTTCTGCCTGCGTTTGCGGAACGTGTTCGAAACCAATGATATCCACCGCCGGACCGTTGAGCGTTATGGTAAGCCTATCATCATCTAAAGCGGCATACATATGCCAGTGCCCGTGAACATGCGCATGCTGCGCAGCCATGTTTGTTTCCTGCGCAAAGGCACCATGCGTCAATGCAAATGCCACAAGCGGCAAACAAAAATAGATAGTAGCAATTTTCATTCGTAAATCTCCCAGCTTTTCAACTCCAGCGTATAGGCGGCGTCGCCTACGTCATTCAGGTGTTTTTGCGTACGTAGAACGCCGACGACCCACACGGCGTCCCAGATCGTGCCGACTGTGACGGGTTTTTCGGCTTTCACATAAACCATCTGATTTGGCGGTGGTGGCGGCATGTGAATGCAGGCGCCGAAATAGGGAACAAGCAGAAATTCAGAGATCTTGCCGCTGTCGGAATATACAAATGGCAACACGAAACCGGGGACACGCACAAGCTTGCCGTCCAGTTCCTCGACGACGTTAAACGTGCCAATCTGGCCCGGCACAGACCCATCATCATCGCCGCCCGGAAAATGCCCGAACGTCGGTATCGCCTCGGCAGCCAACGCGTTCAGTCGCTCCAGTTCGCCCTCCGGCAGAAGCTCTTCCCAACCGAGGGTCAGTGGCTCTTCCTGCGCCCTGGCGCACGGCGAGATCACGATGAACAAACTCAATATCAGCAATGTGATTTTCATTTTCGCTCCTTGATTCAGATACGCACAGAAAGCCCGTCCGCCAGCGCGTTTGTATAAGCGCGCCAGCCCGGGATCAGCCCCAACACAAAACCGATGGCGGCGACGCCGATGATGATCACAAGATCATGCATTGACGGTGAAATATCACCGAGCGGCGCATTAAAACGCGCTGCTATAACAGGGCGTCCAAAGTTGAGAACAGCGTTGATAAACACCGCTCCAAGAACAGCGCCGGCGCCCGCCAGCAAACCGGCTTCCAGGGATAGCAGCGCAAAGACATCCCGCGCTCTGGCGCCAACCGCGCGCAGGACCGCAATCTCCCGCCGTCTTTCATTGAGGCTTGAGAGAATGGCCGTCATCATCCCCATCAGCCCAGCCGCCACGACAAAGGCAGCGATTGCCCGCAACGCAGTTTCTGCAGCGCCCACGACTTCCCATAATTGTGCAAGCGCAACACCGGGTATGACGGCAAACAAGGCTTCGCGCGGATAAGTGTTGACGTCGCGCTGATAGCGCAGGACGGCAGCTTTGGTTTTTAGCCCAACCAGAAAGGCCGTTATGGCGTCAGGTGTCAGATCGGCGATTTCTATCTGATCGGCATTCAGCGTTTGCGACCTCACTGACGGACCGCCGGTCTCCCAACCGATGTGAACGGCCTCGATGCCTTCAAGACTGATATGGACGGTTCGATCGACGGGCGTTCCCGTTGGCCTGAGGATTCCCGTCACCCGAAACGGGCGGTCCTTGTGTTCGGAAAACGCTGTCGATCTCAGGCCATGGGCAATGTCGAATTCATCGCCAAGCGTGTAGCCCAGCTTTGCCGCCGCTTCCGCTCCGAGCACGGCGTCGAACACGCCTTTGAATTCACTGCCTTCGGCGAAGACGAGCGGCCGGCCAGCGCCATAACGATAGTGCACGAAATAGCTTTGATCCGTACCGAGAACACGGTAGCCAGCATGGGAGTCCCCGAGAGAAAGAGGAACGGTCCAGGCGACATCAGGCCTTTGCGAAAAGGCCTCGTAACTGCTCCACGACACATTCGCTGTCGCATCGCCCAACCTGAAAATCGAATAAAGCAAAAGATTGATTGACCCGGAACGCGCCCCGACGATAAGATCTGCGCCCGACACCGTTTGCTCGAAGCCTGCGCGCGCCGCATGGCGTATTTTTTCAACGCCAACCAAAAGCGCGGTTGACAGGGCAATTGAAAGCAAGGTCAGCAGCGCCGATCCGCGGCGGCTCCCAAGGCTTTTTGCGGCAAGAGAGAGGATGCTCATATACAAGCGCTCCGCTCATTGTCTTTGTGAACCCTATTCAGATTCGCCATGGTCAGCACCCGGTCGAAGCGCTTGCCCAGGGTGGCGTCATGGCTGACGAACAACAGCGCCGATCCCGCTATTTCCACCTCTTCAAGCAGCGTTTGCAGAAACCGGTCACGCGCATCCGCATCAAGGGCCGAAGTAGGCTCATCGGCGATGATAAGCGCTGGCCCGCCGATCAGCGCCCTTGCTGCGGCGACGCGCTGCTGCTGCCCAACAGACAGCTTCGCCACGGCACGGGTGCCTTTTGCCTCCGCACCAAGACCAAGTCTTGAAAGCAGCGCCATCGCCGTCTCGCGCCGCGCGGCGCTGGTTTCACCGGCGACATGCGCACGCCGCTTTGAAAAGCGACAGGGCAACAGCACGTTGTCGATCATCGAAAGATAGGGCACGAGATTGAACATCTGGAATATAACGCCGATGAGATCGGCGCGGATGCGGTCGCTCTGTACGGGCGTCGCAGGATGAACAGCGTCATCAAACAGGAAGACTTCCCCTGATTGCGGCTTGAGAATCCCGCAAATGATATTCAACAAAGTGGATTTGCCGCTGCCGCTTGCGCCCTGCAGGAACAGCTTTTCGCCGGCTTCAATTGAAAGCGTCTTCACCGACAAGCTGACGGCTTGTCCGGGCCAAGCGAATTCCACATTTGACAACATGACGCCGCTCAGTCCAGCGGCAGACGATTTCATCGATATATCACCAACTTGATTAACCAACGGAACATTACTGGCAATCGCATTGTGATAGTATCACAAAGCGGTGTGGGTATATGTCTTCAGCATCACACGCAAGGATGTTCCTAGGGTCCTACGGGTTCTTTTGCGCAGCGCTTGCATAAGGGGTTCGATGTACGCTTCGTCAAACATCGCGAGACGACAATTTCCCGGATGGCTGCATGTCGCTGCCATCGCTGCTTTATTTATCGCCCAGATACTTGCCGCCGCCCATGCTGCGACAACCGCAGTAGACAACGACCATGACGACGGCCTTTGCGTCGTCTGTCATTACGCCGTTCATTGCGCAAAAGCAGAAACAGCGCCGCCGGTAACGATCGTCACTGCGCTCCTGTCAACCGGCTTCAAAATCGAAATTCCGATGCCAGCGACACTTATGCCTTCGATTATTCAGGCCCGGTCCGCCAGAGGACCGCCTCAGCATGAGGCCGCCTGCAAAAGCAATAACCCTTGACGCTTGTCTGTGCCCGCCTGTTGGCCAGCGGCATGACGATAAAGTTTCCGGAATCAAAAACGAACCGCTCCGCGTACATTGCGGCGCCACCGCGCTTCTACGCCGCGTTTCATCAATTCGCAGCGTCAAACGAAACCCTGGCACTCGCTCTTTCCTTATGCTGATCGTAGCCGACCGGAAGCACGACCAATATTTATCCGGCAGATCGTTCGGCCTGCTTAGACCTTACGCATCAGGATTTAACATCAACGTGAAACCATGAACGGAATATCTACACCGCACACGAAGCGTATCTTCATGCCTGTGGCAATCGACTACACGGCGATCGGGCTCTCCGGTCTTTGTATTCTTCATTGCCTCGCCTTGCCAATACTGGCGGGTGCTTTGCCATTGGCAGCGACCTGGGCCGAGGCGGAATGGGTGCATAAGGCGTTTGTATTGCTGGCGATACCCGTCTCCGGTTACGCCATATTCCTCAAGGGTGCATTTTCTCGAGACCGCATTTTCGTGATTTTCGTAACAGTGGGTCTGGCACTCCTGATCGTCTCTGCTTTTGTGGAAAGCCTCACAAAGTTTGAACAGCCGCTAACCAGCGCCGGCGCTTTCCTTGTTGGCAGCGGTCATCTCTGGCGCTGGCGACGGCGTTACACGTCTCACCTCGCGGGGCGCGATCCTTCTGACACAGGCCATGAACATGGTTGAAGCAAAAGCGTTTACAAAGTCGTTCGGCGCGATGAAAGCGTTGGATGATCTCAATCTCAAGGTGGGCAAAAGAGAAATAATCTGTCGTCTCGGTGCCAATGGCGCAGGGAAAACAACGGCGATCAATCTGTTCCAGGGATTTCTGGAACCGACTTCCGGGGCAGCCATCGTCGATGGGCTGAATGTAGCTGAAGCGCCGAATGCACTCGATGGATTTTTCTGCGAAAAGCTTACAAAGTACGCGACCCCTGCAATTTTTCTCTCTGTCTTGAACATTATGTGTCCGGTGGCAGCTCGCCTGCGGTTTTCGGGACCATTGGAGAAGCTGCTTTGACAACCGCATTATTGTCCCGCGCGGCAGACGCGTCACCAGTCGTACAGTCTGGGTCTGCGGATATTTTTGACGCTGTAACGCGGGGAATAGCCGGTCTTGCCGTCTGGCGGCGCGTATTATCGCCGGAAGTCATGAAAGCAGGCGACACTGCGCGACAATCTCGATTGAATGACACCGTCACCCTTTTTTGCGGCGACCAATCGACGATTGATCACCCATTTCTGGCCCGGCTTGCCCGCCCCTTGCGCGATGATTTGGTCGGGCTTATGGCGCTTTTCCAAGAGGCAACCAGGACGCCGATCCTCAGACTCCGGATCGAAACTGTTAACGATGACGCATGCCGGCTGTTTCATATCGACAATGTGCGCTTTCGTTTAATCACCACCTATATCGGCGACGGCACGCAATGGCTGCTTCCGGGCCTTGAAGACAGTGCCACAACCAATCAGCCAACTGAATACCGAGATTTCAGCCAGCTTAAAGCCGGAGAGGTCGGGCTTTTCAGAGGCAAAAAGTGTTTACGGGGAGCGCATGTCCGCCACCGCTCCCCACCCATTGCCGAAAATCCCGCCCGCCTTGTCTTAGTCATCGATGAGGCGGACGATCAATGAAACATCGACCCTAGACCTCTTTGTCGCGATAATGTCGTAAAGCACGGCTATGCTATAAGGGTATAAGTAATGGGAAATTTATGATGATTGATGAAAGTGAAAATCATTCTACCAATAAAAGGGTTGATGCGGGCGCTGAAACGATCGGTGATCTCATCGAAACGCGGCTAAGCCGGCGCGGTTTTATTGGTGGCCTGACCTTCACGGCAGCGACGGCGCTTGCCGGGTGCGCGACGCCGGGCCGCGAAAACGCCATTTCCAGCGCGATCGCGAACGCGGGCGCTTTCGGATTTCAGGAAATCACCCGCGGCATGGACGAGACGCATCATGTGCCGGTCGGCTATGGCGCTGACGTCCTGATCCGCTGGGGTGATCCGGTTTTCGCCGATGCGCCGGCCTTCGACCCGTTGCGCCAGAGCGAGGCGGCGCAGTTGCGCCAATTCGGGTATAATAATGATTATATCGGATTTATTCCCCTTGAAAGCAGCGTTGACGGCGAAGCGCGCGGACTTTTATGCGTCAATCATGAATATGCCTCAACGCGGTTGATGTTTGGCGGCGTCGCCGCCGGCTATCCCGGCTCAATGACGCAAGAGCTCTGTGCCATCGAAATGGCCGCCCATGGCGCCACCATTATTGAGGTCGCCGAGACGGCCGCAGGCTGGCAGGTGGTGACCGGCTCGGCCTATAATCGCCGCTTCACCGCCCACAAGACACCGATGGAAGTGACCGGTCCTGCCGCCGGATCGGTTCGTTTGCGCACCAAGGAAGACCCTTCTGGCCGGCTTGTCGCGGGAACGATCAACAATTGCGCTGGCGGGCTCACGCCATGGGGGACATGGTTGACGGCGGAAGAAAATTTCAACGGCAATTTTCTGGGAACGCTCGGCGCAGACCATCGCGAAGCAGAAAACCATAAGCGCTATGGCGTGCCTGGCGGCTGGTATCAGTGGGGGCGCTTCTTCGACCGCTATGACATTGGCAAAGAGCCAAATGAGCCGAACCGTTTCGGCTGGGTCGTGGAGATCG
>CAYSMJ010000041.1:12439-18320 GCA_964432075.1 uncultured Caulobacterales bacterium | reverse complement strand
TGTTAAGTCCAGATGAACGCCGATACATTTTGCAGGAATCCCGTTTTCATCAAATATAAACCGTGATCCCGAACGCCAGATTTTGGTACTTTTGTCCTTAAGAATTACTCGGAATTCCATTGGCCAGGTTTCTTTCTTCTTAACCATGCGCCGAATCTGTTCATTTATTTTTTCCTGATCTTCGGGATGTATAATATCAGCAATAGCCTCGGTCAAATTGCCCTTGAAAGAATCCGGGTCAAGCCCGGCCAACATGGCATTGGCTGCGGAAATGATTTCACCCGGGGCCGCAGAATCCCCCCGGGGATATTTGGTGTTGATATTGATCCCGGCGGTGCGCCCGTCCTCCGAGATCAGCCGGCCGATCAGAATGTTATCGTTTATTATCCGCTCACGGATTTCCGCGATCGGTTCGGCGGAAGGATCGGGGACCATGTCATCGATGATGAGTTCATCGCCCTCTGAGCGCAGCCTGATGGCGTTTGTCGGGCTGTCAACGCGGGTTGTATGGGGCAGCTTCCACGCCTGTTCAGTTACAGCACGGATGAAATCGAGCCGCTCTGGTGTAAACAGGTCGCCATTCCTAGCATGAACAGCAATCAGCAGATTGTTGGTTTCAGAAAACTTCCGCTCGAACGCCAGCAATCCACGATTTTGCACATTGTTATCGGAAAAAAAGACCCGCGAGTCCGAAGCTACGCTAAGGTTTTTCAACCCGATGCCAAAACCAAGCCCGGCTAACACGCAAATACATAACGCTATGATCGGTTTGTCGACCGTGATCGCCTTGAGATAACGCACATATTCCTCCACCCAACAAACGGGCATGTATCACAGGATCTCACGAGCGTTAAGGGCGAAGTCTTCCCCCATTTTGGGGAAATCTGGCATTTAGAGGACGGCTGCAAGCAGGACGGTTGCCGTGCCGAGAAAGACAAAAAAGCCGAGAATATCGGTAACGGTCGTCACAAAGACAGCGGAGGAAACAGCCGGATCCTGACCGGCCCTTTGCAGGCCAATCGGTATCAAAATTCCGGCCAGTCCCGCCGCCAGCAGATTGATCACCATGGCGATGGCGACAACCGTGCCGAGAAGCAGCGACGTGCTCAGGGTCCGGTCAATGCTCAGATGGTGCCAGAGCGCGGCGAGCCCGCCCATGATAATCGCAAACACAATCCCGTTAAACAGACCGACCTGGACCTCGCGCCAGACAATCCGCGCCGTATTGGACGCAGTAATGTCCTTGGTTGCAAGCGACCGGACGGCGACCGTCAGGGTCTGTGTACCCGCATTTCCGCCCATGCTGGCAACGATCGGCATGAGGATGGCAAGCGGCACAAATGCCGCGATCGTGTCGCTAAACGGCCAGATCACAAGCGAGGCGAGAATCGCTGTGATCAGATTGATCCCAAGCCACGAAATCCGACGACGGACGGTCTCCAGGACACTGTCGGAAAGTCCAGTATCTTTTTCAACACCGGCGAGGGCAAGCATGTCCTCGTGGGTTTCTTCGTGGATGATTTCAACCACATCATCCACCGTGATCATACCCACCAGCCGTTCGCCGTCATCAACCACCGGCGCCGAGATCAGATTGTACTGCTCAAAGATATAGGCAACTTCTTCCTGGTCGAGGGTGACGGGAATCTTGCGAATCTGCGGTGTCATGAGCGTCTCAATCACGACATCGCGATGGGATTTCAGAAGGGTGGACAAGGCAACAGACCCGACGGGGTGAAACATCGGGTCAATGACAAACACTTCATAGAAAGTTTCCGGCAACCCTTCGACCTCGCGCAACCGATCGATGATCTGCCCGACAGTCCAATAGGCTGGTGCGGCGAACACATCGCGCTGCATGAGCCGGCCGGCACTGTCTTCTGCAAATTCAAGCGCGGCGCGGACAGCAATCCGGTCGCCGATAGGAACCTCGGCGAGGATTTCAGCCCGTTTGACCTCGTCGACCTCTTCAAGAACAAATACCGCATCGTCGGTGTCAAGTTCCGCGACGGCTTCGGCGACACGGGTCGACGGCATCGCTTCAACCACGCTCGCCCGGATGTCGTCTTCCAGTTCCGCAAGGGTGGCCGCGTCAAGCGCGCCCTCAAGGACTTCGATCAAGCGCGCCCGGTTTTCCTCCGACAACAAGCCGATCAGGTCAGCGCGGTCAGCGGGGTGGAGCCTGTCATAATAAGCGTGAAATCCGTCTGCGTCGTCTTCTTCGAGCCGTTCGCATACCGCATCTACAAATTCAGGCGTAAGCGTCTGGTCTTCGGAGAATTCACCCTTCTCATCGTCCGCCCCGGGACCGTCAACTGCCTCCAATAAATCCGGCGGCACCGATTTCGTGGTATCGTCGGTCGGGTTTGGGGCCTCCGATTTTGTTTCCATTGTCATACGGACCTCTGAACGCAAACGCTTTGAATATGGATTCGCTAGGCGGTTCCTGTTTGCAGTATAAATGAAGGTGCGGCCGGTATCGGCAAAAGTATGACCGCCGCCATGTAAGGCCCATCACCAGATAGCCGATAGCCGATGATGTGACCGAAGATTGAAATTTTAGGGGCCGGACCAGGAACCATCTGATCCGACAAATGAATGGATAGATTAAAAACAACGAAATTGCAAGGGTTGATAGCGTAGCCTAGTCGCGGAAATCGACGATCCCGCTCAAAATGATCCCTATGGTGATGACCCACAGGCCACCAGCGACCGCGCTCGTCCGGATCAGTTTCTGTTTTACGGGAAACTCCGCGGGCGCGCCGGGGTCAGCGCCGCGTACACCATCATCCTCGACCTCCCACCGGCTCTTTATGCCTTGCGGCAGGACCGTAAAAAACACGACCCACCACCACAGAATATAGATGATCAGAGCACCAATGGGATTCATTATCAGACCCTGTGGATGATGGTTTCAACGATCGGACGCTTGCCCCAGAAATCGGTCATGACATCGCGTACGGCGCGTTTGACCGCGGTCGTGACCACAGCATCGTCCTGCCTGCTCTTGGCTGCCAGATCCTTGATGGTGATCTCGACTTCCTCGCTGATCTCCTCGGCTATATTTTCATCATCGTCGCCCTCCGCCAGGGTTCCGCAAACAATGACTTCCGGGGAGGCAGCAAGCGTCGTGTTGCGGTTCAACACAATCGAGACGACACAAATGCCGGCCCAGCTCAGCTTTCGGCGCTGGCGAATGGGCTTGGATCCTTCAGGCAGCAAGACCTCGCCGTCAAGGTTCATCCGGCCCGAGGGCACCTCGTCGATCTTTCGAAGTGCGCCCGGCGCAAGCCGAATCAGATCTCCATTTCGCGGGGCGATGGATTCGCCAACCCCGATTTCCCGGGCGAAAATGGCATGCTCCTCAAGGTGACGGGCTTCACCATGCACAGGAACTGCCTTTTGCGGCCTGGCCCAGTCATACATCATCCGCAATTCATCGCGGCAGGGATGGCCGGAAACGTGGATCGGTTCATCCTTCTCAGTAATGATCCGGACACCCAGATTAACAAGCTCGTTCTGCAGGTTGAATATTTCACGCTCATTGCCCGGAATGATTTTTGAGGAAAAAATCACCGTGTCCCCTTCATTGAGGACGAGATCTCGGTGATCATCCCGGGCGATCCGGGCAAGCGCTGCCCTCGGCTCTCCTTGCGAACCAGTACACAGATAGAGGACATGACGACGGGGAAGAAAACCCGCTTCTTCCGGATCGACAAAGGAAATCGTCTCTGGGAAAAGCCCGGCCTCGCGCGCGACTTCGACGATCCGCAGCATCGACCGCCCCAGAAGACAGACATGACGGTCATTGACGGCCGCGGCCTCACAAACCGATACAACCCGGCCTACATTTGATGCGAACGTCGTGATCGCAACCCGCCCGGTCTGTTCACCAATGACGCGGATCAGGTTTTCGCGAACCATCTTTTCCGAACCAGACTCGCCTTCGCTCAGGACATTTGTCGAGTCGCAAACCATGGCGAGCAGGCCCGCGTCACCAAGCTCGATCAAACGGTTTTGATCTGTCAGCGGACCAAGCGTTGGGCTACGGTCAATTTTCCAGTCACCGGTATGAAGAACCCGGCCGAGCGGAGTCTCAATAATAACCCCGTTGGGTTCCGGAATGGAGTGGGTCAGCGTTACCAGCTCAAGGGCAAATGGGCTGAGTTCAACCTTTGCCCCCATCTCGACCACATGGAGCTGGTCAGACTTTTCGCCGCGCTCTGCAAACTTTCGGCGAATAAGCCCGGCGGTAAAGGCTGTTGCGTAAAGCGGGCACTCAAGCTGCGGCGCCAGCAGCGCTGTCGCACCGATGTGGTCTTCGTGCCCATGGGTCAGGATCATACCGACAATGTCGGCCCGGTTCTCGAGCAAAAACGAAATATCCGGGCAGATCAGATCGATCCCCGGTGTCGACAGGTCGCCGAACATGACACCACAATCGATGATCAGCCACTTGCGCGCGTGCTCCGGACCAAACCCGTAGACATTGAGGTTCATGCCGATTTCGCCTGACCCCCCTAAAGGAAGAAAGACGAGGTCTTCATTGGGCATTCATGACACTTTCTGGTTAATGCAACGACCCCGGGCTTTTCAGCCTTTTGTGGATTTCGGCAAGCCCCTTGATTGTCAGGTCCGGATCATAATGATCGACACTTGCGATTGCGCCTTCAAAAAGCGACGACACACCACCGGTGGCGATAACCTGCATGGGGCAACCATATTCCCTGATTATTCTACGGCAAAGGCCGTCAATCAGTTCCACATAGCCCCAGAAAACACCGGTTTGCATGGCGCCAACCGTGTCCGTCCCGATGACCTTGGCGGGTTGTTCTATCGCGATCCGCGGGAGGAGGGCAGCGGCATCGTGCAAAGCCTGAACCGAGAGATTGATCCCTGGTGCAATTACCCCCCCTTCAAAAGCCCCGTCGGGACCGACAATGTCGAAATTTGTGGCCGTTCCGCTGTCAACCACGACCGCCGGGCCGCCATAATGGGTATGGGCTGCAATCGCATTGACGAGGCGGTCTGCGCCGGCCTCGCTCGGTTTGGGAATACGCACCGCAATGCCCGGCACAGTGTCGGCTGTGACGACGAAGGGCTCGATATTAAAATAGCGCCGCGAGAGATTGCGCAGATGAAACAGAGACTGCGGTACAACGGTTGAAATGATGCAGCTCGACAAATCGCTGAGTTTGTAGCCGGTCATGGCAAGCAGTTCCGAAAACCAGACCGCATATTCATCCGCTGTGCGCTGGGTTGAGGTTGAAGCCCGCCACTGGGCAAGGCAGCGATCGCCGTTAAAAAGGGCAAAGGCCGAATTCGTGTTCCCGACATCAATTGCAATCAGCATCAGCCGCACGGCTCCCAACAGGCAAAGCGCCGACTATCCTGCGTTTGCCGTCTCGGCGCAAGCGGGCCAGGGGACATCGCAAAAGGGCGGATCGGATTATTCCAGAAAATCGCCAGCACTAATATCTTGGACACCTGCGTCCGTAGCAAGGCGCAGGGCGCCACTGGGCCCGATCCCCTCAAACCGGCCGGATTTGGTGTTATTCCCTGCCGTGATCGTTATTTCCCGGCCGAGACGATAAGCATGCTGCTGCCAGGCCAAGCGGATCGGCTCGAAGCCTTCGGCGTTCAGAATGGCAAGCTGTGACCAGAATTGCCCATCAAGGCACTCGAGAAATGCCATCGGCTCGATGGGTTTTGCTGCAAAGTTGCAAAGCGCCGTGACCGGGTAGGAGAGTCCCGCCGGCTTTGCGGCGATGTTGACGCCAATGCCTATCAAAAGGCCATATCGCCCGGCAGGCCCGGTAATGGTTTCGAGCAGGATACCGGCAAACTTCGCGCCATCAAAAAGCACATCATTCGGCCATTT
>CAYSMJ010000041.1:0-12429 GCA_964432075.1 uncultured Caulobacterales bacterium | reverse complement strand
ATTTCAATGCCAGGCCAGCGGCGGGCAAGGCATATAATTCCACGGCGGCCTGCAGGACCGCGAGGCCCGCACAAAAGCCTGTAAGGGGCAGTTGAGCCGGAAGCCGGTGATCGGGAAGGGCAAGCGTTGCGGCCAGATTCCCCGGTCCGTGGTGCCAGACCCGGCCGCGGCGGCCAACCCCCTGGGTCTGCTGGCGCGCCACCACCCAATAGGGGGCTGACCGCATCTCAAAGCGGGCCCGTGCTTCACCCATGGTCGTTTCAAGCTGGTCAAAAACGAGTACCGGCACACCACTATCCAGCCGATGCGCTGCGCTCGCGCTAACGGTCATCGTGGTGACTTCTTTTTGGATTTGTCAATTTCACCAAAACGACGGGTCAGCTGGCCGCCATCGACATAAACCGTCTGGCCCGTCACGAAAGAAGCGTCTTCGGACGTCAGAAAAAAGGCCATGTTTGCGACATCCGAAGGCTCACCCACCCGGTCGAGCGGCACGCTAGTCTCCGCATCGCTACTGCCGCGCTCGCCGCGAATCAGCCCGACACCAATAGTATTCACACGGATATTATGCGGGCTCAGGGCCAGAGCAACGCTTTTGCTGAGCTGATGCAATCCGCCAATCGAAGCGGCAAATGCTACCTGATCGGCGCGGGTCGCGATGCTGTCGACCGAACCGACATTGATAATGCCATAAGTCGTGGCGGGCTCAATCTGAATGTCTGCATCTTTGATCTGGGTAACCATCTGTTTCGCAACGGCCTGGTTGATAAAAAATGCCGCGGTCAGATTCTGTTCCACCACGCGGCGAAAATCCTCTTCGGAGGTTTCTAGAAAATCAGCTGAGAAATAAACGAGTTCCGCATTGATCAGGACGTCGACACCGCCATTGGTCTCAAGGGCCTCCGCCAGCACATTGTGGACATCGAGCCGGGATGAGGTGTCGGCATGAACAAAGGTTTTGTTCACATCGAATTCAGCAAGCGCATCAAGAGCCTCGGCACCCGCATCCTCATCAGTATCAACCAGAACGACATGATCGCCAGCCTCGGCAAAGCGTTTGGCACAGGCAAGCCCAATCCCGCCGGCAGCACCGGTGATGATGATCGATCTTTTTGCCATCGTCCTGTCCTTTTCGTGGCGTAATCACTTTTAATTTCCGGCACTGAAAATTTGCATGTCGCGAAAGACCTGCCGACAAATGAAAAGCGGGCGCCTGGAACGCCCGCCTGCCTTACTGCTTTCGCTTCTGCCTTGCGCATCTCCAAGTCAATCGGAGTCACCCAAATTAGTCAGTGTCACTCAAGTCAATCGGCTTCAATAAAGATGCGAAAGCCTCTTGTTTTGCTGCATTTCCTTCATTCAAACCGGTTCCCACTTTCCTTGAAAAAGCTCTAGTGGTACGAATCTGACGGTTTGCACCCCTGCGCATTTTTCTGATGGATCAACTTATCCAGCCATTTGAGTGAGATAGAGTTCGTTATACGTTGAACGGTACGGACTCAAATGTCTGGGTCGATCCACTAGCTTTGTCGTCGTCGGAGTTTCTCCATCTCGTCTTTCAGCTTCAGCTTCTCGCGTTTCAACTCCCGGATGCGTTGTTCGTCCTGGCTCACATGCTTTATCTCTGTCGAAAGCGCCGCATCAAGGGTGTGATGCCGGTTTTTCAATGCGTCGAGGTGTGCTTCCAAAGCCATTCTCAGCCTCCTTGGTTGGTTGCCTCACCAGTAAAACAGGTGTGCGCTTTCTTGTCACCCATGAATGTCTTAATTTGACCATTCACCTGAGCACTGGGTGCGGCTGCGTAATCAGATGATTACAGACCCGATAAGATATTGAATTTGCAAAAAAAATACTCCCCTGATGCGGTGGTTTATGAGATCAGATGTGATCAATCTTGTCGTCCGAGAGCGCCATCGCGGTTAATGGCTTAGGGAAAATTGACTGGTAAGATGCCTCAGCCTTCTGCAGCCCTTGAGTTGGAGGCGGCACCTTATCAGTCTGCTCAGGTGATCCCTTGATGTCTGCTTTTGATGATCGCGAACGTGTCTTGTCGTTAACCCCGTCTCTTCGAGACTGGGCTGTCATGCTTTACACCGATGACGTGAAACCGATTTTGCTTCAGCTTCAGGACGATTTTGGCTTGAACGTGAATATACTGCTTTGGTGCGCCTGGGCTGGCCGCCATGGCATTACCTTGCCAAGGGCGTCCTTTCTCACCGCAAGTGCGCTTGTGGAGCTGTGGGACAAGCCTGTGACCCAGGCCTTGCGTTCGGTCCGCCGCAGCGCGGGCGTCCCCTCGAAATCGACAGCGCATCTGCCAGCGGCGGTCCACGCGATCCTGAATGAGCGCTTTGAGAATGCTTATACCCTTGCCAAAAAGGCCGAACTTGAGGCGGAATGGGTCATGATCGCTGCGCTGGAAACGGCAACGGCTGAACTGCACGGCGCTGGTCATGCACAACTCGCTGCTGTCAGACGCAATATTTACGCTTATGTGGCGGAGGTGCCGCGGCCAACAGGGATAGAATTTTCGGTTGACAGATTTGAAACTCTTATCATGGCAATCGAGGCCTCCGATCCTGCCTTCAGCGCCCGAACTGAAGCTCACCGGTAGAGCATATGTCTGACGATAAACCACCGACAGAGAGCGGGAGCAAGGTGCGCATCGATGAAAACCCGCACATCTTCCACCCCGATGGAAAAGAGCTTCAAGGTCATAACGACGAAGCCATGCGCATCCGTCTTGCCATGCTTGAAGAAGAGCACCGTGACCTTGACGTCGCCATCGCGGCACTCGAAACACGCCCGGACCCCCAGATACTCGTCATTGCCCGTCTCAAGAAAAAAAAGCTTGTCATTAAAGATCGAATAACCAAACTTCGTGACCTGATTGAGCCCGATATCATTGCCTGATCGCCACAAGCATAAAATTTTTTCAATGATATTTATCGGTCCCTAATACAACCGGGGATACCCTCTGCACCATTGTTGGAGTGTATGGTATACGGTGCAGTTTTGGGTACGGCATATAGAACGCTTGTTGCGGATTGATCGGAGCCTGCCGATCGAAACATTCCTGCATTTGCGTGCAACCTGGTGCATTGCCGTTCTTATGGTCGCAATGCAGGTCGGCAATTGTCTTTTTCTTTATGCAAATTATGGTGGCTGGACGCATAACCACACCGTTATTGTGATCGCCTGCGGACTTGCGCTCAGTGTTTTGCCGGTGATCCGCTGGTATAAAAACCTGCTGGTTTATGCGTTATTTTACTCGACGCTACTGATCGCGGCATGCGTTGCAACGGCGCTTATTGATGGGAGCGGCATTAACACGTCAATTTTGCCACTCTTTGCCCTCGGTCCAATCATCAATGCATTTGTTGCAGGGCGGAAAGCTGCAATTTTCTTCTGGGCGATTGGAATAGTCGCGTTGAGCGGCATCTTTCTGTTCACCTTATCGCAACCCCCGTTCGGTGTGGGGATTGGCGGTATTGAACTTGCCAATCGCTACACCCACGCGCTCCTCACCCTGACAATATCGCTCGCCTTGGCATTGATCGTTTCTGAGCAGTTGTTTCTGGCATTGAGCGACATGCGCAGACATGCCGCCATGACGCGTAAGGCAGAGCAGGAAAAATCCCGGTTCTTTGCAATCATGAGCCACGAATTGCGCACACCCCTAAATGGTGTGATTGGCCTTCTTCATGCCTATGACCAGGAAGAATCCCCAGACAGACGCTACGATCTTTTCGGCAAAATCTGTTCGTCTGCAGATACCATGCTGGCGACACTGAATAATGTCCTTGATTTAAGCAAATTTGAGGCCGGTGCCTTTCAAATCAATCTACGGTCTTCAAGACTTCAGGATTTGGTCACGGAAATCGCGGAAACATGGCGCGAGGCCGCCATGGCCAAGGGACTTGAGCTGGAATTCGGGATTGATCCCGCCATTCCCGACCACGTCATGGCTGATGAAGTTCGTTTACGGCAGATATTACAAAACCTGCTTTCGAACGCGATAAAGTTTACACAACAGGGCAGGGTGGAACTCAAGGTTTCTCTTAACCCGGCGCCTGCAGACAAATTGCAAATTCTGTTTTCGGTTTCCGATAGCGGCAAGGGCATTGCCGAAGCGGTCAAGACGCGGATTTTCAATCCCTATGTTCAGGCTGAGGATGGTTCTGATCGGTCAAATACGGGTACCGGGCTGGGCCTTTCGATTTCCAGACGGCTTGCCGAAGCCATGGGCGGCACCCTGGTTTTGCGCCAGTCCGGTCCTGATGGGTCAGTTTTTGACCTTTCCATTCCCTGTCAAACCATACCGGCCCACTGCGAGCCCAAGGCCCTACGGCATGAGTCCAGATCGCCACCGGCTCCTGATGCAACGGGTTTGCGCGTCCTGATTGCGGAGGACAATCCGGTCAATGTCCTGGTTTACCGGGAGTTACTCAAACCGCTTGGTGTTGACCCGCAAATTGTTGAAAACGGGCGTGACTGTTTAACCTGCCTTGATGCTGAATGCTTTGACCTTGTGCTCATGGACAAACACATGCCGGTGATGGATGGCGTGACCGCACTGCGTAAAATCCGGTCTCGCGGGGAGCGAGCTCCCCTTGTGGTCGCAGTAACGGCCGACGTCCTTGATGGTGAGCGCCAGCGCCTTCTTGATGCAGGTTTCGACGATGTTTTGCCAAAACCTGTACGCACGGCGCGTCTGCGTGAGATCCTTGCGCGCGCCCAGCGCCATCGGAGCGTTTCTGAGGCCAGCGCGTCTGGCGATGCCCCCTGTAATACCAGCGTCAGGGCGGACGCCAACGGTTGAGGCCCTGTCTTGGGCCGCACATGATATCGCATAATTCGGCCGTTTCATCGCAAGCATCTTGCGATAAAAATCGATTGAGGCACACAATATGAAGGACAGCCGCAAGGGTTTGCCTTCTCCGACCCCGCCCCCCGGCTGTCCAGTCGAAGGCAAGGCTCCGGGTCAAGCGCCCCTCACTGCCCGGATGCCTGTCTTCGGCACCTTACACACATTGAAGATATTGGCATTTTCCGCCAGAATACCTTATGCACCCGGTTTTTCGGCACCCGCCAAAGGGGTATTTTATGGCAGAGCGCGCGAACCCGCCGGTCTCGATCATCATGGGGAGCCAGTCCGATTGGCCAACCATGAAACACGCTGCAGCGCTTCTCGAAGCGCTTGAGATACCCTGTGATACTCGTATTGTCTCTGCACACAGAACACCGGACCGCATGGCCGACTTTGCGCGCGGCGCCCGAGCATCAGGGGTCAAAGTGATCATCGCCGGTGCCGGCGGGGCGGCCCATCTGCCGGGTATGGTTGCGGCGATGACCAGCCTTCCGGTCATCGGGGTGCCGGTGTCCTCGCGCCAGCTCAATGGATTGGATAGCCTCCTGTCAATTGTGCAGATGCCGAAGGGCGTGCCAGTCGCAACCGTTGCCATTGGCGAGGCAGGGGCGGCGAATGCCGGGCTTCTGGCTGCATCCATCCTGGGCGCATCTGATCCGGCTATCGCGCAACGGCTTGATCGTTGGCGCGCTGAACAGACCGATGGCGTGGCCGAGCATGTGAGAATCGAAGAGCAATGAAACATGCAATATACCGATGACAGGTCTTCTCCGCTTGGGCCGAATGCCACGCTTGGCATTCTTGGCGGCGGGCAGCTTGGCCGGCTTCTGGGTCTTGCAGCGGCAAGGCTTGGCCTGAAAATCCACGTTTTTTGCCCTGATGAAAAAGCGCCGGCATTTGATATCGCCAGCGCGAAAACGGTGGCGTCATATACGGATCGGGATGCCCTGGAGCGTTTTGCCCATTGTGTTGATCGCGTTACGTACGAGTTTGAGAATGTTCCGGATGAAACCGTTGCAATTCTCGAAGCCGCAGGGGCGCAGGTTGCACCCGGGAAGAAATCGCTGTCGATTGCGCAGGACAGGCTTGCAGAAAAAATGTTTGTTGCCGACATCGGCGGCAAGACCTGTGCCTATCATGTTGTCGACAGCGTGGATGATCTCGATGTTGGTCTTCGCACTATAGGTCGACCGGCGATCCTCAAGACCCGGCGGCTTGGATATGATGGCAAAGGGCAGACCCGGATCAATCAGGCCAACGACGAGGGGGCGGAAAATCTCGATTCCGTGTGGCAGGAGGCCATTGACCATGCCTGGGCTGAGATTGGTGCGAGACCGGCCATTCTTGAGGCCTTTGTGCCCTTTTCCTGCGAGATCTCGGTGATCGCCGCCCGTAGCGCTGACGGAACGAACATCGTCTATGATCCGCCGCGGAATGATCATGCCGGCGGAATACTGCGCCGGTCGACCGTGCCCGCCGGGGTTTCGGTCGAAACCCGGGATCGCGCCGTTGATATCACCCGGAAAATGCTGAATGCGCTGGATTATGTCGGGGTCATCGGGGTCGAATTCTTTGTCCTGCAGGATGGCAGCGTCCTGGTCAATGAATTTGCCCCGCGTGTACACAATTCAGGCCATTGGACCGATGCGGCCTGCACGATATCGCAGTTTGAAATGCATGTGCGCGCCGTTTGTGGCTGGCCCCTGATCCCCCCCCATCGTCACGCTGACGCCGTGATGAAAAATCTTATTGGCGATGAGGTTTCCGGCATACAGCATGACCTCCGCGACCCAGGCGTTCTGCTTACGCTTTATGGAAAAGACAGGCCGCGTACCGGCCGCAAGATGGGCCATCTGACCCGGATCAGCGTCCGCTCGGACAAGACCTGAAGCGTTTCCAGGTGAAGTGTCTGCGGTTTACCGCAGGAAACGCGACATAGCGCGCTTACAAAGAGTGTGATCGTCGATGGTTGCCATCCATCGACTTGGTTTCGAACATGCAACCCCTTAAAAATGCCTGACTGTGTTTTTGGTTCAATAAAAACGAAACGCAGTCTGACGAAGACGCAACGCGTGTGCATAGTGCTATTTGATGCGAAGCGAAGGCGCCTCATACCCGTGTGCGCAGATCATCGTTCATCTGCCCATCCGGCGCGATAGTGCCGACGCGCTTGGCTGCGCTGAGAGGATCGGTTCCGATCCACGCAGCGTGGTATCCGTCAGGAATCGCGCCGGTCAGGATATCGGAGCCAGGCTACGGCTGGCAGCATGCTGTCGCGGATTACAGCAGCCGGATCAAACTGCCGCAAATTGGCTTTGATTTTTTCGAATTGCATAACGTTTTCAATCCGCGCTTCAAGGAAGTGCCGGGTTTTCGACCGGTTCTGGTCATCCTCGTCCGCCAGCCACTGCATGAACGTGGTGGTCCAGACACCAACAAGGGTTGTCCGTTTCGAATAGAAATTGAAATCGGTCGAACTATCGCCAATCCCTCGCCAGATGCGGTCGGTAGCCCGCCAGATCAACCGGCTTGCCAAGGGGGTATGGAAGGGCAGGGCGAGGGTGGCTGAAGCCCGCCGGGCCGCCTCCCGATTAGGTTCCAGCGCCATCAGCCGCAGCCAAATCGCTTCGAGAATTTTCTCCCGGATTTTCATGCCAGAAAGCGGCAGGCCCTCAAGCGCTGTCAGCATGTTGATATCGGCCTGCTCAAAAAAATAGTCGATCGCGTCCCGGACGCCGCCGGGAAAAAGAAGCACCAGCTGTGATGCAGGGATATCGGCATCATCAGCGGCCGCCTGCAGCACCTGTGCTGTCCAGCCATCAAAGACAACATGCCCGCAAAACGCTTCATACAGAGCCTGTCGTTGCGGCTCATGGACATCGGCCCGGTTTCTGATTTCAGACAGAACCATGTGCGGTGCGGAATGGTCGTTCGATTGGGCCGACGGCATCATGACATTTCCTGTTTCTGGCTCCGGGAAGAGTACCCCTGATCCGTTGAATTTGGGTCACCCGACCAACGCTCCGATATGGACATGGCGCCGCGGGTGCGGTATCGGCAATTTTTTCGGTTCCTATGTGGTCCGGAATGCAAATTCTATGGCGAAACATCATTTGGCGCACGCAGTTGCGCTGCGCCGGTTTACCGGTCCAAAGAAGGAAACCCTGACCATCGTACAGATCATCGTTCGTGACAACAACGTCGACCAGGCCCTCAAAGCGCTCAAGAAAAAAATGCAGCGCGAAGGCACGTTCCGCGAAATGAAACGGCGGAAATTCTACGAAAAGCCCTCGGAACGCAAGGCACGCCAGAAGGCCGAAGCTGTCCGCCGGGCCCGCAAGCTGATGCGCAAACGCCTCCAGCGTGAAGGCGCAATTTAGCAACATCATATCAAAAATGATGTTGTCCCTGGCCCGTGCATCAAAGAATCCGCGTCTTATTGCAGGATTTCTGTCACAATTTTCCAGTATCGCTGCGACAACGCTCGACGCCGGAGGGAGCTTAAGGATACGAAAGTGTATTCTTGTTGTGATGACGATGGATAAATGTTTGGGCGAGGGACCGTTGATGAGTACAGGTAGATTTTTGCGTGCGGCAGCGATCGCGGCGATGATGGGCTCAGGGATCGGTTTGGCCATATGCGGTGCGAGAGCGCAGGACGAACCGGAAACCTTGCGCGATGAGCGCCGGGACAGCCAGAATATTGACGAGCCGGCCTTGTTTCCGATGTTTGGCCCGCGACGCAACACGGTTGAAGACGACGACGATCGCGAAACGCATTTTGACTCGAGCGATCCCACCTATGACGAAAGCCGCGTCCGGCCATTGCGGGGGTTTACCGGGATCCTGACATTTCTGACCCCGGAAGACACAGATCTCAGTGTTGGTGTGGGTCCGATCATCCGTCCGGACTATTTCGGTTCAGATAATTATGAAGTCGATGCCGATCCGCAGGTTTATGTGCGGATCCGCAATTTCGAATTCATTGACGACGACGGCGCTGATATTGCGCTTCTCGGATTTTCAAATTTCCGTTTTGGCCCATCGATCCGCCTGCGTGGACGTCGTGATGAAGACGAAAATCCCGCACTTCAGGGGCTTGGCGATGTTGGGGTCACCTTTGAAGCCGGCGGATTTGCGGCCGTAACTTTCGTTGACCGTTATTCGGTAAAGTTCAAGGTCCGCAAAGGTGTTTCAACGGGGCACCGGGGCCTCATCGTCGATGCTTACGGGACAGCGCTTCTGTTTCGCTATGGCCCCTTATCATCGTCGATTTCTGCACAGGCGAGCTGGATCGGTAACGATTTCGCCGACGCCTATTTTTCCGTTACGCCGGAGCAATCCGCCGCATCGGGCCTGCCGGTTTTTGATGCGGACAGTGGGTTCCGCAACATTGGCGGCAGTCTAAACGGCTATATAAATCTGGGCAAACGCTGGTCGCTCAATCCCTTTGTCTCTTATGACTATATTATCGGAGATATCGCCGACACGCCGATTATCGACGATCGCGGTGACCGGAACCAGGTTCGGGCTGGCTTTCACCTGATTCGCCAGTTTGAGTTGTTCTGATTTCGCGGTTTGTCAGGTTGTCTTTGCCGGTTGCGGGGCCGGTTGCGGGGCCGGTTGCGAGCAACGGCGTTGCACTATGAGGTCAGGAGGTCAGGCGGCCTTCCGATTTTTCTTTGCCGCCATACCGAGTATCTCTCTCAATTCCTCGCCCAGGCTTTCGATTTCCGTCGTGCCGGCATGCCCGGGATCGCTTTCAGTGACGCCGCGGCCGCTTGCAAGGCTCTCTGCAAAAGCGGCGCGATTGCCAAGCTCGGTTCTGGCGATTGGCAGCGCACTTTCGCGGATTTTCTGCCGAATAAGATCGGCAATGCGGGCTCTTGGCGGCACACGGTTGGCGACAAATAGCGCCGGTCGGGCGGCTTTCGAAATCAACTGTGCCGTGGGGATCGCCGCATCGAGGTCGAGCGGCGTAAGCTGCATCGGTGCGAGGACGAGATCGGCGGACTGGATGGCACGGCTGACCGTGGCATCGAGGGTCGGCGGCGTGTCGATCACGATCAGGTCGCACTGGCGGCTCATCCGACGAATGGCGCTACTGATCCCATAGCCGCTGGCGCAGTCAAAATCGAATTCCAGCCCGGTTCGACGCTGTGCACGACTTCGTGCCCAACCGGTCAGGGAACCCTGATCATCCGCATCGATTGCGCCAAGATCGATGCCAGACGCACTGAAAAAAGCAATCAGATGGCAGGCCAAGGTCGTTTTGCCGGCGCCGCCTTTGCGCTGGGCAATCGTCAGAATCTTTGCTGTCATTGCTGCGAGATGTCCGTTTAGGGTGAGAAACTATCGTCAACGCAATCCAACACCAAGTGCCTGCGATTCGACCGATAGCTGAACGCCGCAGCGCATTATTTTCGATCCAGAGCCGCATTTCGGGGGGGCTTATGCGAACGAACCAGTCTCTGAACCGGCCCCGCCTAAAATGTCCGATAACTTTTATTATCGGAATTATTGCATCTCAAGGCAAATCATGGTTATGTCCTCGGATCGCCGTTGCCGATCGTAATCCTATAGAGCGTTTTCAAGCAAAGTGGGAACCGGTTTGCGTCAAGAAAATGCGGTA
This sequence comes from uncultured Caulobacterales bacterium, assembly GCA_964432075.1. Classification (GTDB taxonomy): domain Bacteria; phylum Pseudomonadota; class Alphaproteobacteria; order Caulobacterales; family Parvularculaceae; genus CALLPQ01. The sequence goes on along the minus strand of CAYSMJ010000041.1, from coordinate 1,927 downwards.
AAGCAAGGGGCTGGCGCATCTATATTGAATTCGATTGCCTTGAAGATGCGCTCGTGTTGTTGATGTCATTGCCAACAGTAAAATCATCTCAAAAGCCGAATGAAACGCCGGCCCCTGTGCCCATCCTTCCGGGGCTCAAGGAAATCGGCAATCCGCACCGCTGGGATCGAGAGCCGCCCATCGGGCTTGATGTGACCCTTGAAACGGAACCTGCGTTCGCCGGGCATGACCTTGAATGGACAGCGAAATTCCTGCACAGCTATCTTGGCTCAACGGCCACGTTCAATGCCTATCGCCGCGAGCTTGAGCGATTGCTGCAATGGGCCTGGCGGATTGCCCGCAAACCCGCGCTGGGGCTTGGCCGCGATGAGATCGAAGCATTCATTCGCTTTTCAATCGATCCGCCGCACGCCTGGATCGGCACTAAGACTGTGGCGCGGTTTCTCAAACGAAATGGCACGCTGGTCCCAAACCCGGCCTGGCGGCCCTTTGTGGCAAGCACAACAAAAACCCAGAGCCGCAATGGCCTGACCCCGGATGCGACCCGTTACCAGCCATCGCAAGCTGCGGTCCAGGCGATCTTTGCTGTCCTGTCTTCGTTTTACGATTACCTCACGGAAGAAAAGCTGATTGACTTCAATCCGGTTGCTTTGATCAGACAGAGGAGCAAATTTCTTCGTGCACAGCATAACGCACCTATTGTCCGGCGTATCACCAATCTTCAGTGGGATTATGTCATCGAAACCGCCGAACAGATGGCCGAGACTGAGCCGGCGGTGCACGAACGCACGCTATTTATCATGAACTGTCTGTTTGCGATGTATCTTCGTGTCTCTGAGCTTGTGGCCGATGAACGCTCGGTTCCGGTCATGGGGGATTTTCGCCGCGACCAGGACCGGAACTGGTGGTTTCATGTGACGGGCAAAGGCAATAAGGATCGAACGATTGTGGTGTCGGATGCCATGCTGGCAGCGCTCAAACGCTACAGGCTTGCGCGCGGTCTCAGCCCCCTGCCCGCGGTCAATGAACAGACGCCACTCCTGATCAAATCACGCGGCCATGGACCCGTGACGTCTACAAGACAGATTCGGCGTATCGTCCAGGACTGTTTCGATGCCGCCTTTGCCCGGATGAAGGCTGATGGTCTGGAAGAGGACGCCGCAGATCTTGAGGCCGCCACGGTCCACTGGCTGCGCCACACCGGGATTTCCGAAGATGTCAAAATCCGGCCGCGTGAACATGTCCGCGATGATGCCGGCCACGCCACGATGGCGACAACCGACCGCTATATCGAAAGCGACCGCCGCGAACGCCATGCCTCGGGCCGGAAGAAAGCGTTGAAAGATTTGTGAACGTCTGAAAATCGCAAGGAACCTTCCTTCACGAATTACCGAACCCAAATTGCATTACCGGAGCTTGCAAACTGGCCAAAGCCAAGAAAAACCGGCATGAATCTTGGAAATTCTGAGATCAAGGCACGGTGTCTTTCCAATGAAAATTCTTTATTCCCACAGAACAAAATCTGCTGACGGACAATATGTGCACATCCGGGCGCTGACCGATGCCCTGATCGCGCGGGGGCATGATTTGCAGATTGCCGGGCCCGAGGGGGTCAGCAAGCGGGCCGGGCGCGCGCTTGATGCTGCTCCGGGCGCCGAGGAAAAAACACGATCACGCTTGCGCCTGCCGAAGCCGCTCTATGAGACTGCGGAGTTTGGCTATTCGGTGCCGGCGATGCAACGGCTCGGGCGCGTGGCCCGGGATTTCAAGCCTGATGTGCTTTATGAGCGCTACAACCTGTTTTTCCATTCCGGTCTATGGATCGCGCGGCAACGGCATCTGCCGTTTATTCTGGAGGTCAATGCCCCCCTTGCCGAAGAGCGCAGGCGCCATTCCGGGCTCGCCCTTGAACCGCTTGCGGTCCATT
>CAYSMJ010000040.1:0-18336 GCA_964432075.1 uncultured Caulobacterales bacterium | reverse complement strand
AACCAAGGCCGGGCGCTTCGTCGCATGGCGGGGAAGATGCACGCCAGACCGTGGCCCCCCGGCCGATCGGATCGATCCGCTGATTTGCGGCCCCGGCAGGGGGATGAAACTTTTCGCTTGGAAACTGAACCAGGCACTCCTTAAATGCGTGAAAAGTGAATACATCGACTACTCGTGGTTCCGAAGGGGCGACCTTGCCCGAAACCGGCTCATCCGGTTTCGGGCAAGGTCGACCAAGTGATCGGGTCCGGCCACGCGCTTATGCTCAGAAAGGCTCCAGATGCAAGACCCCGTTGATACCTACACAAACTATCTGACCCCCATGGTGATCGAACAGACCAGCCGGGGTGAGCGCTCCTATGACATCTATTCGCGCCTTCTGAAGGAGCGCATCATTTTCATCGCCGGCCCGGTAAACGATGCCATGGCCACAAGCGTTGTTGCCCAGCTTCTTTTTCTCGAAGCGGAAAATCCGAAAAAAGAGATTAATCTTTATATCAATTCGCCCGGTGGGTCCGTCTCATCCGGCCTCGCAATGTACGACACGCTCCGCTATATCCGGCCGGCTGTCTCGACCATGGTCACCGGTATGGCCGCGTCCATGGGCTCGCTTCTTCTGACCGCCGGTGAGAAGGGGATGCGCTTTTCGCTTCCCAATTCACGGATCATGGTGCACCAGCCCTCTGGCGGCTTCCAGGGTCAGGCCTCGGATATCGAGCGCCATGCCCGCGATATTATCGAACTGAAACGCAGGCTCAACGAGATTTATGTGTACCACACGGGTCAGGAATACGAGGCGATTGAAAATACCCTTGATCGTGACCATTTCATGACAGCTGATGAGGCCGTTAACTTCGGTCTGATTGACAAGGTCCTGACCGAGCGTGGGGCCGCAACCCCTGAATCGGAGACGGGGTCGGAAAATTAAGGAAACGCAACAGGGTATTCACCGGGGATTAAAGCGGGCATCATACGCTGTATGTGAGTTCGATTGATGTCATTCGGCACTTGATCGAAACTGGGACATTATGATCCTATGGAGAGCCATGGCATTCTTTCTGCAACCATGGCGATCTGGTCCGCACCGAGCCAGAATAGACGTGCCAAGAGGGTGATGCGGCGAACCGGCACGAATAGACAGGCCCCGGCAGCGGCCAGGCCAGGAGGAGTATGATAGTGAGCAAGGTGAGCGGAAAGAACGGTGGCGGCAGCGGCGATGGGAAAAATACCCTCTACTGCTCATTTTGCGGGAAAAGCCAGCATGAGGTCCGCAAGCTGATTGCGGGGCCCACGGTCTTTATCTGCGACGAATGCGTTGAACTGTGCATGGATATTATTCGCGAGGAGTCAAAATCTTCGCTGGTCAAGGCCGGTGATGGTGTTCCCAGTCCGCAGCAGATTCACAAGGTTCTTGATGACTATGTCATTGGTCAGGCCCACGCCAAACGGGTGTTGGCCGTCGCGGTGCACAACCATTTCAAAAGGTTGAACCATGCGAGCAAGAACAATGATGTCGAACTTGCCAAGTCGAACATTCTGCTCGTCGGTCCCACCGGGTCGGGCAAAACCCTGCTGGCCCAGACCCTTGCGCGTATCCTTGATGTGCCGTTCACCATGGCCGACGCCACAACCCTGACCGAAGCGGGCTATGTGGGCGAAGACGTCGAGAATATTATTCTCAAGCTTTTACAGTCGGCGGATTACAATGTGGAGCGCGCCCAGCGCGGCATTGTCTATATTGACGAGGTCGACAAGATCAGCCGCAAGTCTGACAACCCGTCCATCACGCGCGATGTCTCCGGTGAGGGTGTGCAACAGGCACTGCTCAAAATCATGGAGGGTACTGTTGCCAGCGTGCCACCCCAGGGCGGGCGCAAGCACCCGCAACAGGAGTTCCTTCAGGTTGATACCACGAATATTCTGTTCATCGTGGGGGGCGCCTTTGCGGGTCTGGAGAAAGTCATCGCCAATCGCGGCAAGGGGGCCTCGATTGGTTTTGCCGCAGAGGTCAGAACACCCGATGATCGCCGGGTTGGGGATATTCTCCGCGGGGTTGAACCTGAGGATCTGCTGAAATTCGGCCTGATTCCAGAGTTTGTCGGCCGTTTGCCGGTGATTGCGACGCTTGAGGATCTGGATGAAGACGCCTTGATCCAGATCCTGACGAAGCCGAAGAATGCGCTTGTCAAGCAGTATCAGCGTCTTTTCGAGATGGAAGATGTTAAGCTCACCTTCACGGATGACGCAAAAGTCGAAATTGCCAAGAAGGCAATCGACCGCAAAACCGGCGCTCGGGGCCTCCGGTCAATCATGGAGGGCATTCTGCTTGATACCATGTTTGAACTGCCGACCCTTGAAGGCGTGTCAGAAGTTGTCGTCAATGGTGAGGTTGTCGCCGGCAGCGCAGCCCCTCTTTACATCTATGATGATCGGGCAAGTGAAAAGGTCGAGGCTGACGCCAGCGCCTAGGCTGCTTGAAAGTTCGTTTTTTGTTCTGATCTGTGAACCGGAGAAAAACGAAATTCCGGCCATCCGGAACGTGAGCACCGGATGCGCCGAAAAAGGCATTTGCAAACGGCGAAAATAGATTTTTCGGTTAGATCCTTAGGGTTGCTTGCCGGGCTGACTTTATTTTTTGCGGTCAGTTGGGCCATTCATATCGCCGGACCTCCGGCATGGCATTGGCTCGAAAAGGATCAGATCACCACGATCCAGACTTTTTCACAGGGGGAATTCTTGCTTCGGTAATGAGCGATCAACTTAAAAAATATATCAGATAAAGGGTCTGGCGATCCAAACGACTGGGTGTCAGCACTCCATTTTATACCGCTTCCCGGGAAACAAAAAAGCCATGACCATTATCTGTGCGCTTTATGATGACGAGGCCCGTAAATTCTGGCTCGGCTGCAATTCCGGTACACTTATCGGCGACACCATCATGCCGGAACACAGCACAAAGTGGATACGCTTTGGCAATTGGGCGATGGCCATCGCCGGGCGCGGTATTGCGGGGGATGTGGTGAAGGCCGAGCGGGCGAAGTTTCCGAACCAGAGCGAAGATATTGTCCAGGTCATCAGCTTTATCCGCACCGCTTTTGAGAAATATCATATTGGCGACAGGGATGACGGTGCCATGGATTATTCGGTGTCCGGCCTCATCGTTCATACAAGCGGCGCGTTATACGATTTCGATATCCGGCTTTCCGTCAGTCCTATTCCGGCCGGGGTCATGTGGGCCTGCGGTTCCGGCATGGAGTTCGCCCTTGGGGCTGATATGGCATTAAAAACCAAAGGATTCGGGTCCGAGGAGCGGCTTGCGACGGCAATTCTTGCGGCCATCGACCTTGATCGCGGATGCCCTGGCGAGCCGATTGTCGAGAGTTTTGGTTAGCGCATCTTCAAGGCAATCGAAGTCAATAAAGATGCACTAACCCCTTGTTTTGCCGCATTTTCTTTACGCAAACCGGTTTCCGCTTCGCTTGAAAATACTGTAGTGGATCGACCCACACATTTGAGTCCGAACCGTTCAACGTTTAACGACCGCACTCTCACTCAAAGGGCTGGACACGGTGAGCCACCAGAAAAATGCATAGGGATGCTAAATTTCAGATCAGCACCCCTAGATTCCCTTGGCCGGGTGCAGGTTTTCGCAGCTTGATTCCCGTTCTGCCTGCCCCACCTGTTAACAATCACTGGCGCATGGCTTCCGGTGACAAGGATTGGCTGGTCACGGGGCCATCGGTGGGAAAGCAATATCTTATGCGCGCTTTACTTCTCCCCCCAGTGCGGGCCATCCTTTGACCAACTGAATGCGCTACTAACACGGGATGCCGCTTTCGGGTCCCGCAAAACAAAGGCACTCGGCCAGCATATCGCTGGCAGTCGCCTGCCAGGAGTGAATGATGAGTGAACAGACAATTTATCCGGTCCTGCCGCTTCGCGATATCGTGGTTTTTCCAAACATGATCGTGCCGCTTTTTGTCGGCCGCGAAAAGTCGGTCAAGGCACTGGAAAATGTCATAGAAAATGACAAGAAAATTCTTCTTGTCTCTCAAAAAGACGCCAATGATGATGATCCGTCACCTGATAACATCTATGAGGTTGGCGTTGTGGCAACGATCATCCAGCTGCTGAAGCTGCCCGATGGCACGGTCAAGGTGCTTGTTGAGGGTGAATGGCGCGCGCAGATTGAAGATTTTACCCGTACTGATGAGTATTTCGAGGCTGAGGTCAGCGAAATTCCGCAGGACCAGGGCGCTGAACAGGAAGTCTCGGCCCTGATGCGTTCGGTTGGCACGCAGTTTGAGTCCTATGTCAAGCTCAACAAACGGGTTCCCCCGGAAGTGATCGTCTCGATCAATCAGATTGAAGAGCCGGCGAAGCTGGCCGATACGGTCGCGTCTCACCTGAATATCAAGCTGTCGGAGAAACAGGAGCTTCTTGAGATCAGCTCCGTACCCAAACGACTTGAGAAAGTCTATGCCTTTATGGAAGGCGAAATGAGCGTCCTCCAGGTGGAAAAAAAGATCCGTAACCGGGTTAAACGCCAGATGGAGAAGACCCAGCGCGAATATTATCTGAATGAACAGATGAAGGCGATCCAGAAAGAGCTTGGCGAAACCGAAGACGGCAAGGATGAGATTTCCGAAATTGAAGAGCGGATCAAGAAAACCAAGCTCTCCAAGGAAGCCAAATCCAAGGCCGACGCCGAGGTCAAGAAATTGCGTCAGATGTCCCCGATGTCGGCGGAGTCGACGGTGGTGCGCAATTATCTGGACTGGCTGCTCTCGATTCCATGGAACAATAAGGCCAAGATCAAACATGATATCGCCAAGGCCGAAGAAACGCTTGATACAGACCATTACGGTCTTGAAAAAGTCAAGGAGCGTATTCTCGAATATCTGGCGGTGCAAAAGCGTACCAACAAGCTGAAGGGTCCGATCCTGTGTCTGGTCGGTCCGCCGGGTGTTGGCAAAACCTCACTTGGCAAATCGATTGCCAGGGCGACAGGCCGCGATTTTGTCCGGGTTTCGCTGGGCGGGGTGCGTGACGAAGCGGAGATCCGTGGTCATCGGCGCACCTATATCGGCTCAATGCCGGGCAAGGTCATCCAGTCGATGAAGAAAGCAAAAACCTCAAACCCCATGTTCCTGCTCGATGAGATCGACAAGATGGGACAGGATTTCCGCGGCGATCCTGCCTCGGCGCTTCTCGAAGTGCTGGACCCTGAGCAGAATGCAACTTTCTCGGATCATTATCTTGAGGTGGACTATGACCTGTCGGATGTCATGTTCGTGACCACAGCAAACAGCCTTAACATGCCGCAGCCTCTGATGGACCGGATGGAGATCATTCGCATTCCGGGCTATACGGAAGATGAAAAGGTTGAAATTGCTCGCCGTCATCTCATTCCAAAGCAGCTCGAAAATCACGGGCTGACGGACAAGGAATGGTCGATTACCGACGCAGGCCTCCTCAAACTTATTCGTCTTTATACACGCGAAGCCGGCGTGCGAAATCTGGAGCGCGAACTGGCGCGTCTTGCCCGCAAAGCCGTTCGGGAAATCGAGACCGCGAAAGCGGAAACCGTGGAAGTCACGCCTGATAATCTCAATGATTTTTCCGGTGTGCCAAAGTTCCGCTATGGCGAGGTCGAGGGCGAGGACCGGATCGGCGTTGTCACCGGGCTTGCCTGGACATCGGTGGGCGGCGATATCCTCACCATCGAAGCGGTCAAGATGACTGGCAAAGGCCGGATCACACCGACCGGTAACCTGAAAGACGTGATGAAGGAGTCGGTTTCTGCTGCCTCATCCTATGTCCGCTCGCGGGCTGTGGAATTTGGCATCGAACCACCGGTCTTTGAAAAAACCGACATCCACGTCCACGTGCCGGAAGGCGCAACACCAAAGGACGGTCCTTCTGCCGGGGTCGCTATGGCAACGGCGATTGTCTCGGTTTTGGCGGGGGTGAAGATCCACAAGCATATCGCCATGACGGGCGAGATTTCCCTGCGGGGCCGCGTGCTTGCCATTGGCGGGCTGAAGGAAAAACTGCTTGCCGCTTTGCGGGCTGGCGTGACGAAAGTTCTGATTCCGGAAGAAAACGAAAAAGACCTTGCGGAGATCCCTGAGAACATCAAACAGGCGCTGGAGATCGTGCCGGTTTCAACCGTGGATGATGTGCTCGAACACGCTCTGACGGAAAAGCTGACGCCGATCGAATGGGTCGAACCCGTTGTCGCTGCTGACGCTGTGAGCGATTCCGGTGAGGTGGAGCCGGTCATCAAGCACTGACACCGTCACCGCCTTTCAAGCCAACAGGGCCGATCCTGATTCAGGATCGGCTCATTTTTGTCTGTTTTATTGAGATTCGGGAAAATCCGGCTCTGATCTGCGGCGCGTCGCCCCTCGCCTTGGCGGCGATTATGGCCCATATAACAGGCATGTCCGAGACCCATGATACCCGCCCAAGAACGCCCGCTGCGGCTTGTACCACCATGGATGAGGTTCGCTACGAGATTGACCGGATCGACCGGCTTCTTGTGCGGCTCATCACCGAGCGCGTGAGCTATATCGAGGCGGCGGGGCAGATCAAACCCGCCAAATCGCAGGTCCGCCTGGAGTGGCGAATCGAGGATGTGGTGGCAAAAGTACTCGCCGAGGCCGAGAAAACCGGGCTGTCAAAACGAATCGCGGAGCCGGTCTGGCGCGAAATGATCGAACGATGTATCGCCCATGAGCATGAAATCTGGGATAACCACAACGCCGCCATTTTACAAAAAGCTGCTTCCGATCAATGAGTTGCGCTGAATTTCTCGCAAAATCCACCATTTGATTGCGATAAAGGGTTCCAATTCCGCCCGGCGCTTGGGCATAATCTGGCGTTGACAGCGTTGGAAACCACGCCAATAGGGGCAGCTCTGCCCAATCATGAGGTGATACAATGAACAAAAATGAATTTATCGACCGCGTTGCCGACTATGCCGGCATGAGCAAAGCCGAGGCCGGCCGCGCCGTGGATGCCGTCTTTGACGCCATTACCGATGCGCTGAAAAATGGCGACGATGTCCGGCTCGTCGGCTTCGGAACGTTTGCGGCGGCCAAACGCGCGGCACGCGAAGGCCGCAATCCGCGCACCGGCGAAACAATCCAGATCGCCGCGTCGATCCAGCCAAAATTTACCGCCGGCAAGGGCCTGAAAGACGCCCTGAACTAAAGGCCGACCCATGGCTCAGGCCGACGCCCGCCCCGTCCTCTACCACACGCCGAACACGCGTGCCGGGACAACCCTGTGGATGAATGAGGAGCTTGGCACACCCTGCCAGATTGAGCTCGTCAACCTTATGGCGGGTGAGGGTCAGCGGCCCGGCTTCCTGGCCGTCAATCCCATGGGCAAGGTGCCAGCCCTCAAACATGGCGACAACGTCGTGACCGAGGCAGCGGCGATCTGCGCCTATCTCGCAGATCGCTATGCCGACGCAGGATTGGCACCCCCACCAGACAGCCCCGCGCGTGGCCCCTACTATCGATGGCTGTTTTTTGCGCCCGGCGTGCTTGAGCCGGCCATGGCCGACAAGATGGGCTCGATCCGGCGCGAAAACCTTGGCGCCATAGGGCATGGCACTTTTCGGCGGGCAATCCAGACGGCCGCCACCGCCCTTGAGAAAGGGCCCTGGCTCCTTGGCGAGACGTTCTCCGCGGCGGATGTCGTGCTCGGCTCGACGCTGAATTTCTGCAATCTGTTTGGCGTTCTGGAGATGGAGCCGCCCTTCGATGCCTATCTTGATCGCCTGCGCGATCGCAGCGCCTATCAGCGGGCCGAAGCGTTGAATACAAAACTCCGCGCCCAGCTGGAAAGTCCGGGCACCGAGGACCGGGCGTGATCAGCCATGCGGGTCGGCGAAAACCCGTTGGAATGATTGAAGCAATGCGGTTTTCCCGCTCCGTGCCGTCTGGGCTCAGGCGCCGCCGGGGCTTTCTTCTGCCTCAGGCGCCGGCGGGGCTTTCTTCTGCCTCAGGCGCCGGCGGGGCTGGCGGTAAAGCTCTCTATGAATGCCGCTACCACATCCCCCCACCGCTCGATATTGCTGGTGATGTGATCTTTTGAAACACCGCCATCAAGTTCGACAACATAATCAATGCCGACTTCCCCGGCGGGTGCGGCCGAGCGCAGAACATAGGCCCTGCCAAAAACATTGCTCTCATTGAAGTTGTTGATCGAGACAAAGTCGCCAACGGTCAGCTTACGGCCAAGCTCGAAGTTGGCAAAAAACAGGAGCTCGCGGCAGAGTGGCGGGCGACCGGAACAGTTCATGGCACGGACCGTAAATTCAGTCTCGCCAAGAGTGGCAAAGGCGACCGGGGCACCATTGCTGGAATCGGTCCGCATGGAGGGGTTCAAACCGGCTTCGGTCAGGATCTGCTCTATGTCATCGGCAGTAAGCGCCTCGATGGACTGGGCATGCACCGGGCGCACTGTCGCCAGAAGGCCAAAGACTGTGATGGCTGCAACCCAGAAAAAACGGATCTGCCAGGCCGTTGGCCAATCCCGAACAGCAATCTTGGTTCGCATGGTCCAACCCCTCTCGATAACATCGCGAAATCATAAGACTGCCGTCAAAATTCTGGTTTTGCAACAGGCTGCCGGTGTGACCCGGAGGCGATAGCGGGGAGAGTGTCGAAAAAAAACGCCCTGCACACGGGCAGGGCGTTCGCCACGAGGGAATTACGCGTTTTCGTCGCTATCCGGTTCGCTGCCATCCGCCGCCGGGTCATAGGCTTCGAGTTGGTCGATTTCAGCGCGGGTCATGGCAATATCATAACCCTGACCATCGGCCCGTAGCGTGAACAGCGATTTTTCAAGCGCGACCTGTTTTTCAGCAAACCCGAGAAAACGATCGACGCTCACCACGATCTTTTCTGTTCCGTCTTCGGTCAGGACCGTTTTGTTGACAATGCCGATTTCATCGCCTTGTGCGTCGTAAACAGGCTGGCCGATCCAAAGATCCGTTGCCATATCCATCATGCTGTCATCGGTCTTGAGGCTCGGGACCGGTTCTGCTCGTGGTGTGGTTTCCTGTGCAAAAGCAACAGGTATCGCAACCATAAGGGCTGTTGCAGCAACAAGTGTCTTCATCTGATATCTCCTTGCGTGAAAGAAAGGTGAAGCATATTCTCTCAATCCTTTCTGTGACACGAAATATATAGGCATGACTGGCCGAAAATAAAAATTACAATCTCTTCGTTAAATACTTATAATGATAACGATTTTACAGAAATTTAACCGATAGGTTTGCGGCAAACCGGCGGTTGGGAAACTGGTTTGCTGAGCCCGCCAAAATATCCGCGGATTTTCCAAATGGTAATGTCTGTGTTCCGTGTTGCTGTTGTGCTATTTGCCTTAGCTGTTACCGGGTTTTCAACCGGCGCTGGTGCTGGCAGCAACAGGGCAGGAAGGCTGAGCGTTTCTCCGCCTGAAGAGCGATCTGACGAGACAAAGGCTTACCGTATCCTGATAATGGTTGGGGCTCCGGTGAAATGAGCCGATCCCCGCGCCTGAACGCCCCCGCGCCTTACCTGTGCGTTTGTGCGCCGACACACAACACAGGGCCGGTGCCCGCAATTGTCGTCTGGTTGGTCCGTTTCCCGAAGGTCAGCGTGGAGCGCAGCCTTAGAGCCTAGTGGTGCGAATCGGACGTTTCGCACCACTAGACTGCGTACCCTTTTTGTTGAATCAAAGACGCAGTCTGGATCCTTGAGTTGTCGCGCGTTCGAACCCAAGTCGATGGATGGGAACCATCGACGATCACACTTCTTGTGAACGCGCTCTAGGCATTTTTCTGATGGATCAACTTATCCAGCCATTTGAGTGAGAGTGCGGTCGTTAAATGTTGAACGGTAGGGACCCAAATGTCTGGGTCGATCCACAAGCGCATCGTCAAGGCAATCGAAGTTAATACAGATGCGCTAGTCATTTGTTTTGCCGAATTTTCTACACGCAAACCGGTTCCCACTTCGCTTGAAAATCCCCTAACCGAACAATCGGTTTCGCCGTCTGCAAACGCCTTTTTCTGCGCTTCCGGTGCTCACCGACCGCATGGACGCTGCGCTCCGGTTTTCGAAAACGGCGTTTTCGACAGATGAAATCGATTTTTCGGTTAGACACTCAACGCCTGGCAGGCGGCTGCCGCTATCGAATTCTTGAAACCCGATGATCCGGAGGCTGCGGATCCTGTTTTCGGCCGCGACATGCGCGCGCAGGGTTGGGCGCATGCCGGTATCAAAACGGCGGGCGTGGCGCCAACCGGAGACTTTGCCATCACCCGACAGGCGGGGGTCTGTCTGAAACTTTCGCGGCCACGATCGCTGGCGGGCTGGTCCCGGCTTCTCCTGCATGAAATCGGTCATGTGATCGGCCTTACCCATCCGGGGCGTTTTGGTCCGACCATGGCCTGTAGCGAAACCAACATCGCGACCGCCCTGCATTCCGGTGTCCGGGCGGGAGCAGCCCTGCTATACAATCCGCCGCCGGTGATTTTGCGCCCGTCCGGCACGAGTGACCCGTTGGCGCGACCGACGCAACGCTGCCTTATCACGCGTTGACTTGCCACATGCCACACTTATTGTCCGCCCTGACAGAACCTTTCCCTGATCGAGGTAATGCTGAGAGGCCCATGACAATCGCTACCGAACCTGCTGACGATACCCGACCCGTCGTCACTCAGAACCAGATTCAGATGCCGGCCGAGAACACAGTCCTTTCGCCGCACCTGCAGGTCTGGAAATTCACAATAACGATGGCCTCGTCGATTACCCATCGCTTTACCGGCGTTGCTCTTTATGGGGGTGCGGGGCTTCTGGCCCTGTGGCTTTATGCAACAGCGTTTAACGCTGGTCTTTACAAGCTGCTGAGCGCGCTCCTCGGCTCGCCCCTGGGTATCATTATACTCGCAGGATTTGCCTGGTCGTTGTTTTACCATATCGGCAATGGCATCCGGCATCTCTTCTGGGATATCGGCAAGGGCTTTGCCTACGATACCGCGAGGACAACGGCATGGTTGAATTACGCGTCGGCAACGATCCTGACGCTCGTCGCCGTTATTGTCGGGTTATCGTAAGAAAGGAATAATCATGGCCCTTGGTGGCACGCGAACATTCATCATCCAACGCGGATCGGCCGTTTTGCTCTTGCCTTTGGTGCTCTGGTTTCTGGTCAGCCTGATCGGGCAGCTCGGGGCCACACGGGGCGAAATGCAGTTGTGGCTGTCATACCCGACGACGGCCATTCTCATGGCCTTGCTGGTCATTGTTGCGACCATGCACATGCGGATTGGTCTTAATGAAGTAATTGAGGATTATATCCATGGCGGCCTGCGGGCCCCGCTTCAGTTGGTCAATTGGGCGGTGTCGCTTGGCGTGGCCGGCGTTGCGGCGATCAGCGCTCTTAGCCTTGCCTTCTGAACGGACTATATTTCAAAAATAGCCGGAATTTCCCGAACCAGCCGGACAAGGACACAGGAGTCACCATGTCAGCCGCTTACGAAATCATTGACCATTCCTACGACGTCGTCGTCGTTGGTGCCGGGGGCGCGGGGTTGCGGGCCACGCTTGGCGCTGCGCAGGCCGGTTTGAAAACCGCCTGCGTCACCAAGGTGTTTCCGACCCGTTCCCACACCGTCGCGGCCCAGGGCGGGATTTCGGCAGCGCTTGGCAATATGGGCGAAGATGACTGGCGCTGGCATATGTATGACACCGTCAAAGGGTCGGACTGGCTGGGCGATCAGGATTCGATCGAGTATCTTTGTAAAAATGCCCCGCAAGCGGTTTATGAGCTTGAGCATTGGGGGGTGCCCTTTTCGCGAACCGACGACGGCAAGATTTATCAGCGCGCATTTGGCGGGATGACGAAAAATTTTGGCGAGGGCCAGGTCCAGCGCACCTGTGCTGCCGCTGACAGGACCGGCCACGCCATCCTGCACACCCTATACGGACAATCCGTCAAGCAGAACGCCAAATTCTTCATTGAGTATTTCGCCCTCGACCTGATCATGAATGACAATGCCGAGTGTGTCGGGTTGATGGCCTGGCGGCTCGACGATGGCACCCTTCACCGTTTTTCTGCAAAAAAGGTGATCCTTGCGACGGGCGGGTATGGTCGCGCCTATTTTTCCTGCACCTCGGCCCACACCTGCACCGGCGATGGCAACGCCATGGTTCTGCGGGCCGGGCTGCCCCTGCAGGACATGGAGTTTATCCAGTTCCATCCGACCGGGATCTATGGCGCCGGGGTTTTGATTACCGAAGGTGCGCGCGGCGAGGGCGGCTATCTCACCAATTCCGAGGGCGAACGCCAAGGATCTCGCATCGCGGGATGTGGTTTCACGCTCCATGACCATCGAAATTCGGGAGGGCCGCGGCGTTGGTCCAAACAAGGACCATATTCATCTGAACCTGAATCACCTGGATCCGGCTGTTCTGGCCGAGCGTCTGCCCGGTATTTCGGAGTCCGCCAAGGTCTTTGCCGGCGTTGACGTCACCAGGGAGCCGATCCCGGTTATCCCGACCGTACACTATAATATGGGGGGTATCCCTACCAATTATCACGGCGAGGTACTGACCAAAAAAGGCGATGATACCGATGCGGTTGTAACGGGACTGATGGCGATCGGCGAAGCCGGTTGTGTTTCGGTGCATGGCGCCAATCGCCTTGGTTCAAACTCGCTGATCGACCTGGTTGTTTTTGGCCGGGCGGCAGGTCTGCGCTGTGGTGAGACGCTCGACCCGAATGCGCCAAACCCGGAGCTTCCCGCCGATGCCGGGCAGGAGGCACTCGCCCGGCTTGACCGGTTCCGATATGCCGATGGGGAAACGACAACGGCCCAGCTGCGCGGGAAAATGCAACGGGTCATGCAGGAGGATTGTGCGGTTTTCCGGACGGGCGAAACCCTTGACCAGGGTCGCGAACGTATCCGGTCCGTATACGACGGACTGCCCGATATCGGCATCACTGACCGCTCAATGATCTGGAATACAGACCTTGTTGAAACGCTGGAATTCGACAATCTGATCGCCCAGTCCATGGTGACGATGGAATCTGCGGCGAACCGGTCTGAAAGTCGCGGCGCCCATGCCCGAGAGGATTTCCCCGATCGGAATGACGATGAATGGATGAAACACACGGCCGCCTGGTTTCAGAATGGCAAGGTGACCATCGATTATCGTCCGGTCCATGAATATACCCTGACCGAAGAAATGCAGTATATTGAGCCCAAAAAGCGTGTTTATTGACGAAAAAGCACGGGCGCCGGTTAAGCTTTTCCGGTTAGACTCTGATGCTCAGTCCGTGCGCCTCAATGTAAGCAGAGACAGACCAAAAATCATCAGTATAAAGCCGCTCAGCTTTGATATGATGCTGTACGCGTTGTGATTGTGAAGCCACATGCGTAACACCTGCCCGAGGCTCGTCCACAACATGGCCCCGCCAAGTGAAAGCGCGCCCCAGGTGAACACCAGCGTTATATATTGCGGCAAAACGCATGCCTCAGGATTTATAAACACTGGCAGGAAAGCGGTAAACAAGAGATAAGTCTTGGGGTGAAGCAAACCCGTGAAAATTCCCACGGCAAATGGACCCATTGAATTGCGCGATGGCAGTGCGCCGGCTCGCGAAGTGCTGTCAATACTGAACGGCCGCGCCCTGCTGCGCATCGTCTGTATGCCGAGGTAAACAAGATAGGCGCCGCCGGCCAGTTTTAGGGTTTGAAAGGCCAGAGCAGAGAGCGACAACACAGTGGCAAGCCCGGCAATGGAAAACGTCATTGCAATCATGTCACCGACGGCAAGCCCGCAAACAAGGGCATATCGCTCTTGTTTTGGCCGGTCGGCGCGCGCGAGAACAAGCGCTGAGGTCGGCCCCGGAATGGCAAGAATAAGCGCAGTCGCGCCGACAAAGGCAAGCCAGAGCGATAGGATCATCTGACATTAATCCACGTCGATGCCTCCGCCAGAACTTGTGTTGGTCGAGACATTTTTCGGATTGCCTTCGACAGCAATGCTGCCGCCGCTGGAAGCGTCGCCTGTGAAGCGATCCGTCACATGCAGGTCGATGGATGCGCCGCTGGAGGCGCCTCCAGTTCCATCTGTACACACCATTTCACCGGCATCAATATTGGCACCGCTTGATGCATCTGCAACAACCCGGTCACAACTGCCAGCAATATCGATAGAAGCGCCACTTGAGGCATCAAGACTGATCACGCCGCCGGTGACGCCACTAACGTCTACGGATGATCCGGAACTGACGTCAACGCTTCGAATTGAAGGCATTGTCACCATGACGGTGAATTTGCCTGAGCCATAGTTCCAGCCCCAGCCTTTTTTCTTTTTGCTCCGCACGGACAGAATATCGCCTTTGACATCAACTTCCAGCCGGTCCATCTCGTCGTCCGGCCCTTCCCCGCGGACGCTGAAATCCGGGCCCACGTTAACTTCGACCTGAACGTCGGTGGCTGCCTTGATGCCCGTAAAGCCGGTAAGCTGATAATCACGGGTTTCGGCGTAGGCGATCCCATTGGCAAGGCACAGGGCGGTGGCGGAAGAAAAAACAAGTCGTGTCAAAAAACCTGCTGTTGACTGGTGCATTTTTGCATCCCTCCTCTACGTGACATTACCCTATCGAAGTGAAGGGATGAGGCAAGTGGTCTTCGAGAGACCGCCCTTTTCCTGCGATGAACCGAACACAGGCTGCGCTATGGTCTTCAATCCTGCGCCAGCCGCTGAAGGCTTGCCAAAGCCTGTTCCGCCATCGGGTCTGGCACAAACAGATGGTCGTGGTAATAGCCGGCAACCGGATTAACGCTGATCCCTTCCGCCGCAAGGGTCGTTGCCACCCTCGCCATGAAACCGACGGCAGCCAGCGCAGAATGGACATTAAGCGTTATCATCCGGCTGGGGAATATGCCGTCAAGCCCGTTTGCTTCAGCTGTCTGCTGATCAAGGATCAGGGTGAGCCCCTCGGCTTCCCAAAAGGCCATTTGCGGTTCAAGCGCCTTCAGGTCGGTTTCCGGAGGGACTGACGCAAAGACAAAACGCCCCGGGTGTAAAACCGGTTGCATGCTCCTGATCAGGGTTTCGAGATTGCGTTCCGCGCTCATGCGGCCTCTTTGATCACAGCGATAAAACTTTCGGCGTAGGTTTCCTTTTTCGATCGCCCGACGCCGAAAACCTCGCCAAATTCTTCGGGCGTTCGCGGTTTTTTCACGGCCATATCCATCAGGGTACGGTCTGAAAAAATGACATAGGCAGGAACCTGCCGCTCCTTTGCAAGCTCAAGCCTGTGTTGTTTCAACGCTGTCAGGACAGTCTGGTCCATGCCCTTCGGTGTTTCCACGGCCTTTTGTCTGCGCTGGCTGGGCAGTACCGTCTGACGAATTTGAAACGCTGGCAGAAGATCACGGATAATCAGGGCAGCCCCCGGCCTCAGGCTGCCATAATCCGGGTCAACCGTAAGGAGGCCAGTCTGGGTCATCTGGCGGATGATCGTGCGCCAGACGGCGGCCGCATTTCGTCGTCCGGAACCGTGTACGGAAAGTTTGTTCAGCCGTCGGTCCTTGATTTTCTGGTTCTCACTGCCACGCAGAACATCGACAATCATGGCCGGGCCATACATGGCGCCGGTCTCGCGCACCGCATCAAGCACAAGCGCTGCCTCGCCGCTTGCCTCTGTCATGGCGGGTGGGCTGACGCAGATATCGCAATTGCCGCAGGGCTCCGTCGTCTCGCCAAAATGGTCGAGCAGAAGCGCACGCCGACACGACACCGCCTCACACAAGTCCACAAGTTCATCAAGACGGCGATGTTCATTGCGCCCGTCGCCATCGCCCATTTCGATCATCCGGCTCCGCCGGCCCGCATCGCCCGAGCCATAAAAAAGAACCGCCCGCGCCGGTCCCCCGTCACGGCCGGCCCGGCCGACTTCCTGGTAATAGGATTCAATCGATCCTGGTAAGGAATAATGGACCACAAAGCGGATATCGGGCTTGTCGATCCCCATGCCAAAAGCGACAGTGGCCACCACGATCAGGTCCGGTTCGGTCAGGAATGCGTTGAGGATATCGGCGCGTCGGCCCGCATCAAGCCCGGCATGGTAGCCGACCGCACGAAACCCCCTGGCAACAAGGTATGCCGCTACTTCGTCGGTTTCCTTGCGCGACAGGCAATAAACGATGCCCTGCTCGCCCTTGTGCTCAGCCATCAAATCGGTGAGCTGATCGCGGGGGGCTGTCTTGTCGACCACCGCAATCGAAATATTCGGCCGGTCAAAGCCATGAACGTGGACCGCTGTTTTTGACCCCGTAAGCCGTTCTGTGATTTCGCGGCGGGTCGCCTCGTCCGCCGTGGCGGTGAAGGCGGCAATCGGCACATCGGGGAACCCTTCGCGCAGACCCGACAGGGCCAGATAGTCCGGACGGAAATCATGCCCCCACTGACTGACGCAATGGGCTTCATCCACAACAAACCGCGTGATGGGCAGGTCTTGCAGGGCGTTCAGCATACGCGGTGTCATCAGCCTTTCCGGCGCCATATAGACAAGCCGCACGCCCCCGCCCTGGACACGTCGCCAGTCAGCCACATTGGTCTCGCGCGCGCGGCCTGAATGAATCCCCACCGCGACCGGCGTGTCCGGCTTGCCGACAGCGGCATTGATCTGAGCGAGCTGGTTATCCATCAGCGCAATCAGCGGAGAGACCACGATGGTCAACCCGTCGCCCATCAGTGCTGGCAACTGATAGCACAAGGACTTGCCCGCCCCTGTTGGCATGACCGCGAGCACGCCGCGCCCGGCGAGCATGTCGTCGACAATCGCTTCCTGGCCCGGGCGAAAGCAGGAAAACCCGAAAATGGACTGAAGGGTGGAGAGGGCGGCGGGGCTGGTCATGGACGCCATATGCCCCAGTTCACTTGCGGCGTTAAGCCCGTCCTTGGCGCACAATCGCGTCTGCGGCATTCTCTGCGCCATGGAATTTGATTATCGCCCCGCTATCATCGCGCTGTTTGTCGGCTTTGGCGTGCTTGAGGTATTGACCGGCCGATTTGTGGCAAAGGGCCAAATCCGCCGCGATGATCTGTGGATCGAGGCGATTTTGTCCGGCTTTTTATCCTGATTACCACGCCCGCCGCCCATGCCGCCCACCATGGCAAACATGCCGGCGACGGCGTCACCCATGGCAAGGGCAATTACGCCAATTTGTTTTTCTTCTGGGATGTTTTGTTCGGCACGGCAAAGCTCACCCGCCGGGCACCGACGCAGTTCGGTATCGAAAAGGTCGATCCGAAAAGCTGGCGTCATGAAATGTTCTGGCCACTCTGGCGCGATCGACGCCCGCCGGCACAATAGCGGCCACAATAGCCGCTTGCTTGCGCATCGGGTGCTGCCTAAACCCATACCTGCCCGCTGCTGAGAGCGAATCAAGGCACATAAGGGCACCCCCTTTTATCGGACAGGATTATCTCACCCCATGGCCACCCGTTCCGCCGCGACCCGCGCATCAAAAAAGAAAGCTGCCGACCTTTTTGACGAGGCCTATTCCGCCAAGGATATTGAGGTTCTGGAGGGGCTTGAGCCGGTGCGCAAACGGCCCGGCATGTATATTGGCGGGACCGACGAAAAGGCCCTGCATCACCTGTTTGCCGAGGTCCTCGACAATTCGATGGACGAGGCCGTGGCGGGGCATGCGAGCCGCATCGAGGTGGAATTCCACGCCGATGCCAGCCTGACCGTTTCCGACAATGGCCGCGGCATTCCTGTCGATCCGCACCCGAAGTTCAAATCGAAATCAGCGCTTGAAGTGATCCTTACCACGCTGCATTCGGGCGGCAAGTTCTCTGGCAAGGCCTATGAGACTTCCGGCGGCTTGCACGGGGTCGGTGTTTCGGTCGTTAATGCGTTGTCGGACGACTTGACCGTTGAGGTGGCGCGGGCGCGGACGCTTTACCGCCAGACCTATGCCAAGGGCCACCCGACCTCGAAACTGAAAAGAGTGGGTGATGCGCCGAACCGGCGGGGAACGTTGATCACCTTCCATCCCGACCCGGAGATTTTCGGGCCCAAAGCTGCCTTCAAACCGGCGCGGCTGTTTCGCATGGCACGCTCCAAGGCCTATTTGTTTGGCGGGGTCGAAATCCGGTGGAAATGTGCGCCTGACCTCATCAAGGATACAACGCCTACAGAGGAGGTTTTCCATTTCAAGGCAGGGCTCGCCGATTACCTGACAAGCCTTGTCGGCGAGCGGGCAACCGTCACTGAGGCGCAGTTTACCGGCAAGGTGGAACGGGC
>CAYSMJ010000039.1:0-18343 GCA_964432075.1 uncultured Caulobacterales bacterium | reverse complement strand
CTTTTCCTACCTCCTCGGCCGAATCGGTGATGCGCAGCTGGGTCCGATCTATCTAGGCTTCACCGGAATCGCTTCCCTCGTCTTTGGCCTGACGGCAATTGTCATTATCGGGCTGAATATGTGGGCAAGCGTGAATTGGGACCCGCTGAGGTTTGTCGGGCAGCTTCCTTGGCTTGCTCTTGAGCCGCCACTTCCCAAGCATGGTCTAAACCCCTTCCCACCGCTTGAAGAAGGTGGCTGGTGGCTGATCGCCGGCTTCTTCCTGACAACCTCAATCATGCTCTGGTGGGTACGGACCTATCGCCGCGCCATTCAGCTTGGCATGGGAACGCATGTTGCGTGGGCCTTCGCTTCAGCCATCTGGCTCTATCTCGTCCTTGGTTTTATTCGGCCGTTGGCGATGGGCTCCTGGTCCGAGGCGGTGCCCTTCGGGATCCTTCCGCACCTTGACTGGACCAACAATTTCTCACTGGTCTATGGTAACCTTTTCTATAATCCCTTCCACATGCTCTCGATTGTTTTCCTCTATGGCTCGGCGCTTTTGTTCGCCATGCATGGCGGGACGATCCTCGCTGTCGGCCGTTATGGCGGCGAACGTGAGATCGAACAGATCTACGATCGCGGCACGGCATCGGAACGGGCCGGCCTCTTCTGGCGCTGGACCATGGGCTTTAATGCCTCCATGGAATCGATCCACCGCTGGGCCTGGTGGTTTGCGATCCTGACAACGCTGACAGGTGGCATCGGGATCCTGTTAACCGGTACCGTTGTCGACAACTGGTATCTCTGGGGTATCGAAAACGGTTTCGCCCGCTTCTAGGCGCGGTTTGCCTCCTTCCGCGCCATGCCTCTTCCTTGCGTAGCAGTGTGCAACTGGGTCGCCCTTGGGCGGCCCTTTTTTTGGGGCGTTCCATCGCCTCAGGCCGTAACCGATTGAAACTTGATAAGGATCAAAGACAGGGCCGACGAATGCGGGAAAGTTTAGACCATGACCACGATCTCAGATATCACCCGGCAGATAAAACCGCTCCCGAAAGACGCGCCCTGGAAGTGGCTTGAAGCCGGCTGGAAGGACCTTTGGCGCACGCCGCTTCTCAGCCTTGGCTATGGCGTGGCTATTGTCTTTGGCGGCGTCGCCATTGTGGCTGTTCTCTGGCAAACGGGTTTTGCATCGCTGATCCCGGTTGCGTTCGGCGTTTTTGCCATCGTTGGGCCAATGCTGGCGCTTGGTCTTTATGAGCTCAGCCGACGGTATGAAGCTGGGGAAACAGCGGCTCTCTTTCCCGTCAGGTTTGCCGGCCCGCGTTCCATCACCCAGGTTGCATGGATCGGATTTATTCTGATGTTTGCAGCCCTCGTTTGGGTTCGGATTGCCGTGATGCTATTTGCCCTGTTCTCCAATGGCCAGTATGTTCCGCTCAGCGATTTTCTCCAGTTTGCGCTGACGACCGGCCCCGGGCTTGGCATGCTCACGGTCGGGACGGTCGTCGGCGGGATTATTGCCTTTGCGATCTATTTGTGTACGGTCGTATCCCTGCCAATGCTGATGAATGAACGGACCGACCCCTTTACGGGCATTGCTGCTGGGGTTGTTGCAGTGAAAACCAGCCCAGGTGCAATGATCCTGTGGGCGTGGCTTATCGTGGTATTGACTGTCGGCGGCATTACAACGCTGTTTCTCGGCCTTGCTGTTGTCTTTCCCCTTTTGGGCCATGCAACCTGGCATGCTTACCGTGACATTCGCGGGATCGCGCCGCAGATCGCGCCTGATTCCGCAGCATCAGTGGCAAAACCCGGCTAGAGCATTTTCAAGCAAACCGGATCCCACTTCGCTTGAAAATACTCGAATTCAAAGCGAGCGAGCCGGTGGCAATAATGGCGCCGCCGGGAGAACGAGGATCTCAATCCGGCGGTTTCCAGCCGCGTAGGGATCGTCCGGATAAAGAAAATCTGCAGCGCCTCGCCCCGTAATGCCAGCAATTCGGCTTGTTGACAGGCCGGATGCTTCAAGAATTTCACGCGCGCGGTTAGCCCGGTCCGCTGTCAGTTCAAATGGGGAATATCGACCGCGCCCCGATGCGTCGGCATGACCTTCGATCATGATCTGATTGGCGTAGGGCGCCAGAATACGGGCAATCGCGGCAAGGGCGTTTTGTGCCTTTGCGGTTGGCTCCGACGACCCGGAAGCGAACATGGGTGCACCATCCCGGTCGATCAGTAAAAGCTGGAGCCCCTCTTGCTTGACAGAAATTCTGATCTGTTCGCTGTCGCTGCGTAACAGCGGATGCGACAGGATCGCCTGGCGCAACCGCTCTTCAACTGTCGTCAATTGCTGGCGAGCCTCGGCCTGTTGCGCGATCAGCTGCGCTGACGGTCCCTGGTTTAAACCATCCGTCCCCAGCGTAGCGCGTGCTGAGAGGGTATCAGAAATCGCGCTGCCGGTGGGCGTTGGCGACGGTTTGACATTACCAGGCTGGCGCTGATCAGGCGTTCCGGTCGATTTGACATCACCCGCATAGCGCCGCTCCTCAGCAACACCAAACGCATTCCGCATGGAGCCAGCAACCACCTCGAGCTTGACCTGATCCTGAATGGAAAAGGAAACGATCAGAACAAAAAAACAGACAAGAATGGTCATCAGGTCGGCATAGGTGATCAGCCAGCTGCTGCCGCCAAAGCGGCGCCGTGCCTGGGCACCGGCTTCGCTGCGAGGATTTGCCTGACCGGTTTGCCGCTCATTCTCAAAGATCATGCCGGCGCAACCTCTAACCCGCCGCGTGCCTGCTCGGGCAAATAGACAATCAGCATGTCTGTAATCGCATCGGGCGACTTGCGGTCTGAAACCTGGCAGAGCCCGTCAATCATAAGGGAAAGATTTGTTTCCTGTACCCGCAACTTCATCGCGAGCTTGTCGGCAATCGGCAGGGCGAACGCATAAGCAATCAAAGCCCCGTAAAGGGTTGTAAGCAACGCAATAGCCATGGACGGACCAATGGTGGACGGATCATCCATCGTCCAGAGCATCTTCACAAGCCCGACAATTGTTCCGATCATCCCAAATGCCGGTGCAGCCTCGCCAATCGCACGGAAAATCTGCTCGCCCTCCACAAGACGGTTGATCTCGAGTTCACGCTCACGGCACAGCTGGTCGCGCAAATGCTCGGTCGTCAGACCATCGGCGATCATCTGTTTGCCCCTGGCCAGAAAACCATCCGATACCGGAACACGCTCGAGGCCAATCGGCCCATGGCGGCGCGCCACATTGGCAAGATCACGTAATTCTTCGAGGATTCCTCGTGGCGTGCGCTGATGATCAAAGAATGCAATTTTGACACCCGTACGGATCGCAACCAGCACCTTGTTTACCGGAAACCTCAAAACGGTTGCGGAAATCGCGCCGCCCACAACGATCAGAAAGCTTGGCCCGTTGAAGAAAACACTGACCGCCCCACCCATAACGATGGCAAGGCCTATTATAAAAAATCCGGCGACAATACCGCCGATTGTGGCCACATCGATCCGCATGATGTGTTTTCCCCGTTGCTTTACCGGACAGGTTTACCGCAACAGGGCTGAAGGTGAGCCTTAATCGCTTTGTAAAATGCAAAGTAATCAGACTAAACAGGCCGATACCAAACGGGAGAGAGTTGTCCGGGCTGGAATAATGTAGTGTTAACCCGCAATTCGCCGTACCGCCGGACGTGCCCTGTCCGTCTGCCGATCACTCCGACGCTGAGCGGGTTGAAAGGCGACCTCGCAATGGTGGGCGCAATAAGGCTTTCCGGCCGATGCGGGCTGGCCGCAAAAGTGAAAATCTTCCATGGCAGGATCACCAATAGGCCATTTGCACATATTTCGCGACAGGGTCGACACGGTCGCAGGTTCGCCGCCGCTCAGCATAGCCGGCTCCACGACAGGCCCCTCGCCGACGGTTTCGGTGTACGGGCGTTCCGCTCTCTGGACTGTGACTTCTGACGGTTCCCTCGCCGGCTTCGCCAACTCGATGTGGCGTCCCCGCGATGGAGCGGCCGGTGTCGCCCGCCCGGACAGGCCCAGACGATGCACCTTTCCGATCACGGCATTGCGGGTAACACCCCCAATCCGGTTTGCAATCTGGCTTGCCGAAAGGCCTTCGGCCCAAAGCTGTTTCAATTCCTCGACCCGCTCGTCTGTCCACGCCATTGTGCTGTCCCTCTATTTTGCTCCGCCGGGCAAGCTCAACCCCGGCTTGTCCGGGATCCCTCATCTGCGGAACATCCATATCTTGCGTCGGCATTTGCCAGACACCAATATATAGTATCGCGGAATTTTTAAAGCACAACATTTTTGATGCAAAGACTTTTCAACACAAGATGTTGATTTCTCGGCTTGGCTGCGACGGACGGGGTGCCCGGTTGATTTCGCGATCACTTCCAGCCAAGGCTGCGGGGAAAATAAAATGAACGCTGGAGCCCATTTTGCTAACCCGCACCGCCGAAGACAGCCCTATCGAGACCGGCGCACCCGATAAAAATGGCGCCCGCACCATCCGAACGCCATCTGTAGGCCGATTCGGCACGATAAACTGGCTGGGTCTGTGGACTCTGTACAAAAAAGAGGTCCAGCGTTTTCTCAAGGTCATCTTCCAGACCGTGCTTGCACCGGTCATCCTGACCATGCTGTATCTTGTGGTCTTTTCCATTGCCTTCGATCGGGCGCGCGCGCCGGTTGACGAAATCTCCTACGTTACTTTTCTGGTGCCTGGCCTCGTTATTATGGCGGTAATGAACAATGCATTCGCCAACTCATCATCCTCACTCATCATCGGTAAGGTTCAGGGATCGATTGTTGATATTCTCATGGCCCCGCTTTCGGCGGCAGAGCTTGCCGCTGGTTTTATCGCCGGGGCCGTCAGCCGCGGTGTTCTGGTCGGGCTGATCACGCTTGGAACCTGTGCCGTCTTTCTCGCGATCTCGGACAGTTTTATTTTTCATGCCCCGCTTGTCGCGCTTTACTTTGGTCTTTCTGCTGCATTCCTGTTCGCGGCAGTCGGTGTGATCAGTGGCATGTGGGCCAGCAAGTTCGACCAGCTTGCCGCCATCACGAATTTTGTTGTCCAGCCGCTGACCTTTTTGTCCGGGACGTTCTACCCGATCTCACGTCTACCCGAACCCTTTCTGGGGCTAAGCCAGGCAAACCCGGTATTTATGCTGGTGGACGGGTTTCGATATGGCGTCATCGGCCACGCCGAGGGCCATCTCACGCTGAGCGCGATCCTTATCCTCGTGCTCAATCTTGGACTTGGGTTTGCCTGCTATGCGCTGTTGAAGGCGGGGTACAAGATCAAGTCGTGATCCCCATATGTGGCATTTGAAATTGACCGGGTGACGTGTGAGCGAACAATCCAAAACAGCGATCCTGACTCCAGAAGATCAGGTTCTTCCCTTCCAGGTTGGTGAAAGTGCCGTGCGCGGCCGTATCGTCAGACTTGGATGCGCAATCGACTCGATTCTGTCGTCTCATCCTTTTGATGACACGGTAAACAGGCTCGTAGGCGAAGCCGCAATACTTGTTGCTCTGATGGGAACGTCTCTGAAGTTTGAAGGCAAGCTGATCTTCCAGGTACAGGGCGATGGCCCCGTCTCCATGGTGGTGTCTGATTATCACGCCGATGGCAGCCTCCGCGCGACCGCAAGCCTCGGTGACGGTGAGCCGAAAAAAACCTTCCACCCCAATACAGCGCTTCAGAATTTGCTTGGCAGTGGTCATATCGCGATGACGGTCGATCAGGGTGTAGACATGGAACGCTATCAGGGCGTTACGCCGTTGGAGGGTGAATCGCTCGAAGAAGCCGTTGTCGCTTACTTCCAGCAATCCGAGCAGATTCCGACCGCTGTGAAGCTTGCAGTCGGAAAGCTGAGCGCACCGGGCAAGCGTGAAGTCTGGCGCGCGGGCGGCATTATCGCACAGTTCATGCCAGGCGAAGGGGGCTCACGCGAGCGTGGAGAAAGCATTCTGATGGCTGATCAGGACCAGGAAAGCTGGAATCGTGCAGAAGCCTTTCTGGCCACGACCAAACCGGACGAGCTTCTTGACCCTGCCTTGCCAGCTGAAACACTGCTATACAGACTATTTCATGAGGATGGTGTACGGATCTTTGACCCACAACCCGTAAATGCCGCCTGCAGTTGCAATCAGGACAAGATCACTGCGATCCTGAGCCAGTATGATGAAGAAAATCTGGCCGATATGCTTGAGGATGGTTTGATCAGGGTATCATGCGATTTTTGCCGGACTGAATATCTCTTCGACAGCGAGGGCAGACCGATTCACGTCAATTAACCGTTTCACTCAGGACGGCCATGGCCTGTTCATGAAGCTGCGGTGTTGAACAGGCCAGTACTTCACCTCGGTCATCCGTGCCCACCGGATCGCCGGTCCAGTTCGTAAAAATACCACCGGCCCCAGTAATGACCGGTCCGAGCGCCGTATAGTCGTGAACCGCCAGACCGGACTCAACCACGATATCGATCTCGCCGCAGGCAACAAGGGCGTAGCCATAAGCATCAAGGCTGAAGCGGGCCAGTCGGCTTTTTTCAGCAAGCTTCGCAAACGCAGCCGCCTCACGCGCATTGAAATAGGCAGCCGCACGGCGCGGATCTGTCGTGCTCACGCGTGCGCGCGACAGATCGGTGATCCCGCTGGTCCTGATTTCGCGGATATCGTCGCCGCGGCAATAGGTTGCCGCTCCTTTAATCCCGACCCAGCGTTCCTGTGTAAACGGCTGATCAAGAACACCAAGAACCGGCTGACCTTCCGCCTCAAGACCAATCAGAACCATCCAGGACGGTACACCGCAAACAAAGGCGCGGGTTCCATCAATCGGGTCTAGCACCCACCGGAACCGTGCTGTCTCCTCGTTTTCGCCTGCCCCTGACGTTTCTCCAAACTCTTCGCCGATAATGGCGTGATCGGGAAAAACACTTGTGATCATCCGGCGCATGACACGCTCGGCCTCCCGATCAGCATCCGTCACCGGATCAAACCAGATACCGGCCTTATTGAAGACAGGGGCACCGGTTCTGAAATATTTCAGGGTCTGGACCCGGGCCGCATCGGCAAGTCTTTGTGCCAGAGCAGCAAATTCGCTCACATCCATCGGATTTTTCTCCGTACCTTGATCAGATGATCGCCAGAGTGTCGGGTTTAGCCGAGCCTATCACAAGGGGTTGGCATTTCGAACCGACAAAAGAAAAATGCCCCACCCTGGAGAAAGTGGGGCATTCGTCCTGCCCATCTGCCCGAAGGCAGTAAGCTTGGAATTCTGACCGATGCGTTCAGGCCGCGCCGGACATGGCCTTTGCGAGATCCAGAAGCCGGCGACGCGGTTCGTCCTCGAGAGTGTAATACGCACGCACGAGATCGATCGTTTCCTTCTGGTTGAAGACGTCAGCGCGTGTGGTGGCTTCACCCGCAGCGTGTGGATAGGCATGGCCATTCCCGGCTGATCCGTTTTCCACACCGTTCAACCCGTCAAAGAAGTATGAAACAGGCACGTCAAGCGCACGGGCCAAAGCCCATAGACGCGAGGCGGAAATGCGATTGGCCCCGCTTTCATATTTCTGGATTTGCTGAAACCGGATGTTGACCGCTTCAGCCAGCTTTTGCTGGGTCAGGCCCAGCAACCGACGGCGCTGGCGCAGTTTCTGCCCCACATGATGATCAATCGGGTGAGCCATTGTCCTTTTACTCCTCGTCGCACACGCAGCGCGAGAGAAGACGCGCCGCCATTAGCGCGAGAAACGCAAACAGCGTGCCGGTTTTCATCCGGCGCTTGCACCCCCGGGATCAACTCGCCAACGGGGCGCAAAATTCAAGGCAACCTTATGAAAAGCTTGAATTTTTTTTGAGAAGTCGAAGAGGAAGCCACGAAGTGGGTGACGAAGACGGTCCTGTCTTGGTACGAGACAAACCAGTGGCCGCCTCCCGATTTGAGGCAAAACCACGGAGGAATGGCGGGCCTTAATCAATCATTTTGGCTGAACGCAACCAGAATTCTTCATCGAACCCGGGCACTTCGAGATTGCTGATAAAGGCACGTGTGGCCGCTTCCCAGGAGAACGTTTCTGCAAAGGCACGACAGGCCCCCGGATCGCGACTATCGAATGTTTTCAAACAGGCTGTTTTCAAATCTTCATCGAGGACGCCGCATCCGGGCGGCGCATCAGCAAGAATGTCGATCGGCCCGCGTACCGGATAAGCCGCTACCGGCACACCGCAGGCGAGCGCTTCGACATTGACAAGACCAAACGTATCGGTGCGTGATGGAAACACAAAGACATCCGAGCCTTGGTAATAACGGGTCAGGTCTTCGCCATATTTCGGGCCAACAAAAACGGCGTCCTTGTATTTTGCCTCAAGTTCAGCACGCTGCGGCCCGTCGCCAACAATCAGCTTCGTTCCTGGTAGATCGAGAGCAAGGAAATCTTCCATCCCCTTTTCAACAGCCAGTCTTCCAACATTGAGCCATATCGGTCGCTCAAACTGGTCGAGAAAGGAGCGATCGCCTGGCACAAAGGCCTCCAGATCAACGCCGCGGGGCCACATTCGAATGTTCTTGAAGCCGCGCCCTTCCATTTCTTCTTTCATTCCCTGCGTTGCGACCATCATCGCTTCGCCAGATTTGTGGAAATCGCGCAAAACGGCATAACCCCAGTCCACCGGAATACGAAACCGCTCATAGGTGTACTCGGCAAACCGGGTATGGAAACTCGTCGTGAACGGGTAACGCCGTCGCTGGCAGAAACGACGCGCTGCACGGCCGAGCGGCCCCTCGGTCGCGATGTGGATCGCATCGGGGCGAAACTCATTGATCAGTTTTGCGACCTTGCGATTTGGGAGCAGCGAAAGCCGGATTTCCGTATAGGTTGGCATCGGAACCGACTTGAACTTGTCCGGCGTGATATAAAGTACTTCATTGCCGAATGCCTCGAGAATATCACCCAGCGTTTCGAGAGACCGCACAACGCCATTGAGTTGCGGCTTCCAGGCATCGGTAACGACGACAATTTTCAAGCCGGTTTCCGCACCCGTCGGCATGGTAAATTTCTGACGCACACGGGTAAGACGACTGACACCAGATCCGATCCGGCGAAGCGGCCCGTTCTTTGCCTTTTTAAGGACTTCGACCGGCGGCGTGGCACGCTCGGCGGGGTCGTTTTCGGCATTGCCCGGGGCCGCATCGCCCGGCGGTTCTTGCTTAGTCATATATAAAGTCTGCTTCGGGTGGGGGGGGTGATCGCCAGTGAGGCGGCCATCACAACCATTTCGTCACAGGTTATGGGATGATCGGTACAGGATCACAAGCTCAGGTTCGCCGTGACATATTCTGTCACAATTTTAGCACAAAACTGCGCAAGTTTGGGCGTCTGCAAGCGTGGATACGGTTTCGCGGTGTAATTCCCAGAAATAATTTTGCTGCATCGCAAAATTTATCTTGCACCTGCACAGTCCGTTGCTTACTTTCAGATTGCGATACGCTGTATCGCAGCCCTTTTTGGGCGTTTCCTCCCTAAAACTTCAGACCGCGGTTCGCCGCGGTCTTTTTTTTCGTCCGTGTATTCACTCGGCTGCCTGGGCCCTGATTTCAATGAAAGACCGCAGGCTTTCCGGATCAATTTCGGTGATTGCTGCGATCAGCTTGCCAATGACCGGCTTGAGGCGATCATACCCTTCATTGCGGGTGATACGGGCTTCATCAAGATAGAGCGCCCGATTGATCTCAATCTGCAGGACATGGACCTGCCTTTCCGGACGGCCATATTTCTGGGCAACATACCCCCCGGCATAGGGATTATTGCGCGTTACATGAAAGCCCTCGCGGCGAAGCGTATCCTCAAAAAGCGCCGGTACACAAGCCGCGCAGGCCGCACCAAATCTGTCGCCGAGGACAAAATCGATCGGCCTGTCGCCATGACGCAAAGGGCGCCCGCCCGCAGAGGGCATGGAATGACAATCGATCACGATCGCCATGCCGAACCGGGATTTTGTCTCATCGATAAGACTGCGCAAGGCCCGGTGATAGGGTTTGTAACAAGCCTCGATGCGATGGGTGATTTCGTCGATCGGGATCTTGCGAGCATAGATGTTCTGACCGTCAGCCACGATCCGCGGCACGACCCCCAGCCCGGCGCGCACGCGCGTCGAATGGCAATCGACCGGTCGGTTGACGGCACCGGTAAACATCCGCGGGTCCAGTTCATCAGGAGAGCGGTTCACGTCGACATAAGCGCGGGGGAAATTCGCTTTCAACAGAGGCGCGCCAGCCCGCGGCACATCGGCAAACAGAAGATCGACATAGCTGTCTTCGGACTGGCGGAGTTCATGCTCGCCAAGCCGCGCCCTGGACAGCAGTTCCACCGGATAAAGCCGCCCGGAATGAGGCGAGGTAAAAATCACCGGCGTTGTTGGCACGGCCGGTTTGACAAGGTCAATCGGACGGGCCGGATTTGATCCATGAACAAAAGATAATCCCCGGCGCGGGCAGTCGCGATCGCTTGCGCCGGACGACGAAGGATGTTTCGGAAAAAGATTGGGTACCATAAGGGCGTTGGGCACCGTGGCATGGCGGGTTGCTGTTAATAATTTAACGCTACGCCAGTGCCGCGATTGAGGCAAAGGGCAATTTGAAGCGATTTTCTGATATGGGGTTTGCGGCGCGAAACTTGCTGGCAGACTCGGCATCGGATTAGTAGTGTCAAACAAGGCAGGCGAGGCATTTATGGTAGCGATCCTTTTGGCGGAAGATGACGATTCCATGCGCCGGTTTCTGAAAAAGGCGCTGGAGCGCGCCGGCCATGATGTGGTCGCGGCGGCGCAGGGCGATGAGGCATTGACCGAGCTCCAGTTGCGCGAATTCGATCTCCTGCTCACCGACATTGTCATGCCGGTGATGGATGGTATCGAACTGGCGCGCCGCGCCGCAGAGATTGATCCGGCAATGAAGATCATGTTTATCACCGGCTTTGCTGCGGTCGCGCTGAATGCCCAGAACGAAGCACCGGAAGACGCAACGGTTCTCTCAAAACCTTTCCATCTGCGCGATCTTGTCAATGAGATCGACCGGGTGCTTGCCGCGTAACCGGGTTTCGCGATCGTCGATCGTCTTGCACCGTCACCGCAGGCCGGTTTCTGCCCGGGAGTCCTGTCGCAGCTTATTCTTTCTTAACGCGGATCAACCATATCCTTGCGGCATGGTTTATTATATCTATGTCGTCGAGCTTGACGAAATCGGCCTGCGGCGCGACGGCCGAGGCGGTGTGCCAATCCGGATCCAAAGGCAGAACCGTCATATTGACTGGGATTACCCCCTGCATCGCGGGGCCCGGTTTTTCTATGTCGGCCAAAGTGCGCATGTGCCGGAATGCCGGTTAGAACAACACAAACAATGCCACGGCACCTCGATCCGGTTTGTCTGTCAGTGCCCAAACAGTAAGAGACATCCGGTCATCACGAAGCAACGATCAAACCGTTATGTGAGGCTGTATGGCAACGCCCTGGTCAGGAGACTGTATGCGGGCCTTAATCCTGTCAAAGGCCGCATAAATGCCGAAAATGCAGAGGGGTGGCTCGCCGACCGTCTTCGCCAAGACGGACATATCGTTTACTTCAATTGACGATACCAGCCGCCACGATCATCATGGGAGGGGTTTTGCTTTTTTGCTGCCATGGTGGCATCAGGGGATCCGCAAGCAATCAATGATGAACGACAATGCGGTTTTTCCTGATCTCCACCATGCTTCTGTTTGTTCCTGCGGCCAAAGCACAGGACCTCTCCGCTTTTACGCCCGGGCCGCTGATCCCCGACTTCGGGATGATCGCCGAGATTGAAGGGCGTCAGCCGGTGCCGCCGGATGCCCGGTTCCGCATCAGCTTTGACGTGGTCAGTGCCGCCGAGCCTGGTAAGGAAAGCCGTTCCTTCAATGCCGGTGCGCGTTTTCTCAACATGCATGCGGCTGTCGGGGTCAAGCCAAAAAATATGCAGCTTGCTTTTGTCATCCACGGCAAGGCCGTTCATGATGTTCTTAAAAGCGATATCTACAAAGAAAAGTGGGGTACGGACAATATAAACGCAGCCCTGGTCGCGGCGCTGCAAAAATACGGCGTTGAGATCCATGTCTGCGGCCAGAGCGCCGCGGCCTATGGCGTTACCACCGAAGATCTTCTCCCCGGCGTCAAAATGGCGCTGTCGGCCATGACCATGCACGCCCTGCTGCAGCAAAATGGCTACACCCTGAACCCGTTCTGAGGCCTGTCATTATTCCTTTATTCAAGCGTCATTAAACTGAAGACTGCGCGCCCTAGACCCTGGCCTGCGTTTGCCATCAAGGGGCTCATTCATGACCAGACTGTCCGCACGCCGCGCCGGTATATCACTTCTGGCGCTTTCCGCGTCGCTCTCCGTCACAGCATCGGGCTTGGCCCAGGGCACAGACGGTGCAGCCGATGACGGCATTGATACCATTACCGTTACGGCCCAGTTCCGCGAACAGTCAGTTCTTGAGGTCCCGCTTGCGGTGACTGCCTATGAGGGCGAATTTTTGAACGGGATCGGCGTCGACGAATTTGACGAATTGTCCGCCTTCGTACCAGGCTTTACGGTACAGGAGCAAAGCGTCAACAATCCGGGGTTCGTACTCCGCGGCATCACATCGGATGACGGTGCCTCAACCATTGAACCGCGCGTATCGGTTTTTCAGAACGGGGTTTCAATCTCGCGCTCGCGCGGCTCTGTCGTCCCTTTCTTTGATCTTGAACGGGTGGAAGTTTTGAACGGCCCCCAGGGCACGCTGTTTGGCCGCTCGGCGCAAATCGGCGCAGTTCATATCATCACCAACAAGCCCACCAGTGAATTTGCGGGCGGCGCCTCGGCCATGGGCGGCAATTTCGACCAGCAGCGCTATGATGCCTTCGTCAATATCCCCATTGCCGAAGACCTGCTCTCCTTCCGCGCGGCGGCTTATTATGAGCGCCGGGCTGGCTATGTGGATAACAATACCGGCCGCGACCTCAACGGCGTTGATACTTTCGCCGCCCGTGGCTCGCTACGCTTTACACCAACCGAAGACTTTACCGTCGATGTCATCGGCCATTATGTCGACAACGCGCCTACCGGTACCTCTTTCAAATCCGGCGTTATCCCGGCACTTGGCGGCGACACCAATCCAAACAGCTTCGCCTCGCTCAACACGTTTGGTAATTTCAAGGATGGCCGGGATATCTCGGTCGACCGCGAAATCTTCGATATCACCGGGATCATCAACTGGCAGATCAATGATCGCTTTGCCGTGACCAGCACAACAGCCTACCGCGAGTTCGATTCCTCGGAAGTGTTCGATCCGGACGGAACGGCGCTTGATCTCCTGATCTTTGCTGAAGACGCCGAAGCCGAACAGTTCTCATCTGACATTCGCTTTTCATACGATGATGGCAACAAATTCACCGGTTTCTTCGGCGGCGGCGTCTTTATCGAGGAAGGCAGCCAGGCCGTACCGCTTGGCTTTGAGCTTGGTACATTCCAGCTGTTTTCAACCTTTGGCGCCATTCCGGACCCAGTCATTCCGGGCGCAGATGTCCCCCTTCCTGGCTCGGTGGACCCGCTGGTTCTCGGCGCACTCCTGACCGGGAACCCGGCTGTCTTCCCGCCAACCGGCATCTTCCAGCAGGAAACCGTTATCAATTTCGCCGATAATGTCTCTTTCGATATCTTCGGCGAAGTGACCTATGAAGTCCTGCCAAACCTCGAATTTACCGCCGGAGGACGGTTTACCTATGACGACAAGGAAAGCCTTTTCGCCTCCTTTGTCGATCAGCCAAACCCGATTTTGCTTGGCACGCTTGAACAACTCACCAATGGCGGACGCGCGGCCTTCGGGCTCCCGCCGGTTCAGGTGATCTCTGCCTTTGCCGGATTTGGCCAGGATGGCCTTCTGTCCTCGAATGATCAGGCAGGGCTTGATACAACCTTTTCAGGCTTTGCCTGGCGAGCGGTACTCAACTACGAGTTCCAGCCCAACCGTTTTGTCTATTTCAACTATTCACGTGGTCGACGTCCGGACGTGATCGACGAGAATTTTGACCGCGATGCCAATGACCTCGATTTCGACGGCGTTGTCGGTGATATCATCGGCGAATTCACAGTGGTGCCAGCCGAAACCGTCAACAGCTATGAGGTGGGTCTCAAGGGCGATTTCCTTGACGACCGGGTGACCTTCCAAGCCGCCGCCTACTATTACGGCTACTCCAACTTCCAGACCTCGATTGCGGTCAATGAGCCGGGCCAGGCTCCGGCTTTTGACCTGATCAATGCGGGCAATGCCTCATCCTATGGTGTGGAATTCTCAACAATGGCTGAGTTGTGCGAGGAACTCGACCTGTTCTTCACCTATGGCTACAATCAATCGCGGTTTGACGAAACCGACAATGACGGCAATGTCCAGCAATTTGCCGACAACCGGTTCCGTCTGGCGCCCGACCACGCCCTTTCGGTCGGGCTCAATTATCGCAAGGCGTTTGGCGGCGACAAGGCGTTTTTCCTGCGCCCGACCTACACCTGGCAGAGCGAAGTCTTTTTCACCAACGACAATGATATCGCGTTTGATGTGGTCGATCCGGTTTCGGGTGGCACGATCTTTACGGTGCCCGGTATCCGGGAAGACTCCTATGGCCTCCTGAATATCAATGGCGGTGTTGAGTTGATGGAAGGACAGGTTGTTTTGCAGGGTTATGTAAAGAACCTCCTCGACAAGGACTATATCATTGATGCGGGGAATACCGGCGGGTCGTTCCAGATCCCGACCTTTATAGTCGGGCAGCCCCGATTCTTTGGTGGCGGCGTCCAGTTCCGTTTCTAAAATACCGGTCGCGCAACATTCGGGGACCTGGGGCGAGAGCGCGTTTACAAAGAGTGTGAAATTCGATGTTCCCATCGATCGACTTGGTTTCGAACGCGCGACAGCTCAAGAATCTAGACTGCGTTTCTGTTTCAACAAAAAGGGTACGCAGTCAAGAAAATCTAGCGGTGCGAATCGGACGTTTCGCACCACCAGGCGGTTTTTCTGATGGATCAACTTATCCAGCCGTTTGAGTGAGATAGCGGTCGTTAAACGTTGAACGGGACGGACTGAAATGTCCGGGTCAATCCAGGAAACTGCGTTTTTGATTCAACAAAAAAGGTATCCAGTCCAGGGAGGCTGAAAAGCCTCCCTTTTTCTTGTTCCGCGGGAATAAACCGGCCGCAAAAGAGGCTTGCAAGCTGGCCTCATCCCCGCTACCTACCGCTCTCGGCGGTGACGGGCGTATAGCTCAGTGGTAGAGCGCTTCCTTGACATGGAAGAGGTCCGTAGTTCGATCCTACGTACGCCCACCATTGTCATCACTCTCATCTGGCAGGTTAAAACGGCGCACAGCCCTGAAAACTGGACACCAGCCCCCTCTCTGGGATATGCCCCCACGTTAACGCAACCCCACGATCGTCCCGGACAGCCATGCCAAAACCATTGCTCATTTTCTGGATTTCCGCCCGTTTCTGGATTTTATGGATTCTCGCCATTCCCTGGTTCGTGTTTGGGCTCAATCGTCGTATCACCAGGCAGCCCGCGATCCGGAAAACCTTTGTCCCGCAGCCGTCACGTCTGATCCTGCAATCCTTCATGGCACGCCGCCGCAGCCCCGATCAGGCGTCCCGATAGATCTCAACATTCTGCGGAGTGAAGTTCATGAGCAAGCCCGCCCGGCGTATTCATGTTTTTGGTGCTGGCCCCCCCAAAAGCGGGACCCATTCGATCGAAGCCCTGTTTGCTGCGAAGTATCGCGCATCGCATGAGCCGAGGCGTGCACGGATTATCGAGACAGTCCTTGCGGAGGCTTTTGGCTGGATTTCCAAATCCC
This sequence comes from uncultured Caulobacterales bacterium, assembly GCA_964432075.1. Classification (GTDB taxonomy): domain Bacteria; phylum Pseudomonadota; class Alphaproteobacteria; order Caulobacterales; family Parvularculaceae; genus CALLPQ01. The sequence goes on along the minus strand of CAYSMJ010000039.1, from coordinate 2,416 downwards.
GTGCCGAAGACCTCTGGGTCGATATTCAGGAAGAGGCAAATCTTGAAATCGTCTCATCACATCATAATGTGCATTTCATCGAGGCGATCGTAAACCGATACCCGAACTCAAAAATCATCCTGACCATTCGTGAGGCCTATGACTGGGTCGACAGCCACATCAATCACGAGATCAACCGCGTTGCCGATATGCGCCTGACCGCGCTACGCGACTACCGTTTTGGGAATACGCGCTTCAGCCACGAGCTTGAAGAGCAGATCCTGAAAGATAATGGTGTCGCAACCTTGCGTGGCTATCTCAATTACTGGGCGTGGAATTATCAGCATATCATCGATACGGTTCCGGCTGACCGACTTATGGTCATCCGTCTACCCGACCTAAAAAAGAAAACAGAGGAAGTTGCCGATTTTGTCGGGATTGATACAAATGATCTGACTGCAGAAAAGTCGCACCAGTTCAAAGGCCTTGGCCCCAGTCATCTGCTTGAACAGATCCCGCGCGATTATCTCGAAGCTCAATTCCAGAAATATACCGGCCCGTTGATGCAACGTTACTACCCGGAAATAAAATCGATTGAAGACAGCCGCATCCTCAAGAAAGGATAAGGTTGTCTATCTAACGCAAGCCTGCAACAGCAACCCAGCAAAGACCAAAATCATGACCGACAAGCCCCTGCGTGTGGCGCTCTTTTCGGGAAATTACAACTATATCGTTGACGGTGCGGCCAAGGCACTCAACCGACTTGTTGCTCATCTCGTCAAACGGGATATTCCTGTTTCGGTCTTTTCACCTACAAAAGATGAAGCCGCTTTCCCGATCATTGCGCCGATCATATCCGTTCCCGCGATCCCTATCCCCGGACGCGGCGAATATCTGGTTGCGCGCAGCCTCAATTTTGCGCCGGACGCCAGGGCGGCTCTTGACGCTTTTTCGCCGACCTTGATTCACATTTCCGCACCGGACTGGCTTGGGCATTCCGCCATACAGTATGCTGAGAAAAAGGGCCTGCCTTCTGTGGCCAGTTTCCACACCCGCTATGATACCTATGTACAATATTATCGCATCGGATTCCTGGCCGGCGCGGTGACCAAGCTTCAGGGCGATCTGTATCGCCGCTGCACCCGTGTTCTGGCCCCTACTGAAGAAACGGCCGCCTGGCTGCGCGAAAACAATATGGTTCGCTCACTCGGCCGCTGGGCCCGCGGGATCGACCGGGACCTGTTCAACCCCACGCGCCGAAGTGAGAGCTTCCGGCGTGACCATGATATTGCTGATGACGAGGTCCTTGTCCTGTTTGTTGCGCGGCTCGTCCTCGAAAAGGGGATTGAACAATTTTCCCGCGTCGTTGCGCGCGTGCGCGAGGGGGGACATCATTTCCGGGTCATGATCGTTGGCGACGGCCCGGCACGCGCCACATTTGAGGCAGGGGTGCCGAATGCGATCTTTACCGGGTTCCTACACGGTGAGGACCTTGCGACCGCCTATGCTTCAGCCGATATCCTGTTTTATCCCTCAATCACCGAAGCCTTTCCCAATGTTGTCCTCGAAGCGATGGCATCGGGCATCCCGACGCTGTGCGCGGACACAACAGGCGCCAATTCGGTAACCATTCGCGATGAAACCGGTTTTCTTGCCAATCCCCAAAGCGACAGTGCCTATGTCGAGGACCTTATCCGCCTTGTTACCAATGCGGACCTGCGCCGCGATATGGGGACGCGCGGCCGAGATGTGTCAGCGGGTTACACTTGGGAAGTGATCCTTGACGAAGTGATCGCAAATTATCGGGAAGTCCTGGCGACACCATCTGCCTCGTGATAAAATACATTTGGTAAAGTGTGATCGGTTTTTGGTTCCGAATGCTCGACCCCTGAAAAATCCAGACTGCGTTCTTGGTTCAACAAAAAGAAACCGCAATCTGGATTGCCTAAATATTACATCCAACACTATGGACCAATATATGTCTACAACCCGTTCGCTCCCCGACGGATTGCCTGTAATTTACTCTGCGGCTTGTGCGATTTCCGCCGGCATCCACCGCAGTACCGGTTTGCGCGCTGCAGCCGTTTCGTCGAGCCGACGCATCGGCGCGTGCACCGGAGCCGCCTTGAAAGCATCAGTTTCGCCAGACTTGGCGCGTGCGGCAAGGGACAGGAGGGCATCACAAAACTGGTCAAGCTCACGTTTTGATTCGGATTCTGTTGGCTCGATCAGCATGGCCCCTTTGACAATAAGCGGAAAATACATCGTCATCGGATGATAACCTTCATCAATCATCGCCTTGGCAAAGTCGATGGTTTCTACACCTGTTCCCTTTAGGAAACGGTCATCAAACAAGGCTTCATGCATGCAGAAGCCGTCAAAGGCCGAGGTCATTTCCTTACGCAGACGTGCCTGTACATAATTCGCATTCAGGACT
>CAYSMJ010000038.1:0-19255 GCA_964432075.1 uncultured Caulobacterales bacterium | reverse complement strand
CGGCGCCGTTTTCGCCCGCGAGTTTTGCCTTGGTCCGGCTTGAACTTGAATGCGCCCGGATCTCGCTGTTCATGTCCGCAGGCGCGCCGGAAAAAACGACCACAATCTTGCCATCCACATCAAGCCCGGCATAGCTGTCATACCCATCGCCGTTGATCCCGTATCCGGCAAACACAAGCGGCGCCGTTACCGAATAAGGCTCGCCCTCAGGGTTGCGCCCAGCAATGTAATCTTCCTTGTGAACCAGCGAAATCCGGGCGCCTTCGCTGTCTTCGATCAGGAATGCCGCCGCCTCATCGTCGCGTTTTGTGATCCGCAACGCGACGTCCTGAAAAAAGCTGTCGCCATTTCCGGGCTCGACGCCATGAATAGCCAGCCGGTCAGCGGTATACTGGGCCGCCGCGTCATAGCCGGGCGTGCCGGCCTCGCGGCCTTCTCGGGCATCGTCAGCAAGCCAGGTCACATCATCCCGGATCGACCGGGCCGCCAGACCTTCGCGATAGGCCGCCGCCGCTTCAAGAGCCGCTTCAAGGGCCGGGTCTGCAGCCTTTTCAAGTTCATCGGTTGCACTGCAGGCGGCAAGTGAAAGGCAAAAGAACCCGGCAAGTGGCACCCGCCGAAAATACGATCTGATCACGATTGGAACTCCCATACTGCCCGAAACGATCTTGCCCGGAAACATGCCGTGAAGAAACCGTTCGGTCAAATTGTCAGAATTGACGCGGACCGGCCTCATGACGCCGGTCCGCCGCAACGCCGCATTGGATCATGACAAAAGGCAGGCTGCGACGAAGGCAAAATAGCCACCGACATGGGAAACGCCCACCTGACTTTTTAGGGTTCAGCCTATCCGGCTTCTTGCTTGCCCGGTTTCGCGGAGCAAATCCGTCAAACCGTTTGTGTCACTGCCTGCATCAGGCATCCGGCGCACTGGTCTCCAGTGCCAGCGCGTGCAGTTCGCCACCCATTTTTCCCTTGAGCGCGGCATAGACAAGCTGGTGTTGCTGGACGCGGGATTTACCGGAAAAGGCGGCAGAGGTGATGCGGGCGCGGTAATGGTCCCCGTCTCCGGCGAGGTCTTCGATCTCGATTTCAGCGTCCGGCAGGGCGTCTTTGATCATGGATTTGATCTCTTCGGCGGGCATTGGCATCTTGTCGGTCTCCTCAAGCTTGCTGGGCGCGGACATAGCATCAGGTAGGGTCTGATTCCACAGGTCAGCCAGCGCCTGAAGCGCAAAGACATCTTCAGGCCAGAGTGGTTTGACTGGTTTTTGCGGCTTATTCGGTGCCCCCGCTGGCGGACGGCTCACCCGTTCCGGCAAATGTGGGTCCAGACGCAGATCCTGGCCCATGAAGCGGCCGACGCGTGTTGCCTGGACACCGGCCATGGCGGCTTTCAGTAAAAGCGTGTCGGTGGCTGCCGGGGCGGCCGCGACCAGATAACGCCCTTGATCCTCGCCAAACCAGAACGCAGCACGTCGTGCCTTGACCGGCGTCGTCAATTCAAGTCCTTCGCCGCTCGCAAGGGCCATCTCGGCCGCCGCAACCAGCGCACCGCCATCGGAAATGTCGTGGCAGGCCGTAATCAGGCCCTCATCGATCAGCTTGCGAATGAACGCGCCATTACGGCGTTCCGCTTCGAGGTCAACCGGTGGCGGCGCGCCTTCGGTGATGTTGAACAATGTACGCAGATATAACGACTGGCCAAGCCAGCCACGCGTGATCCCCACCAGGATAAGGTCTTCCCCGGCAACAGCACCGCCAATCCGTGCAGCCTTTGTTATGTCCGTCAGTACACCAACGCCGCCAATTGCCGGTGTGGGCGGTATCGCCCGGCCATTGGTTTCATTGTAAAGCGAGACATTGCCAGAGACGACCGGATAGTTCAGCGCCTCACAGGCCTCGGCCATGCCTTCGATCGCACCGACAAACTGCCCCATGATTTCCGGGCGCTCCGGGTTGCCGAAGTTGAGGCAATTGGTGATGGCGAGCGGGGCCGCACCAACCGCGCAGAGATTGCGGTAGGTTTCGGCAACGGCCTGCTTGCCCCCTTCCCGCGGGTAACATCCGCTGTAATGGCTAGCGCCCGTTTTGTTCCGTGCACGCGTACAATCGCCGCATCACTGCCAGGCGTGATAATGGTGTCGGCCATGACCGTATGATCATATTGCTCCCAGATCCAGCGACGCGCGCACAGATCAGAACTCATCATCAACCGGGCAAGCGCTGTCAGCGGGGGCAGATCGCCGGGCTGTTCAGCCAGCGAAAAGCGTGTTGTCTCGATTTCAAGACTGGCTGCGGTCACGACCCCTGAGGCTTGCAGATTATCGAGCGCAGCTTGCAAGGCGCTATGATCCGGTGTGCCATCGCAAACGGCGAAAAGGCGGTATCCGGCGTCGCGACAAGCCTGCGTTTCGTCGGCGCGCGCGCGGGCATAGGCAACATGGCGCAGACCCTGCAACGGCCGGAACTGGTCATCAATCAGGGTCGTGATGATTTGTTCTGCCGAAACGTTGGCCTCTGCCGTCATGCCGAGATCGGCCATTACTTCTGTTGTAGACAGTTCCGGGTCGATGATCGGTTCAGGCGGCGATGGCATATCATGAGGCCGGTCATAATCCGGCGCACCATCGGCAAGCGGCCCGAGCGGCAGGTCAGCCTCGATTTCGCCCTGATGGGAAATCCGCAAACGCCCGGTATCGGTCGTCTCGCCGATGACAGCGAAATCAACACCCCATTTTTCAAAGATCTTTTGGGCATCGTCTTCGTGGCCCGGCTTCAGGACCATCAGCATGCGTTCCTGGCTTTCCGACAGCATCATCTCATAGGCGCTCATGCCGGTCTCGCGCTGGGGCACCTTGTCGAGATCAAGGTCAAATCCGCCGGCACCCGCCGCCGCCCCCTTGGCCGCCATTTCCACCGATGAAGAGGTCAGCCCCGCTGCTCCCATATCCTGGATTGCAATAATCGCATCCGAGGCCATCAGCTCAAGACACGCCTCTAGCAATAATTTCTCGGTAAACGGATCACCGACCTGGACCGTCGGGCGTCTGGCCTCGCTCGCTTCGTCGAATTCAGCCGAGGCCATGGTTGCCCCGTGAATCCCGTCCCGCCCGGTTTTTGAACCGACATAGACAACCGGGTTACCGGCCCCGCGGGCTGTGGAATAGAAAATCCGGCCCTTTGGCGCGATGCCGACAGTCATGGCATTGACAAGAATATTGTCATTATAGGCCGCATCGAAACCGGTTTCACCGCCGACCGTAGGCACGCCCATGCAATTGCCATAACCGCCAATTCCGGAGACGACCCCGGAGACAAGGTGACGGGTTTTGGGGTGGTCCATGGCGCCGAAACGAAGCGCATTGAGATTAGCAACAGGCCGCGCCCCCATGGTGAAAATATCGCGCATGATCCCGCCGACACCGGTGGCCGCCCCCTGATAGGGCTCGATGAAACTGGGATGATTGTGGCTTTCCATCTTGAAGACGCAGGCAAAAGCCGCCTCATCATCGGCATGGCCGATATCGATCACGCCGGCATTCTCGCCCGGTCCGCAGATCACCCAGGGCGCAGCGGTCGGCAGTTTTTTCAGGTGCCGGCGCGAGGACTTGTAGGAACAATGCTCTGACCACATGACAGAGAAAATGCCGAGTTCAAGCAGGTTCGGCGCCCGGCCAAGCTGGTCTTCAATCCGGGCAAATTCATCATCGCTCAGGCCATGGGCGGCGATAATGTCGGGTGTGATCGGCGTGGTATCGGGCATTGTCTCGCGGTCTCATTATGGATTTCGGCGCTTTTAGCGACTTGCATCGCGCTTGTCTAAAGGGTTCGCAACATTCGACACAATCGCGGGATGCGGGTACGTTGAAGGCTCGAACATCGAGTCACATGAGGCATTGCGATGGGACGACTGTTTGCAATATCAAACCGAACGGCCGCGGATCCCGGGGCACGGGCTGGCGGGCTTGCCGTTGCGGTGTGGGAATCGCTCAAATCGACCGGCGGCGCCTGGGCGGGCTGGAGCGGCAAGACCTGTGCAAGCGTTCCGCGGGGCGCGGAAGTCTTCCGCGATGACGGTGTGGAATTTGTCCTCACGGACCTCACTGAAACTGAATTCGAAGGCTATTATCTCGGTTATGCCAACAGTGTTCTGTGGCCTGTCTTTCATTACCGGGTCGATCTGGCAAGCTTCAGCGCCAATGAGTTTGAAGTTTACGAGGCCGTCAACCGGCGCATTGCCAATCTTGTTGTTGACCGGCTCACCCCTGGCGATTCGGTCTGGGTCCATGACTATCATTTTCTGTTGATGGCCAATGCCCTGCGCAATGGTGGCTGGGACGGGCCTATCGGCTTTTTCCTGCATATTCCGTTTCCGGCACCGGAAATCTTCCGCGCCATCCCGGAACACCAGCGGATTGCCCGGGCCATGTGTGCCTATGACGTTCTCGGCTTTCAATCCACCCATGACCGGTCAAACTTCACGCGCTATCTTGTCGAGGATTACAACGCGGTGATGCATGACACCGAGACGGTCGAAGCGTTTGGCAAGACAGTTAAAGCGAAAGCTTATCCGATCGGCATCGATGCAGCCGCCTTCAGAGAGGCGGCGGATAGCGAAGCCGCCAATCATGCCCGCAGTCTTCTGGGCGGTTTTCTTGGCGACCGGCAACTGATCATCGGCGTTGATCGGATGGATTATTCCAAGGGACTGCCCCAACGGTTTGAGGCCGTCGGGGAGCTTCTGGATGCTCATCCCGAACTCCATGGAAAAGTCTCCATGACGCAGATCGCCCCGCCTTCGCGCAGCAAGGTAGAAGAATACCGAGAACTGCGTGAGGAACTCGACCGGCTCGCCGGGCGGATCAATGGCGATTATGGCGATCTCGACTGGATTCCCCTGCGATATCTCGCCCGCTCCTATGACCGCGATTCGCTTGCCGGGCTGTTCCGGATCGCAAGCATCGGGCTCGTAACACCGTTACGCGACGGCATGAATCTCGTTGCCAAAGAATTTGTGATGGCCCAGACGGAAGAAGATCCGGGGGTGCTTGTCTTGTCCGAGTTTGCTGGCGCCGCTGAACAGCTGACCAATGCGCTGATCGTCAACCCCCATGACCGCTCGCGGCTTGCCGATACAATCTACGCAGCACTGACCATGCCCCTAGAAGAACGCCAGCGCCGATGGCGCGCCTTACGCAAGGTGGTCGAGGAACAGGATATCGTCTGGTGGCGTCGCAACTTTCTGGAAGACCTCGGCGCTATCGACGCGGCCTGAAGCCGGCAGAACGGACAGTTCAGACTTTCCCGTTAGAGATAAAATCATGACCCCGTGTTCCCCCCTGCCCGCGCCGCCCGGCCTGCCCGGTGATGCAGCCTTGTTTCTCGATTTCGATGGCACGCTTGCTCCGATTCAGGATGACCCGGACAGCGTGGCCCTCCCGGAAACCGGGGCGCATGTTTTATGTTTGCTTAAGGCGAAACTGGACGGCGCACTCACGATCATCAGTGGACGGGGTATTGGTGATCTTTCCCGTCGCACACCGGTCGGGCTTTGGCGTATCGGGGGGCATGGGCTTGATGTCTGCGCCCCAGGCAACACGCCGGAAAAGACGGCTCAAGACGCACCGGGCGACCTTGTCCAGACGCTGACCTGTATCGAGACGACGACCCCCGGGGCGCGCCTGGAACACAAGGGCGCTGTCCTTGCAATGCATTACAGGGCCGCGCCGGATATCGGCGCAAAGCTCCTTGCTATGATGACCGAAAAGCTTGTCGCCTGGCCGGACTATCGTTTGCAGCACGGTAAAATGGTAATCGAGGCCAAACCCGCCGCCGCGAACAAGGGAAAGGCGATCAAAGCCATGCTCGGAAAGAAACCCTTTGCAAACCGCATACCGATCATGGTGGGCGATGACGTGACCGATGAAGACGCGATGGCTGTCGTCTCGGAACATGGTGGCTGGTCAATCAAGGTTGGCGCGGGCGACACGGTTGCCCAGTATCGTCTGCCGGACACATCGGCCGTATGGAAATGGCTTGAAGGACAAACAGGATGAACACACTGGAACTCGGGCTCATCGGCAACGGCACGGTCGCCGCGTTGATTGACGACCACGCCACAGTGAACTGGCTGTGTCTGCCGCGCCTTGATGGCGACCCGGTGTTTAATGCGCTTCTTGGCGGGAACGGACAGTTTTCCATCCGCCTTGCCGATTGTGTAAGCGTCCATCAGCAATATCAGCGCAACACCGCCATTCTTGAAACAACCCTTGAAGCCGCAGACGGCTCGGCGATCCGGATCACTGATTTTGCCCCGCGATTTGTGGATCGGGGCCGCCTTTTCCGGCCCGCCTCAATCGTTCGCCGGATCACGCCCTTGCGGGGGCTGCCACGCATCACCGTATCGATCAGCGCTGAGGCCGATCGCGGGGCCCGGGCCATGGCGCCACGCCGGGGGGTCTCTCACATCTGCTTTGTCGATGGCGAGGCCGGCTTCCGGGTGACAACCGATGCGCCCGTGTCCTATGTGGTCGAAGAACGCGAGTTTGTCCTTGATCGCGAGACCAGCTTTATTCTGGGGCCAGATGAATCCCTTTCCGATGGCGTGGGGGTCATGGTCGAGGGCTGGCTCAAACGTACTGGCGACCAGTGGCGTGAATGGTCGCGACGCCTGGCCACGCCAGCCGACTGGCAGGCTGCTGTTATCCGCGCTGCAATCACCCTGAAAATGTGCGTTTACGAAGAAACCGGTGGTATCGTCGCAGCACTGACAACCTCGGTTCCGGAGCATGCCGGCTCTGAACGCAATTGGGATTATCGCTACTGCTGGCTGCGTGATGCCTATTTCAGCGTGACGGCCCTGAACCGGCTGGGTGCGGTCGGCACGCTTGAAAAATATCTGGCATATCTACGCAATACCGTTGCGATGACGAAGGGAGGTCATATTCAGCCAGTATACGGGATTGCACTGGAAGAACAGTTGACTGAGGAAATTCCCGGTCACCTGCCCGGCTATCGCGACATGGGTCCGGTTCGTTTTGGCAATCAGGCCGCAGAACATGTTCAGCATGATGTGTACGGCCATGTGATCCTCGGTGCTTCCCAGGCCTTTTTCGATGAACGCCTTCACGCCATGGCCGGTCCTCTGGAATTCGAACAGTTCGAGCAGGTCGGCGAGCGCGCCTATCAGGTTTACAACACCCCCGATGCGGGGATCTGGGAATTTCGGGGGCGCGAGGCCGTCCACACCTCATCGGCCATTATGTGCTGGGCAGCCTGTGACCGGCTTGCCCGAATCGCATATCGGCTCGGCAAGACCGACCGCGCCCGCCACTGGCAGACCCGCGCCGCTGAAATCCATCATGTGGTGATTGACGGGGCATGGAATGAATCACGACAGGCCTTTACCGGGGCCTTTGGCGGCGAAGCGCTGGATGCTTCGGTTCTCCTGATGGCGGAGATCGGATTTATTCCGCCAAAGGACCCGCGATTTGTGGCAACGCTGGAACGGATCGACCAGGAATTGCGCGACGGCTACCATGTCTACCGCTATCGGACAGCGGATGATTTTGGCAAACCGCAAACCGCGTTCACTGCCTGTACCTTCTGGCATATTGACGGGCTTGCCCGTACAGGTCGCCGGGAGGAGGCCTGCGCCATGTTTGAAGATGTTCTCTCCCATCGCACCAGGCTGGGGCTGTTATCCGAGGATATCGATACCGCTACGGGCGAACTCTGGGGGAATTTTCCGCAAACATACTCCATGGTTGGCATTATCAATGCTGCCGGCCGCCTTAGCCGTCCGTGGGAAGAGGTTGTCTGATCAGCCTGCGAGCGGGCGTTTGACATTTGGAGATTGTGCTATTGCGCCTATCCTGCAGCCGATTGCGCCCGGCGCTGTCTCAGGGCATGACCGGCTCGCAGGGAAAGCCGTTTAAACACGGACATTCTGTCAACAAAAAGCTTGCCCATCAGATGGTCAATCTCGTGTTGAAGGCAGACGGCTTCCAGGCCTTCGAGATTTTTTTCGAATTCGGAGCCGGTTTCATCCTGCGCGCGGACGCGAACAGCCATGGCCCGCATAACACTGCCGACAACGCCTGGCACCGACAGACAGCTCTCCTCAACAAAACCCATACCGCGTTTGACCGTGATTTGTGGATTGATAAAAAGTTGCGGCGTGTCCCTATTCTCCGACAGATCCATTAAAAGAACCGACCGTTGTTCATCGATCTGCGGTGCTGACAATGCGATAGCAGAGGTCGAATACAGTGTATCCGCCAAATCATCCACAAGCTCCAAAAGGTCAGCACCAAAACTTTCGACAGCGCCAGCGTGAGCTTTCAGTTTTGGATCGGGAAAGACAAGAATATCACGTATCGCCATCTAACCTGTCCGATCAAATCATATCGGCGTCTGCGGTTTGCCGACGCGCATTCAAACGAGACTGTTCACGGATCCGTACCCGGAGGAGCGGCAAGATTGCAGAGATCGTGATCACAAGAAGCAAAATTTCCAGCCCATAGACGGCGAAATAGCCCGCCGCCCCTTGCATTCCACCGGCGAGAGCCTCGCTGCCGGGGATGAGATTGACAAAATCGCGGATTGTGCCGCTCAAGGCCATGGCAAGTCCCGCTGCTGTTGCCTGCACCGCGCCCCACGCCCCGATGGCAAGCCCAGTCTTGCCCTGCTTGGCCGATTTCATAGTGGCGGTCAGAGTTGCATGGCCAAAAACAGCGCCGCCAAACCCGATCAGGAAATTGCCTGCCAGAAAACTTACAGAGTGGGCATAGGGTGCCGATATCATGACAAGGACAAAGGCCGGTATACCGATGATCGCACCGAACCGGGCCATCAGGTACGCGTCGCCCCCCGAGCCGAGCCGATGCGAAGCAAACCAGAAGCCGGCAAGACCGCCAAAGGCAAACAGCGCCGTCAACCGAGTCGTGGCAGAAACGCTCCATTGCAGGACTTCTCCGCCAAAGGGTTCAAGCAGCACGTCAGCCATGGTGAACGCGATTGTACCAAGGCCAATGATGACCAGCCGGCGAACCGTGTGGCCTCCACGGCAGAACAGCGCCCAGGCTTCCCGAAAATCGGGATCGGCTGACCGTTGCGGCGCGCCACGCGGCGGTCGTCTCGGTTCCTGTTTCCAGATTGCGACCATATTGAGAACAAAACAGGCAAGCGCTGTGCCCTGAACAACCTGGACCAACCGACCGGGAGTAAAGTCCTGCAATAATGCGCCAAATACAAGCGCACTGACCATCATGCCCAAAAGAAGCGTCACATACATGAGGCCAACAACACGCGGGTGCGATTCGTCCGGTGTCAGATCCGTCGCCAGGGCCAGGCCGGCGGTCTGCACGATATGGGCACCGGCGCCAACCAGCAGAAAGGCAAGCGCCGCAGAAACATACCCAAGCCAGAGCGGAGCCGAAGCCGACTCACCCATACCGGCCAGGACCAGCAACGCGAAGGGCATGATGGAAAATCCACCAAACTGCAAAAGCGTGCCTTTCCACACGAACGGGACACGGCGCCAGCCAAGTTCACACCGATGGGTGTCCGAACGATGCCCAATTACAGCCCTGAAGGGCGCAAAAAGAAGTGGCAGGGCAAGCATCACCGCAACGACGGTTGCGGGAACACCCATTTCGACGATCATCACACGATTAAGCGTCCCCACCAGGAGGACCAGGGTCATGCCAACGGATAGCTGAAACAGCGAAAGACGCAGGAGCCGGCGAAGCGGCAGATCGGGTGTCGCCAGATCGGCAAACGGAAGATATTTCGGGCCAAGTGACGCCCAACCGCTGACCATCCGTTTACCAAAACCGCCGATCATACCCAAACCGAACCCTCTTTCGACATCAGGTCACGCCGGTCGCAGCGGCAGTCATGGCATACCGGCACCGGCTCGTTTTCCGGCTTATTTTTTTGCCGGACCATTGTCAGGCCGCTTGCGCGACAAAGTCGGTATCCCAAACAGCGATGACAGCGGTGCCGGATTTCGCGACAGCGTCGGAAAACCAAGACTGGTGCTCCAATCCTTGTCCTGACCCGGCGGATTTTGACCCGTCAGCGTCTTCAGACCAAGAAGGGATTTGTACGGACGTTTAGCGCCTGCCAGAATGGGCAAGCCGAGACTGGACGTCCATCCGGCCTGCTTGCCAGAGAGGGTCTTGACCCCGATCACAGGTTTGGACTGGTCCTTGCTCAGGAGGCCCAAACCGAAAATTGATGAAAATGTCCACGACGAACTGGTCAGATTGGCAGAAGGCCGGGACCGGGACAGGGTCGGGATACCAAACCAGTCGGAGAAAGGCGATGGGTCATCGGCACGCACCGATTCGACCAGTTCTCCTTTTTCTTCCAGAATATTGATCGCCGCATCGCCATAACCAAATACGGCAAAAACGGCGACAAGGGATCGGCCATTTTCGAGCAGGGTCTGACACTGCCGGGCATTGCCGCCGGGAATGAGACCGTCTGAAACGGCCTTGGCAACAGCCTCACCGGCATCACGCCCCTGGCCTGACACTACACTGGAAGCCTTCACACTGGAAACCATGGGCGACGGATCATCTTCCTGCCCATCCTCGTCAGCAACCGACGAAGTTTGCATTGGCTTGCCGCCGCCGGACTTCTTAAAGTCACTAGCCAGCAAGGCCCGGGAGTCGTTCAGGCCGAGGTCCAGAAGCTTTTGATGGGCATCGCGCGCCGCCCGTTCAGTATCGAAAACACCAAGATAGGAAAACATGGGGCACGCGCTCCTTCAATGCAATTATTTGGAGAATAACACCAGCGACCGATACAATCCGATCAGACAAAGGCTCTAACGTCTGTACACGTCGCCGACGACACAGGCCGAAGCCCCGTCGTCGGCTTAACATGATTATCCTGCTGCGCCTTGAAAAAACGCCGGGAACCAGGAAGAGTTATTCAGAATGGCGAAGTGAACGACGAATGAAATAATCGCGACACTGCCGAGGAAAAGGGGGAGGCCAACCGTCGGGCTAACAACACACCAGATACGTCCTTGATTCATGACTTAAGTCTCCTTGCTCAACCGCCCCAGGGCGTGAATGCATACGCAAGAACATGCGCAATTACCGAAATCACAAAGAACACCCGTGCGCCGTCGATGACGTGCTTGTGGAGTTCTTCTGATTCCCCGATCGTCAGGCCTGTCGGCCAAACCCTGTTCGGATCATTGATATCCGCCGTTTGTGTGTCTTGGGCCATGTGCCTTTTCTCTCCTTGTTTCTGCCTTCAGAGCATGACACGGTTTATCCGGCAGCGGACTGTTGCCACCGATGAACGTAAACTAAAGTTGTCGCTTTGCACTGTCAAGACAAATTGACGCATTTGTTTTTTCGAAAACCGACGCAAGGGGCAAATGGCCCGGATGACGGACATACCGACCCGGATTGAATGCCCTTTCGCCCAAGACAAAGCGTGCTAAGCTGCGCAAAACTCTAAGTGAAATCAGGGCGGAATGATCAAAAGACGGCATTTTCTGACGGCAGGGGCGGCCGGGCTGCTTGCCGGGTGCGACTGCGGCGACTATGCGAAAATTGGCGCGGCCACAGGCCCCGATGACAACGGTGTTTTTACACCACGCACGCTCAAAATGGTGACCACATGGCCAAAGGATTTCCCCGGCCTTGGCACAATGGCAGAGCGAGTCGCTGAATTGATTGCCACAATGACCGGCGGTGCGCTCAGGGTTGATGTCTATGCCGCTGGCGAACTGGTCGCTTGGAATGAGTGTTTTGACGCGGTCGCCAACGGGGCCGCCGATATCTACCATGGCGCTGACTATTATTGGGTTGGAAAATCCGCTGCCTTTCCCTTCTTTACAGCTGTCCCCTTCGGCATGACCGCAACCGAGATATCGGCGTGGACAGAATTTGGCGGTGGCCAGGAACTCTGGGACGAACTCGCCGCCCCCTTCAACATTAAACCCTTTGCGGCCGGCAATACCGGGCACCAGCTTGGCGGCTGGTACAAAAAAGAGATCAATTCGCTTGATGACATCCGGGGACTGAAGGTACGTATGCCAGGGCTCGGCGGGGAAGTCCTGCGCCGGATTGGCGGCGCGGCGGTCGCGCTGTCTGGCGGGGAGTTATACCAGGCGCTCCAGTCCGGCGCGATTGACGGCACCGAATGGGTCGGCCCGTGGAACGATCTCGCCTTCGGTTTCTACCGTGAGGCCAAATATTATTACTGGCCAGGCTTCCACGAGCCTGGCGCGCAACTGGGTGTCGGGATCAATCTCGATCTGTGGAACGGGATGAATGCCGCAGAACAGGCTGTCATCCGTGCGGCCTGCCATCAGGCAAACCATCTCTCGGTAGCAGAATATGGCCATTACAACGGCATCGCGCTGGAGGAGTTGACCAACAAGCATGGCGTGCAACTGCGTCAGTTCCCGGATGACGTAATGGAGGCTGCAGCCGAGGCGGCAAAGACTGTGCTGGAAGAAACCGCCGGGACAAGCCCGATCGCCGGAAAAATTTTCGAAAGCTACAAGGCGGCCGTCAACCGTTCGCAAGCCTGGTCCGGTATTTCGGACGAAGCCTATATGCGGGTGCGCCGACGCCTGTTTGACCTGTAGGCAGGTGTAGGATGCTGAATTTTATCGGTTCTGTCCTGATGTGGCTTCTCGTGCCCCTGTGGCTGTTCTGTACGCTGCCCCTGTCTTTTCTTTTTGGTGCGCCGAAACGCACGGCCCGTGGTGAGAGCGTTGCATCAGCCCTCGGCGTCGGTGCGGCTGCCCTTCTGCCCTGGCTTGGTGTCGTGGTGATTTTTGCTCTGGCACCGCATCTCGATTTGGCGGCGCTTTTGCCTGAAAGATTTGCCATTGTGTGGGGACTGATTTTTCTCCCGGTCTTTTTTCTGATGGCGCTCAGTGGCGGCCCCTGCCTGTGGACTGAACGCCTTGCCCCGATTGTCCATTCCCTTGTCCGCGCAGCGGGCCAGCTGGTGATGTGGCTTGCACTGGTCATGGCGCTCGTCCAGTTCAGCGTGGTTCTCCTGCGGTATGTCTTTGGTATCAATTTCATCTGGATGCAGGAAAGCACCATCTATATGCATGGTGCACTCTTTCTGGGTGCGGCCGGCTATGCGCTGTTGACCGACGATCATGTCCGGGTTGACGTCCTCTACCGTGATGCGTCGCCAAAACTGAAAGCGCAGATCAATCTGTGGGGGACCTATCTTTTGCTGTTTCCGGTGTGTTTCCTGATCATCTGGACTGCAGCCCCTTATGTCGCCGCCTCCTGGGAAGCCACGGAAGGCTCGAACGAGGCATCGGGGCTGCAGCTCCTGTTTCTGTTGAAATCGCTGATCCCCGTCTTTGCCCTATTGCTAATCTTTGCCGGTTTTGATCTCGCCTATCGATCGATGAAGGTCTTGATTGGCGCGCCCGTGCCCGACGACGAAACGCATTACAAGAGCGGGGTCTGAGACGGCATGGAAGCTTTCGGCCTCTGCCCCTGCGTGATCGTACCCTGGCTCGATATCTTGATGGTCATCGCGCTGTGCGTCATGTTGCTTGCGGGATTTCCGGCGGCTTTTTCGCTGGCCGGAACGGCACTGATCTTTGCCCTGATCGGCATGGCGCTGAATGTCTTCGACGTTTCTTTCCTTAAACCCTTCCCCCAACGGATTTTTGGTGCTGTCACCAACACAACACTGATCGCGGTGCCGATGTTTATCCTGATGGGGGTAATCCTTGAAAAGGCCCGCATCGCGGAGGACCTTTTGGACTCTATGGCCAAGCTGTTTGGCTCCCTGCGCGGCGGCCTCGGCATCTCGGTCACGGTGGTCGGTGCCCTTCTCGCGGCCTCCACCGGCATCGTCGGGGCAACAGTTGTCACCATGGGGCTCCTCAGCCTGCCAACCATGTTGCGGCGCGGCTATGACCCAGCCTTTGCATCCGGTTCAATCGCAGCAGCGGGCACCCTCGGCCAGATCATACCGCCCTCGATTGTCCTGATCCTTCTGGGTGACGCGATCTCCAACGCATACCAGAAGTCGCAACTGGCGCTTGGCAATTTCTCCCCCGAGGCCGTTTCAGCCGGGGACCTTTTTGCCGGCGCGTTGTTTCCAGGGCTGATGCTGGTCGGGTTTTACATTCTCTGGCAGATCATCGTGGCAACCTTCCAGGGCGCAAAGGCGCCAGCCATCCCGGCCGCTGAACTTGGCAGCCGGGCTGAAATCTGGGCCGAAGCCGGCCGTACCCTGCCCGCCCCGCTTCTGCTTATCATCACGGTTCTAGGCTCTATCCTTGTGGGTGCTGCAACACCGACCGAGGCTGCCAGCGTTGGCGTCATTGGGGCCCTGATTATCGCCGGCTTACGTGGTGCCACAGGCCTGCCGCGTCTGCTCGCGATTGTCGGCGGGATGGCAATCGGTATTTTGTTTATTCTGAACCAGCTTGTCGATCTGCGCCTTGGCCGGTCGATCAGTTCCGGGATGGAAACGATCGCCATTGGTCTTGCCATGCTCCTGTGCGTAATGATCTTCATCTCTATAGGCGTCAGCCTGATGACCCTCGTCAGGAAGAGACTCACGAGCGGGATTGTCGATCAGACCACGCGTGTAACGACCATGGTCTTTACCATCCTTATCGGTGCAGCCCTGTTCTCACTTGTGTTTCGCGGGCTTGGCGGCGATGAAACGGTGCGCCATGCCCTGGAAAACACCCCCGGCGGGGTCTGGGGTGCGGTGGCCATGGTGATGCTCGTCATGTTCGTCCTTGGCTTTTTTCTCGACTTTATTGAAATTACACTGGTTGTTGTGCCACTGGTTGCGCCGGTACTCCTGACCATGGGCCTCGACCCGGTCTGGCTGGGCGTTCTTATGGCTGTCAATCTGCAGACTTCATTCCTTACGCCGCCTTTCGGGTTTGCCCTGTTTTATCTGCGCGGCGTGGCCCCGCCCGAGGTCAGGACAACCGATATCTATCGCGGCGCCATTCCCTTTATCTGTATTCAGATTGTCGCGATCATGATCCTGATTTTTTTCCCTGAAATTGCGACCTGGTTGCCGGACCGGATTTACGGATGAGCCACGCCGCGGACCGGACCTTGCGGGCCTTTCCATGATGTGACCGCGTACCGGGTTCCGATTTACCTCGGCAAAAGCTAAAACCAACCCAAATCATGGAAATTCCTTACCCAGAGGAAAAAGCTATCCTGATCACATCTCGAAAGCGACAAATTTTCGTGCTATCATATCGATGTGACTGGAGACCATCATGAAAATCATTGAACAGTTTTCCCATGGCAAGGTTGCCGACAACAGCTATTGCGAGGATCGGTTTGCAATCGGCACTGCCGCCTGCGCCGTGATTGATGGCTCGCGCGGGCCGGGCCATATGGAAACGCCGATGATACAGACGGCGCTCGACAGGGCTGCAGACATCATCGCGGCCGTCGGCCCGGATATGACGCCCCGGGCCTTGTTTGACGACCTGACCCGGAGCCTTGCGGCGACCAAGACAGAATTCCGGCTTGATGAGCACCGGTATACCGGTGGCTATCATGTTGTATGCTATTCTGCGGCACACCGACAAATCTGGCGTGTGGGCGACTGCCAGTACCGGTTTGGTGGCACAACGTACCGAAATGACCTTGAGCTTGAAGAGATTGGCGCGCGTCAGCGCGCTGTCTGGATCCATAGCCTGCTCGTTCGTGGGCAGACAGCCGATGACGTCATGGCGAGCGAGACTTATGCCACGATGTTCCTGCCCTTCTTTGCCCCACTCCTTGATTTTGCGAACCGGCCGGACCACCGCTTCGGCTTCGGTGTCGTCAATGGTATGGCAATCCCGGACAAATTCATCGAGGTGCACGACATTCCTCCGGCAGTCCCGGAAATCATATTGACTTCAGACGGCTATCCGTTGGTTTGTGATACCCTTGCCGACAGCGAGGACGCGCTGATGGCGCTTGTCAAAACCGACCCGCTCTGCATCAATGAGAATATCACGTCAAAAGGCCTGATGCCTGGCCAGGTTTCCTTCGACGACCGCACCTGGCTTCGGATCGGATTATAACGGCTCGTCGGGCGGCGGGGCTTTGCTGGTATCAAGCGGAGCGGGCAATGACTGCGCTTGTTCAGCCGCCAATTCCTCACGCAGCTCTGCAATTTCCGCCTGAAGTGCGGCGGCGCGCGCCTGGAGTTCCTGCTCTTCCATGACAGGGGCATTTTCGAGCGCCGCATCAGCGGACCGCACGGCGATGATTGCTGCGTTGGCCTGATCTCGCACCTGTAACAGGCGAGCGATTTCGGCCTCCCGCTGGCTGGCATCAAGGCCCGCGGGTGCAGCGGCTGGCTGTTCGGAAAGTTTGGGATATTTCGGCTTCGGGTCTGCGCCCGCTGACTTGCCGTCGATGCCCAGTTCCCTTATGCGTTGCGTAATCACGGGATTGGGAGGAATATCTTTGGCAATGTCCTCATATTTGACAAACCCGGGCGGCACGAGCCGTTTTGCCGTTTCACAGCCGGTAGCGCCAAAAACGATGAGACCGGTACAGACAAGACGCCACGCCCGGATCGTCCGTATGCCAACGCCTGTCGTTACACCCTGTTGCGTCACCTGTTTATCCTGATCAAATCGAAGCTTTCACCTATCAGACTTACAGAGTATCATGACAGAAGCAAAGTACGAAAATCCTGATATGACCGCCAAAGCCGATGCTGATATGCCGAGGCCCGCGCGCCCGGCCACCCCCGAGAAAACGGCAAAGAAAAAGGCAACGCCAACCCGCAAAGCGACAAAGCGCAAAACCACTGGCAATGGCGCAGCAAAGCCCGCCGCCAGGAAAACGCCAACCCGAAAGACGGCAAAGGCCAAGCCAACGGCAAAAAAGGCCGCCGTGAAAAAAGAACCGGTAAACCCGGCGCAGCGCCAACAGGAAGCAGCGAAAAAACCAATTGCCAGGACGGCGACAGACAATGCGGCGACAGACAATGCGGCGGAAGACAATGCGGCGGAAGACAATGCGGCGGAAGACATTCCTAAAAGTCTGTATGCAGATTTTGACTCCCTGTCGGAATATGTAACGGACATTACCGGGAAAAGTCAGGAAGTGCTGAAGGATTTCCTTTCCCAGCACCCGGAATATGGCGCGATATCCGGCGAGATGGTTATTGACCCGCTCAATGTCGGGGAAGCATTACAGGAACTTGTCAAAGGCATGTCCATGGATCCGGGTACGGTCATGCAACGTCAGTTCAAGCTGTGGGGGGACTATGCCAAACTGATGGCCAATACCCAGCGACGGCTGGCTGGCGAAAAAATCAAACCGGCCGCAACCCCGGCGCCTGGCGACAAGCGGTTTCGCCACGAGGCCTGGGATACAAATCCCATGCTCGATTTTGTGAAACAGTCCTATCTCATTGCCTCAAACTGGCTGGTCGACACAGTCGAGGGCCTCGAAGGCCTCGACGAACATGAGCATAAAAAGGCAGTTTTTTATACCAAACAATTTGCCGATGCGTGCTCACCCACCAATTTTGCCATGCTCAACCCGGAAGTGGTTGAAGCCACGCTTGAAAGCCGTGGCGAAAATCTCTTGCGCGGTTTCCAGCACTTCCTTGAGGATCTCGATCGCGGTGACGGCAAGCTCGCCATCACCCAGGCCGATACGGATCATTTCAAGCTTGGGGAAAATGTTGCGACAACGCCTGGCAAGATTGTCTTTCAAAATGACATCATCCAGCTGATTCAGTATGAGCCGATGACGGAGAAGGTGGCCAAACGTCCGCTGCTTATACTCCCGCCATGGATCAACAAATATTATATCCTTGATCTCCAACCCCAAAATTCTTTCGTGCGCTGGATGGTGGAACAGGGCCGCACGGTTTTTCTTGTTTCCTGGGTTAATCCGGGTCCGGAACTTCGGAACAAGACATTCCAGGACTATATTCAGGAAGGGCTGTTCGCAGCCCTTGATGGTGTAGAGAAAGCCAGCGGCGAAAAACATGTGGATGCCATCGGCTACTGTATTGGCGGGACAATGCTGATGACGGCGCTCGCCCTGATGGCAAAACGCGGCGATGACCGGATCAAGTCTGCGACCTTCTTTACGGCACAGGGCGATTTTACCGAGGCTGGCGATCTCCAGATCTTTGTTGACGACGCCCAGCTTGATGCCATTGCCAAACAAATGGATGCCGGCGGCGGCGTGCTTGAGGGCCGCGCTATGGCAACCACGTTTAACATGCTGCGTTCAAATGACCTGATCTGGTCGTTTGTCATCGACAACTATCTCAAGGGGAAAGACCCGGCAAAATTCGACCTGTTGTTCTGGAACTCCGATGCGACCCGCATGCCGAAGAACGTTCACCTTTTTTATCTTCGAGAGTTCTATCAAAACAACCGTCTGGCAAAGCGTGAAATGGTCATAGACGGCGAGCAGCTCAGCCTCGGGGACATCTCGATACCGGTTTTCATGCAGGCGGGCGAAACCGACCATATCGCCCCGGCCCGATCAATCTATAACACGGCAAAATTGCTTGGCGGCAATACCCATTACATGCTTGCCGGTTCAGGGCATATTGCCGGGGTTGTCAATCATCCAGCCAAGAACAAATATCATCACGCCACGAACGATTCCCTGCCTGCAACGATCGAAGAGTGGCAGTCGGGCGCACAAAAACATCCCGGCTCCTGGTGGCCCCACTGGATTGCCTGGCTCAATCAAGTCAGCCCCGGAAAGGTCAAGGCGCGGACCCCTGGAGAAGGGAAACTCGCTATAATTGAGGCGGCGCCGGGAAGTTATGTGAAAGTGCGGGCCTGACTGCCACCTGTCACATAGAAGCCACGGTCCGGAGTTGGCATTAGCCTGTTAACCTTTCGTTAACCATGGCGAATCAGTGTCACGTGCAAGGCAACAACAGCACCGCACAGAGTAAAAATTGTTGTTTCAAGAAGAATGAAAGTTCCGGGGGCATTTCATGGCGAGGACGCTCTGCATCGAGGGAAAAGTGACCACAGGCGATCTTTATCGCAGGCTTGGTAATACTGAGCGTAGCCGGAGTGCCCGCGCCGAGAGTGTTTTCCGGCGGCTCCGCCAGGAACTGGCCGCACCGCAAGGGGATGAATATTTCTCCCAGTTGCCCATTATCTCACAACAGATGAAACGCGCAGCCCGGAACGCCGACTGATCGCGCACCCGTTCATACCAATATGCGCGGATGAAGACTCATCCGCGGTTACGGCGCATAAGCGCCG
>CAYSMJ010000037.1:0-19874 GCA_964432075.1 uncultured Caulobacterales bacterium | reverse complement strand
AAGATAAGGGTTGCGTCCTTCGGAGGGCAGCGCTCTATCCAGCTGAGCTACGGGTCCTGAGCGCCTGGGGACGCTGATGGGTGATAGGCAAGTCAACGGGTCTCGGCAAGGGGTGTGTTACCAACAAGTAAAGCCTGAGTGCATCCTGCGCAGGCTCGCCTGTCCGCCAATTTCATCGCGCGCGGATATGAGGTTATGAATTCCCTGATTTTTGTGCTGGCCAGCGCAACATCGCATGCGGCTATAACCGGCTTTCCAGAAAAGCTTTTGTTTCTGCAAATCCATTCTTGCCGGGAGAAGCGCCGTATTTCAGGTCCGGCCCTTCGAGCGCCGGCCCGGAGCCATCGCCCGCGCACTGGAAGGTTTTAATCCCTGCTGCCTTGTCAGGCCCTGCCCGGCAAATCGCCTCAAGCGCACTAAGCGCATCACCGCAAACCGCGGCGATACTCTGGTCTTCCGGCCAGCTCCCGGCCGTATCCCACAAAATTCGGGCTGTAATCGTCGTCCCACAGACCTGATTGGTAAAGGCAACTTCCTTTTTCAGTTCCGTTTCTTCCGCCTCACGATAGCGCAGCGTTTTGAGTGGCTGTGACTCCGCATGGGCCGACACCGGAACCAGCACAATACGCTCTAACGATCCGACCAGGGTGAGACCCGCGACCACACACACCGCCAATTGCACGGCCCTGCAAAACAGGCTTCCTCTTTTGAAGATGAATGCGATCAAAACCATACCATCCGATAACATTTCTTTGCGGCACCATTACGGCCCGACGCTGTCAACCCATCGGCAAAATAACACCTGATCCTAAAGATTTTTTTCGAGATACTCGAAAATTTCGGCAGAGGGAACGCGTCCGCTTACGCCAATCCGGGGATTGTACCATATTTGCAACGACCGCCCGTCAAGACGCACATCCGCCGTCGAGCCCTGAGCCAGGGTCACAATATCAAGCCGATTCGCGACAACGCGGGCACCGATCGGGTCATCTGCAACCATGGCGATGCCCTTGGCCGTCAGGGCGATCGCTTCTCCGAGAACGGCCAGCTGTCTGGCGTCGGTCGGCGGCTCGATCACCTCAAATTTCAGAGAGTGTCCCGTCATGGTCCGCAAAAGTGTCATGGCCCGCGTGGCCCGGTCTTCCAACTCGGCGCGGGTCAACGGTGCCGGTTCAATGGCGGACACAGTCGTAATCGAGCGCGCAACAACTTCCCCGGTGTCAAGGCCCGGCCACCACACCGTGGCCCCCCCATAGGAAGCGATCCGCAACAGCGTTTCGCCGCCGGCGGTTTTGTAGACGATATCTCCCCGTGGCGCGCGAATTGGCTGGACGCGAAAGATTTCTGAGGCGAGGCCCGAAGGGGCGATCCGGCATTCAAAGCGAAAATCGTCCTCGGCACACTGGAAACGAAGCAGTCCCTCATCGCCCATATCCTGAAACAGGAAAGCGCGATCTTCATCCGGAATGACATAGCGAGTGACCTGACCACGCTGGAACCGGTTTCGTGGATTGCGTTTTCCATCCACGAGCGCACCGAATGGATTGTCCTGGGTGGTCGCAATCAGCATGCCGTTTTCGACTGTCTGCGAAAACGCCAGCGGGTCCGAGCCCGTAACGATTTCCGTCCCGCTCCGAAGCGGCCGTTCCTGCGCCATGGCTGGGCCGTCGATTGTCGCCACCATCAGGCTGCAGGCACAAAATCCGCCAGCTGCAGCGACCAGGCGCCGGTCTTTTGCGAAGTGTCGCTTCTTGCCGAAAACCATCGGATTCCTGCCCTCAATTCGCCCCCGGCCGCGCCATACGCAAACCACCAGACAATAGCGATATGTGCGCCCATTGCGGGTGAATTATGACAAAACCCTGCCGATTTCACGATTGCCGGGTGCCAATCCTGCTCACGCCGCTCTGGCATCGCTTATGCATGATTTTCAAGGGCGCAAGAAGCGGGAAGTCAGGCAAATTCGACCTTGTTTCTTCAGGCTTGGGAAAGGGAAATATGGGATCATCCCAATCGTGGGCCTTGCCCCGTACAAACATGATGAAACAGGTGAACAATGATTGGCAAGAAAAAGACAAGCGGCGGAAGCGACCAGAGCCGGACATCATGCGATACGGTCGTGGGCATTGGCAGCCAGATGAAAGGGGAGATCACCTGTAAGGGACCAAGCCGGATTGCCGGTCATGTGGAAGGTGAACTTGTTGGCGATGACCGCATCCTGATCAGCAAGGAAGCCCATGTGGATGGCAAGATCTCCGCTGTTGAGGTGGAGATTGACGGCAGGGTCGAGGGCACGATCTCGGCAACGACCCTGATCATCCTGAATGAGACTGCGGTCGTCACTGGCGATCTGACCTGCAAATCGATCATTATTGAAGAAGGCGCCGTCTTCAACGGCACGTCGACAATGCCCGACGGCAAGTCAAAGCCGACGCTCGTCGAGGCGCCGAATGTCCATGCGCTGGAATCCAAGAATGACACTGGCGTGACCGCAAAGGTCAAGGTTGTCTGACGGGCTGCTGTATAACAGACCATTTGGCGATGAGACGGCGTTACCATTTTTGTTGAATCAGAAACGCAGCCCAGATTTTTTAGGGGTCGCGCGTTCGAAACCAAGTCGATGGATGGGAACCATCGACGCTCACACCTATCGTGAACGCGCTCTAACTGAGCGCCTGATAGACCGATTGTATCAGCCCGATCGCACGCGGGTCGCCGACAAGATGCGGCGACATGGTGTTGGTCACGAAGGCAAGGCTAAGCCGGTGGTCCGGGTCAATGACGACGACGGCACCACCAAATCCGTAATGACCAACGGCGTTTTTGTTCGGTCCAAAGTGACCAAGCGTGTTGCGCATCACTCCGCCCGCCCATGAAAGCGTAAAGGGCAGCACCCGGTCGGGACGATGACAGCGTTCGGCAGCAAATTGCGGGATCACCGCCGGATCAGCAATTGAATGACCCCCGGGTCCAACACCGCCATTGGCGAGAAAATGCACAATCTCGGCGAGACCTTTCGCCGTTGCATACATATTCGACGCCGGAATTTCAGCACGCTGACGGGCCTCGCTGGGCACACTCCCCGCGCTCGACCACGGCTTCAGGAAAGCGATCCCGGTTTCCGGTGTGATCTCTCCAAGATCAGGCGGGCGCGGCGGCTTCACCATTTCCGCAAGGCGCACAAAATCAGCATCCCGAAGACCACAAATCACGTCGGTCGTCCCATCCCGGAGCATTTGGCCGACCGTATGACCCGTCGCGCGGCGCAGGATTTCGCCGGCGAGAAACCCGAAGGTCTGCGGATGGTAGCCATTGGCCGTTCCCGGCGGCCAGAGCGGCGTCATAGCCGCAAGCCTTGCACAGATGGCGTCCCAGTCGGTCCACAAGGCCGGATCCATCTCATCAGGAAAGCCAGGCAGCCCACCCTGATGCGACAGGACATGATTGACCGTGATGGCCTGTTTGCCTGCAGGGGCAAATTCCGGCCAATGGCGGACAACCGGATCCTCATAGGACAAGCTCCCGGCCGACACGGCCTCTGCGATTTGTGCCGCCACGATGGCTTTGCCCGCGGAAAAAACACATGGCAGCGTCTCCGCTTGCCAGGCTTGCGTATTTTTCCGGTCGCGAAACCCGCCCCAGAGGTCAGCAACCGGTTCGCCAGCCCGAAACACGGCAAAGCCCCCGCCCCCGCCATTCGCCAGAGCGTTTGCAAGCGCTGTTTTCGCACCGGCAAATTGCGGGCTGGTTTCACCCGAAATCTCGGGAAGGGCGGTCATCTTTATACGACTTAAAAGGCGCAGGAAATGCCGGCGCGGGCAAAGACGGCTGCCGCGCGCGGATTATCGATGGTCAGAAGGGCATCAAGAACATTGCCTGCCGACTGCGAGCCCTGCAAATTGCCAAGAAACTGCGCCACATCGCGAGTATCCTCGCCCGACAAGCGGCTGTCGATCTCACCAGCCATACATTTCGCCCGCTCGCTCGAAAGCCCAAGCCGGACAAGATCGGACCGGATGCTTGACTTTGGGTTAGAAATGCAGCCGACCAGAACGAAACAGGCTGCAACGCCCGCCATAGTTTTCAGATTTCGCATCATTATTCTCGTCACCCTTCCACTCGGTTCAAAACCAGACGCAACCATGATTTTTCACTCAGACACTTATACCGCCACGTCGAAGGCCGCCTCGGTTTTTTCACGCACCTCATCCACGCTCACCTCGGGCGCCAGTTCAATCAGCTTCATACCCTTGCCTTCGTCGATGTGGAAGACGCCGAGATTGGTGATGACAAGATCGACAACGGCTTTTCCGGTCAGCGGCAGGGAACATTGTTTCAGGAGCTTCGGCGCGCCGGACCTGGAATTATGGTCCATGACAACAACCACCCGTTTCACGCCAGCAACAAGATCCATGGCGCCGCCCATGCCCTTCACCATCTTGCCGGGGATCATCCAGTTTGCGAGATCGCCGTTTTCAGCGACCTCCATCGCGCCGAGGATCGACAGATCAATATGCCCCCCACGGATCATACCAAAGCTGTCAGCAGAGGAAAAATAGGACGTCCGGTCAAGTTCAGTAATCGTTTGCTTACCGGCATTGATCAGGTCCGGGTCGACCTCATCATCAAAGGGGAAAGGACCCATACCGAGCATCCCGTTTTCGGACTGGAGCGTCACATCGATCCCGTCCGGAATAAAATTGGCAACAAGCGTCGGGATCCCGATTCCGAGATTGACGTAAAACCCGTCTTTCAGTTCCTGTGCGGCGCGGCGCGCCATGTCATCACGATCCCAGGGCATGATTGCCTCCTTACCTTGTTCGCTGGCGCTCAAGTCCGTTCCCGGACTGTCCGCTGCTCGATGCGTTTATCCTGGTCGGCCTGGATTATCCGCTGGACGAAGATACCCGGCGTATGGATCTGATCCGGATCGAGATCGCCGACAGGCACAAGCTCTTCGACCTCGGCGAGCGTCACATTACCGGCGGTTGCCATCATCGGATTGAAATTGCGCGCGGTCTTGCGGAAGATCAGATTTCCTTGCGCATCGCCTTTCCAGGCGCGCACAAGCGAGAGATCCGCGGTGAGCCCCGTCTCCAGGATATAAGTTTCGCCGTTGAATTCCTTATGTTCCTTGCCTTCCGCGATCATCGTGCCGACGCCGGTTTTGGTGTAAAAGCCGGGAATGCCAGCGCCGCCGGCGCGGCACCGTTCGGCCAGCGTGCCCTGGGGATTGAATTCCAGTTCAAGCTCGCCGCCCAGATATTGGCGTTCAAATTCTTTGTTCTCGCCTACATAAGACGAGATCATTTTTTTGATCTGGCGGGTCCGCAGCAAAAGCCCGAGCCCCCAATCATCGACCCCTGCATTGTTGGAGATGACCGTCAGATCTTTGACGCCGCTGTCGCGCAGGGCGATGATCAGCGTTTCCGCAATGCCGCAAAGCCCGAAGCCTCCTGACATCACGGTCATGCCATCAAACGGAATGCCCTCCAGCGCCGCCTTTGCATCATCGTAAACCTTGCGCATGAAACTCGTCTCCGTATTGGTCTTGCCGTTTCGGCCCGGTCTTATTCGGCGGGCTGGGCGTGATTTGCAAGCGGTTCCGCAAAATTCGCTGATGTGACAACCGTCACCGGGTTTTCAGGATCAGGGCCGCCGGACCGCAACCTTAGTCCCTTCAGCAATAACTTCACCGCCTCCCAGTGAATCGCGCCAACAACCTTGAAGCTCATCAGCGGGTAGCGGAAGAAACAGTGGCGTAAGGCCTCGTCCGTCAGGGGCGTATGGGCCCCGCCGAAACTGGTGTTGAGAAGCGGTCCTTGATCATCGCCGACCCGAATCGCAAGCGCAAGGCGCGCGCCGGGCCGGTTGATCGAGAAATCATATCGCATCCCCATATCGACAAAGGGCGAGACATGTAATCGCTTCTCCGTCCCATGGGCAAAATTTGGTCGGCGGCACTCGTCCTGCCCGACAGGAACGAGATAAACATGACGGCCTCCGAACGTATTGCGTACTGCATAGACCAGTGCGGTCATATCTCCGTGACGGCTGAAACAGTAATAAACCGTCAGCGGATTAAAGGCATATCCGAAAAGCCGCGGATAAAACAGCGCCTTGATCGGTCCGACGGGTGATAAGCCGGCCCGTTTCAGTTGTTCACGCAACCACGGGCCGACCGGGGCCCCGGTGCCGGGACCATGGTCGCGGTCGCCGAAGGAAAACAGATTGAAGCCATTGCGCGAGAAGTACCGCAACGAGCCCTCATACTCGTCCAGCCGGTCAACATCCATCAGGAACGAATAGACACGGTAGGCCAGCCGATGGCGCACGGGCCGTAGACGGAAATGGCGCACGGTCCCGTGATAGAGGCCGTCTTCGGGAAAGGTGCCATTCGCGCCGGTCATGGGCAGGCACCATGCATCGCAGTCACACAAACAATTTCGGCAGGACACTGATGAGACACACAAAATCGCTTGCCCTCATGCTGGCTGGTGTCGTTCTGGTTTCGCCGCTCCATGCGGAGGAACAGCCGCCAGCCGACCTTGCCAGCGTTTACGCGCCGATGGCGTCGTTCATGTTCTTTGCTGACCGGGCTTTCCGCGGCGGCTGCAGCGGCCCTGAGGGAAACCCGATCATCGATATCGCCCACTGGGAACTGATCCTCGATGGCCGCACCCTCCAATATTCCCATCAGCTTGCCAATGGCTCTTATACCAATATGCGCGGATGAAGACCCATCCGCGGTAACGGCGCATAAGCGCCGACGCGCAGTCGCGCTTGCCCGGCGCTGTAAGGATCGGTTCCGATCCATGCAGCTTGGTATTAGCGCGCGTTCACAAGAAGTGTGATCGTCGATGGTTCCCATCCATCGACTTGGTATTGAACGCGCAACCACTAAAAAACCGCCTGCATTTTTGATTCAACAAAAAGGGTACGCAGTCCAGGGGGGGCCGGACGATTCTCTTGCGTGACGAAGGCGCTGAAGGCTATCTGTTCCATTGCTTTACCACCGCAGGCTTTCAGACGACCGGAACGGCGGAGATCACACCCACCGGCTTTTCAAGTCGCGAGACGGTCATGGGTCATGACACCATCCGCGCGGTCGTTGCACAAGCCACCCCCGATGCGATGCCCGATTCCACCCCCGATGCCGGCACCATAACCGTGACCGCAACCTATGTAGGACCCGCGCCGTTCTCGCAGGCCGCACAGGAAACCCTTCACGCAACGACCCGTCCCGAGGGAAGATACAGGCGCGCTGACTCCTCGGGCACAGTCCAGGGCCGTTTCTCACCGCTGATCATCTCAGCAACTGCAAGACCGGCCTGTAGTCCATCTTCGTGAAAGCCAGCCCCAAGGTGCGCGCCGGCAAAGTAGACACCGCCCTGCCCCTGAATCGCCCAAACGTCGCGCTGGGCCTGCAGCGTTTTGATGCCATATTGCGGATGATCGTAGTCGAACGCAGCCATCTCGCCATGCAAATCTGCCGCCGGATTGAGCGTGACAAAAATGTCCGTGTCGACCCCGAGCGGTTGCAGCCTGTTCATCCAGTAGGTCACGGTCATCCGGCCCGCCTGCTCGACCACATTCCACGCCGACCAGGTCACCCTTCGTCCCGGCATGGCTGCGGGATCGGTATGCAGAACGGCGCGGTTTTTCTGGTAGGAAAACCCGCTGAGGATACGGTCTTCATCGGCGGATTTATCGCCAAGAATCTGCCGCGCCTGATCGCCGTGATTGGCAAAGACGACTGCGTCGAAGTCCTGTTCGCTGCCATCGCAGGCGGTAAGTGTGACCTTGGCTTGGCCATGGCGGGTGACGGATTTTACAGCACTGTTTTTCCGAAAGTCAGCCTTCGTCGCGGCGATCAGCGCATCGACATATTGGCGCGAACCGCCCTCAACGGTCCGCCAGAGCGGCATGTTCAGAACCTGAAGCAGGCCGTGATTGGCAAAAAAGCGTAAAAACGATACCGCCGGATAGTCCAGCACCGCTATGTCAGGGCTCGACCAGATTGCGCCGGCGATCGGCTGGAGGAAGTCGGTAACAAACTGGGGAGAAAACCCGTGCTGGCCGATGAACTGCGCCAGGGTCATATCGTTCGCCGGAAGGCCTCGCTTGAGTGCCTGGCGGGCATGGTGGTGAAACCGCGGAACATCGGAGAGCATGCGAAGATAGCGCGGCGACAAAGCGGATTGGGGCCTTGCGAAGACCGAGCGCAGAGACTGACCGGAATATTCAAGCGCCCCATCACGCATCGACACGGCAAACGACATGTCAGAAGCCGCCGTCTTCACCCCTAGCGCATCAAACAAGGCGACCAGATTAGGATAGGTCCGCTCATTATAGACGATAAATCCGGTATCAACCGCCACAGATTGCCCGGAAATATCCACCACAACCGTGTTTGAGTGCCCGCCATAGCGGTCATCGGCCTCAAAAACGGTGGTTTCGTGGGTTCGGGAAAGATGCCAGGCGGCACTCAAACCCGTGATCCCGCTTCCGATCACGGCGACACGGGCGCCCTGCGGCAAAAAGGCCGGTCGTTGCCGGGCCCGATCATCATACGCCATTTCTATATTCCTCGTAAAATCAATCAGTTATGGCTCAGGATCATGCTAAACACACGCCCGGATATCGGTTCTGTGGAAGACGTTACCGAGATTCATTTCCGCACCCGGGTCACGATTTATCGATTGGCGTGTTACATAGAGTATCTAGACTTAAAGATGGAGGATCGACTGTGACTTCCAACGCTGTTACCCTTGAGCCTCGTGCACCCGATACGCGCCGCGGCGATAAAAAGTACCACGACACCCTGCTTGTCCGTGTTGCAACAAGCCGGGACCGGGCCGCCTTTCAGGAACTGTTCGGGTTCTTTGCACCGCGGGTCAAAGGCTATCTGATGCGCGCGCGCGTATCCAGTGAACAGGCCGAAGATATTGCCCAGGAGACCCTTTTGAAGGTGTGGCGCAAGGCGCATCTGTATGATCCGCGAAAGGCCTCTGCATCGACCTGGATATTTACCATTGCGCGCAATCTTCGGATTGATGCGATCCGGAAAACAGCAAAACCTCAGCTTGATCCCGACGATCCGGGCCTGAAGCCCGACGAGCCGCCGATGGCCGATGAAATGACCGAACGCGAAGAACGCGACGTCAGGATCCGCAACGCCCTGCATGTTCTGCCGAAGCCCCAGAAAGAGGTTGTTCAACTCTATTTTTTCGAAGACGATCCACATTCAGAGATCGCGCGTAAACTGGATATTCCGCTTGGCACAGTAAAGTCCCGTCTGCGGCTCGCATTTGACAAGATTCGAAGGGAATTGGGTGAGCTTGAATGACCATGATCAGCCACCACGCATCGATTGACACGCTGGCAGCCTATGCGGCGGGTCATCTTGACGAGGCCCGCAATGTGGTCGTTGCGACGCATGTAAAAATGTGTGCTGAATGCCGCGAAACCGTGGCTGACCTTGAGGCCCTTGGCGGGTTTTGCCTCGAAACGATCGAACCGGTCGCCATGGCCGATGATGCGATGAAAACATTCTGGCAGATTGCAGCCCACGCCGCACCCGAACGCCAGCCAGCCTCCATGCGGGCAGACAATGATTTACCGATCGAGTTCGGTCAGCCGCTCAATGCCTATATCAAAGGCGGACTGGACGCGGTGAAATGGCGCACAGTGGCACCGGGAATTGCTCAAAGCGTGATTGAGGCCTCCGGATATCGCAAAAATGCCCTGCGATTACTCCGGATACAGCCGGGCAAGCAGATCCCGATACACACCCACAGTGAACACGAATTGACATTAATTTTGTCCGGCTCCTATGAGGACCAATTGGGAACCTTTCAGGCCGGGGACCTTGCTGACCTTGATGACGATCAGACCCATAGCCCAGTGGCCACCGGTGATGCGCCTTGTATCTGTCTGGTTGCAACATCGGCCCCGCTTGTGTTCAAAAACATGGTCGGGCGCGTGATCCAGCCCTTTGTGGGCCTTTGATCATGGCAGCATTCCAGAAGATACCGTCAGTCCTTGCTGGCGGCATTTGTAGCCACGGGCCAATCGGTAATGTCCTTACCGCTGAAACTGGTTTTCGCGATTGGTTGTCTCACGATCGCCACGCTGATTGGCCTTGATGCCGTCAGCCACCATTTGCTCCGAACGGGGACCGCCTATACTGCAAAAATCATCTGCTCGGAGGTCTTCCTTGCGGGCCGCACGCAAGACGACATAAGCCGGTCTGATTTTGAGGGCCTTCATCCGCTTTTAGGGTCGATCAAGACAAATATCGATTACAGCGCCGGTAGTGTAGAAAGCAGCCTTTTTGGTCTCGCGCCGTCACGGGCTTTCATCAGTACACATACAGGCTGCACCCTTCACCGCAGACCCGCGCCCGTCGACCTGCCCCCCATCAAACGCAACACAGACTGGTCAGAAGCGATTGATCCGTCGGTGAAGGAGGTCATTGCTCAGGCTTTTGCCAATAATGATATCGGCCATCGCGCCCTGCTTGTTGCCAAAGGCGGGAGTTTGATTGGCGAAGGCTATGCCAATGGGTTTTCGGCCGAAACAAGGCTGCAAAGCTGGTCCATGGCCAAATCGGTCACGGCGACACTCATCGCGCTTGCCCTTGAACAAGGCTGGTTTGATCTCGACGATCCGGTGCCGATCGCAGCGTGGGCGGATGATCCAACCCGCAACAGATTGACCTGGGATGATCTCCTGCGCATGCACAGCGGCCTTGATTTTGACGAGGATTATGACGACCCCGGCTCAGCCGTAAACCGAATGCTGTTCAATAGTCTTTCTGCGCCATCCGTCCCTGCACAGAGCAAGGCCACCTATCCGCCGGGGGCGCACTTTGCCTATTCCAGCGGCACTTCAAACCTGCTTGCGCATGCGCTGGGCCGCGTGGCAAACCAGCATGGCACAAGTCTGCATCAATTCGCCCATGAAAACCTCCTGGCGCCACTGGGGCTTTCGAGCACCATTCTCGAGACCGATGCCAACGGCAATTTTATCGGTTCATCCTATGTCTATGCGACGCCGCATGAATGGCTGCAGCTTGGTCAGTTTTACCTGCAAAACGGCGTGTGGGACGGTATTTCGCGTTTTCCCGAGAACTGGCTGGAAAGTGCGACAAACTCCTCTCCGTCTCAGGATGGTCAATATGGGCACCATTTGTGGCTTAACAAGGATGGTGCCAGCGGCCGCCGTCGCTTCCTGCCCGGATTTCCCGAGGACACCTTCTTTTTCAGCGGTCGGGACGGACAATATGTGATTATTGTACCCTCGGCCGACCTTGTTCTTGTCCGGCTGGGCCTCACCCGCGATAACGAACCCCTGCTCCGGGTCTACCCGACCCTGTTAGCGCTGTTTGAGACGGCCCGGGGTTAAACCGGTCAATTCATCAAACCCCAGAGCGATATTAAGATTTTGCATGGCCTGCAGCGCAGCACCTTTCAGAAGATTATCAATCGCAGCAATGATTACCGCGTTGTTTTGCTCTTCATTGATGGCAAAACCCCCAAGCACCACACCAGACAAATTTGTACCGCTCGCAAGTTCCGGAATGTCTTTGCTAAGTACAATAAGCTTTTCATCGCGATAACAATCTTCGTAAATGGCCCGAAGCGCATCAGCCATCTCAATATTCCTGACCGGCATGTGAACAGTCGTAATCAGTCCACTGAACGCCGGATGAACATGCGGACTGAACCGGACCGATATTCCCAGATGGTGGCTTGCCTCTCGCTCATGTTTGTGACCGGTCAGCGCGTAGGGGATGAGATTATCGGCAAGCCGGGACGGATCATTTCGCGGGTTCGGCTTTGTTCCCGCCCCGGAATAGCCGGATACGCCAAACACCGATGCCGCGCCCGCGAGGTGGGGGCGCAAGGGAGCAATAGCAAGCTGCATCGCCGTGGCATAGCAGCCTGGATTGGCAATCCGGCGGGCGCCCTTCAGCGCTGAAGCCTTGCCGTTCAGCCGATTGAGTTCCGGCAAGCCATAGATCCATTCCGGGTCAAACCGATAATCGGCGGAAAGATCAAGAATGACCGGCGCTGCCTTTTCCGACATGAGAGCGTTTGCGAAAGTACGGGCAACACCATCCGGCAGGGCAAGAATAACCACATCCGGTTGACGCCCGGCAATATCCTCCGGATCAATGTTTTCGAAAGTCATGGCCTCACGGATGTCCGGACAGATGTCGGATACAGGACGGTCCGCCAATTCGCGCGAACTTGCAAATGCGAGATCAAGATAGGGGTGCTGAGCGATCAGCTCCAGGAGGACCTTACCCGTGTGACCGCGCGCGCCAACGAGGCCCACTCGATAAGACTTGCTCATACGATCTCCACAAAGCTGTCAGGCAGCGCCGCAATTGCCTCGACCATGGGGCCGACCTTGTCAAAAGACGGATTGCCCGTCCAGAATACCGTCCACGGATCGCGCTTGATCGAGCCTGTGGCAGCCTCAGCATAAAAACTGTTGAACCCATTGGCCGTGCGCGAGCGCCAGTACAGTACAGGATAATCCTTCGCCATGGCCCGCCAGATGACCTTGGCAAGCCCCTCGCCGCGGGCCGCTTCCAAAACAGCAAACTTGTCGAGATAAGCCTCGCCATCAACCCGCGTGATGACAGCGCCGGCCCGCGCATTTTCCGATAGGTAAACCATTTCCGGGTCGCTGCCCGTAAGCCAGCCGGGCTTTAACTGCCGACCAAACGCTTCCTCAACGAGGCCGTTAAGCTGAGTGCGATCAACATTTTCCATACCGATATGTTTATTCAGCCGCTCGCCCTTGCGAATAAGCGTGCCATCCCCGCCATGGGTGAAAAGCTCTTTCATCAGCCCGGATGGCGATGTGATCGATACAGAGGAAGACAGCGGCGCTTCCTCAAGAAGGGCCTTGATCTCCTGGAGTTTCAACTGCATTCCGGAATGAACCCAGTCCGCCGTCATCAGGGCCTCATAGTCCGAAGCCAGATTAATCGATGACATCACCCGGCCATCCGGCTTCAACAGTCCGCCCGTGCCAGACAGAAAGATGATCTTCATCGGTTGTAGCGCTTTGACCAGTGCGCGCGTAGCGGTATCGCCATTGATATTGAGCATCTGCCCGCCCGGCGCTACACCGAGACAGGTGAGAATTGGCACTGCGCGAGAGCGTACCGCCGCCTCAATCATGCCAAGCCGTACCCGTGTCGGCACACCAACCAATCCGTATTTCTCCGTATCCAGCGCTTCCGCCTCAATGACCCCGGCGCTGAGCGAATGAGCATCAATGCCTTGCGCCCGAACCGCTTCCACCAGCCGCAGGTTTTCGCCGATAAACACATCGCGTGCGATATCGAGTGCCGGCGCGCTTGTAACCCGCAGCCCATCAACTTTTGGTGTTTCAACGCCCGCTGCCGAAAGCCGCTCGTCAAGCTGCGGCCCGCCACCATGAAGCACGATGGGCGTTAACCCGACCGTATGCAGAAAAGCCAATGCCGAGGCTGTTTCTTCCAGCGCCTCACGCAACACCGCGCCACCAATCTTGATCACGGCAAACCGCGTCTGGTCGACCGAGGAAAACCTTTGCAGATAGGCGCGGATTTCCTTGCCATCCGACATGGCCGAGAGCAGCTGGACAATCGTGGACTGGGTTTGAGTCATAAGCATAAGTGATGCCGTTTTGCCTCGGCTGGCGCAACTGCAATTCACGCCCTCACGCCGCTTTCGCCCGGTTGCGCTCCTGCCGCGCTTTTGTCGCGGTCATGAAGCGCAAGTCCTCGAAGACCGGGGCGGACGGCTCCCGTGCAAACGCGCAGCTCTGGTCCATCGAGATCGGTGTTTTCTCCGTCCGCCGGATCATTGACCCTCGCCACACAATCGCAAATCAGAATTTGGTGCGAAATGTCCGTCTCCCCCTTATACCCTGCGTGCGCAGATGACGCTTCAGCTGCGCATCCGGCCCGCAAGCGCCGACCCGCTTTTGCCGCCGTAAGTCTGGAATGACAGACATCACGTCATTCGGTGCTTCCCATTCCCCGTTTTATGCCGCAGCATTGGCCGGAATCGTTTCCGGCGCGCCAGCACCTGTCCTGAAGCTGGGGAGTTTTAGCATGGCCACCAGCGAGCGGATTTCAAGCCTTGCTGTCAGGTGGCTCATTGTCTTGAGTTTGAGGGGCGCGGCCTCGGCGCCAAGGTCAAGCAGGGTCAGCCCGGCAGGGAAAAGCTCACGATAAATCACCCTCTCGCCCATGCCGCGGGCAAGGCGAAAGCCGATACGTTCGGCAAGGTCGTCAAGCTTCTTTCCAACTTCTTTCTGGTTGTTCGCCCGGGTTGCTGAAAGGCGGTTGCGGATCACGACCCAGTCAATTCCTTTCTGAACTCCGGAGAGCGCACGGTATTTACGCGCTTCCCAGACAATCTCGGCATACAAACTTGGCTCGGTGATCTTACCGCTTTCCGGATCCACCCGTCCGAGGACGTCAAAATCGACAAAACTGTCATTCATCGGTGTCAGGATTGTATCGGCATGGACGTGGGCGAGCCGCGACAGGTGGGTGTTGGCGCCCGGGCAGTCGAACACAACAAAATGACAATCAGCAAACGCCGCCAGCGCTGCGCGGAAGGCCTCGGACTCCAGCGCCTGCGCCTGCTCGCGGCTATCCACTTCGCTGGGTTCAAGACCACTGACCTGCGGCATGGCCACCTCCATGCCGGTATAGTCAGCAAAGCGCTCGCGGTTGGCGAGATACCGGGTCAGGCTGCGCTGGCGAAAATCAAGATCGAGTACGCCCACACGATAGCCGCTTTTCAACAACGCAACGACAATATGCATTGCGACCGTGGACTTGCCGGAGCCGCCCTTTTCATTGCCGACCACGATGACATGGGTTTCGATCGTCATTTCCAGGTCCTTCCAAACGACCGGCTGCAGCCGCCTGCAACCATGGTCGGAAGTGTTCCCCCTGTCCCGGCCTGGGATCAACCGGAAAATCTGCGCGCTGGCGTCGCCGTCGAACCGCTGCGGGATGGGCCCGGTAAAACATTGAAAATCAGTAAGATTTCGAAATCGTAGCGAAATGCCACCGGACCTTCCCAGAGTTGCGCGTTTCATGCATGGACCGCGTCCATGCGCCTGACATGCACATTCGACGAATCGCTGCTGACCCGAATCGGGGTGCAGGCCCCGTCCCGGCCCGGGGTGTCTTTACGGTTCACCCTTGTTTTCGCCGCCCTTCTGGTCTTGTTTTCGTCTCCCAGCCATGCCGGTTTGTCGGTGACACCGCTTCGGGCGGTCCTGTCCGAAGAACAGCCAGCGGCAACCTTTGTCCTGGCAAATACATCAGGCCGGCTCGTCGAGATTGAAGCCTCGCTGATCGATCTCGCAGCAACGCCTGAAGGCTACGGAGAGATTTCGCCGGAAGCGCGTGCGGCAATTTCGGCAGCACCCTGGCTCGCAATCCAGCCCGCAAGGCTCTTGCTGGAGCCGGGCGCGCGGGCTGACCTGACCATTACCTTGCGTGGTCGCGTGCCGGTAGAAGAGCGCCGCTCGCATCTCCTTGTCGAAGCTCACCCGGCCCGAACACGCCTGCATCGGATCAGCGATAAAGGCCTTGGGCTCGACCTGCAGCTCGCAATCAGTGTCCCGCTTCTGGTCCGGCCCGAGCCCCTGTCGTCCACCGCGCCGGAGGTTACGATTGGCAAAACCAGTATGGTCCGGCTTGAGACGGACCTTCTGGCACTCAATGCCGAGATCGCCGCGCCGGATAGTCCGGTTTCCCTGCACGGGCGATTGTGCCTCGTCCCGGAAACGCGCGGGGGCGCTGCACCGGACTGCATCGCCAACATTGCTGTCTATCGTGGCCAGCAAAGACGCCCGGTAACGCTTGAGCTTGGGCGCAAAACACTTGCCCCGGGCGCTTATCGGTTGCGGTATGAGGGCACCGAAGAGTTTGCCGGCATCCGCTTTGCGGACCTTCCCTTGCGGATCGATGCCCCTGCTCGCGAGTAAGCATGCCGCAGATCAGGGGGCATCCACAAGGCGGCAACTGCCGTATTGTGGGGCATGAATAAATTTACAGTCTATTATGATGGTGCTTGCCCGCTTTGCCGCCGGGAAATCGGGTTTTACAGGGGACGGCGCGGCAGCGACGCGATCGATTGGGTTGATGTTTCGTCGGAACCGGGTCGGCTGGGCAATGACCTGTCCTGCGAGGCTGCGTTGCGCCGGTTTCACGTCCGCGACCGGGCAGGCCGACTTCTTGACGGTGCAAGGGCGTTTGCTGGGCTCTGGCGGGAACTGCCTGGCTTTCGATGGCTTGGCAGACTCGTCAGTATCCCGCCGATCCTCTGGCTTGCCGAGCGCAGTTATGATCTCTTCTTGAAGATAAGACCGGCCATGCAGCGCTTTGCAGGCCGACTTGAAGCGCGATCGTGACAGGCGAAGCGCTTTTTGTGCCGGACGTTGCGGACTTGGTCTGAACGAGCCTGCGGTCGTTTCGGTCGAAGGCGGGACCGTATGGGCCTTGCGACTCGACGCCGGTCAGACCATCATCACTCCCCATGAGTGTGACCTCAATCTTCTTTCACGGCACCGCCCTGCATCTTGATCCCGCCGGTGCCGCATTTTTCCCGGCATCGCAGACGCTTGTCGTGTCCGACCTGCATTTTGAAAAGGGGTCTGCATTTGCGCGCCGTGGCGTGATGTTGCCACCCTACGACACACGGATGACGCTCAAACGTCTGTCGACCCTGGTGGCGCACCATGCACCAAGCCGGGTCATTGCCCTTGGCGACAGTTTTCATGATGGCGGGGCCGAGGGGCGAATGCATCCGATGGATGCCAATCGGCTCGCCGTGCTGACCCGCCAGACCGACTGGGTCTGGATCGTTGGAAACCATGATCCGACCCCCCCGGAACGCTTTGGGGGTCGTCCGGCACAACAGTGGCGAATCGACAATATCGTTTTACGGCACGAACCCGCGCCCCTTGCCGAGGGCGAGATCGAACTCTGCGGCCATTTTCACCCCTGTGCGCGGATCCTTGCCGAAGGGCGGGCCTTGCGGCGGTCCTGTTTTGCCATGGGTGCGCGCCGCCTGATCATGCCAGCCATGGGCGCGTTTACCGGTGGGCTGAATGTGCTCGACCCGGCAATCCGGCCGCTTCTCGACGATCCGATGCAGATTTTCGCCTGCGGCCGCACCCGGCTGTTCTCAATCCCGGCCGATGCGCTCCTGCCCGATGCGCCAACCCGGGACCGCCGCCGCGCATGACCGAAAACACAATGCCGCCCGATAACCAGACCGACACCGACACGCCTGCCGCACAGCGGATCGTCAGGATCGACCTTGATGAACGCTCACTAGCCCCGGCCACGGCGGATATCGAGTATGAGCGCAAGATTGCGATTTATGACCTCCTGGAGGAAAACCTGTTTTCCCCGATCGGCGCTGGCGACGGGCCGTTTGAACTATCCCTGTCGATTGTCGAACGACGGCTGGTTGTAGCGGTTTCCCGCGAGGGGGGCGAGGCGATTGGCTCTATCCACCTGTCGCTGATGCCCTTGCGCAAGGTGATCAAGGATTACTTTCTTCTGTGCGAAAGCTACCATGAAGCCATCCGCAATGCCGCCCCTGCCCAGATCGAAACCGTCGATATGGCGCGCCGTGCGATGCACAATGAGGGATCGGAAATCCTGCAGGAACGGCTCAAGGACAAGATCTCCCTCGACCAGAACACGGCCCGACGGCTGTTTACCCTGATATGCAGTTTTCACATGCGCTGAGGGCCCGAGCCACCATGAGCGAAACAACACCCCCAAGCCTGCCAAAATCGGTCCTGTTCGTGTGCAACATGAATTCCGTACGCTCGCCCATGGCGGCCATGTTGTTTGACCGGCTGAGCGGGAGCAGCGTGCCTTGCGACTCCGCCGGTTTGTACCAGGGCTGGCGCGATCCGTTTACGGATATCGTGCTGAAGGAGGCGGGACTGAGCCTTGGTGACCGAGAGGCAAAGACACTGGCTGATATCGACCTGTCGCGATTTGACCTTGTCATCGCCCTGACGCCGGAAGCCGCTGGCGAAGTCCGGCGGCTGACAGCCGCCGAACGGGTCAAATACTGGGAGGTCAGCAATCCTTCCACCGCCGCCGGCGGCGAGGAAGCTGTGATCGCAGCCTATCGCGATGTGCGCAACGACCTGGAAGAGCGCATCCGGCAACGATTCGGGTTCGCCGCACCCGATCCCTCGGCGAAAACCGCATGATGGCTTGCATTTTTTGCGTATGCACACCATTTATGCGCCGGTGGTCAGGGGATTGGCCACCAACCCAAGCAACTTGAAGGATAGAAGATGCGTCCAGTCTTGACCGGAGTTTGCCAGTAATGGCTAAAGAAGAACTGCTCGAATTCGAGGGCACCGTCGAGGAATTGCTGCCCAATGCGACCTTCCGGGTGAAACTCGAGAATGAGCATGAGATAATCGCCCACACGGCCGGGAAAATGCGGAAAAACCGTATCCGGGTTCTTGCCGGTGACCGTGTTCTGGTTGAAATGACCCCCTATGATCTCACCAAGGGGCGCATCACCTACCGCTTCAAGTGATCCGCACACCATGCGTCGCCTGATTCTTGCCAGCGCAAGCCCGCGGCGGCGCGATCTGCTGGAACAGATCGGCATCAGTCCGGATGCTGTTATTCCAGCTAATATTGACGAGACCCCCCTTAATGCTGGCGGTGGAAAGACCGAACGTCCCCGCCCTTATGCTGAACGAATGGCCCGCCAAAAGGCCATGACCATTGCCTCGCGTCTTTCGTCTGATGAGGGGCCGGCGCTTGTTCTTGCCGCTGATACGGTTGTTTGTGTCGGTACCCGAATATTGCCAAAAACCGACACATGCGAGGACGCGCGCTCATGCCTCGCCCTTCTGAGCGGACGTGCACACCGGGTTTATTCCGGCGTTTGTGTAATCGGGGATGATGGTGCCGCTACCGTGCGTGTGGTGGAAACGCGGGTAAAAGTACGCCTGCTGAACGATGAGCAGATTACTCATTATCTTGCGACCGGAGAATGGCAAGGCAAGGCGGGTGGCTATGCCATTCAGGGCGCCTTTGCCCGCCATATTATTTCTATTTCAGGCTCATACACCAATGTCGTTGGTCTGCCGCTTTACGAGACAGCCAATCTTCTAACAGGCAAAGGCTGGCCCATTTCCGGGACACCCGCATGATCATTGTCAGTCGTGGTGTGGCCCTCACCCGCATCCTCCGGTTTGAAGCGGATATGGTAACAGGGTTGTGGGTATTGCCGGGAAGCATCACGACCCCGCTAAGCGTTCGACGAGGCCTGGCACAGGGGCAGAAAATCGGTGCAAGGATCGACCAGGTTGCAAAAGATCTGGATGCGGCCTTTCTGACGCTTGATAATGGTCTGCCTGCATTTCTTCGCCTGAAACAGGATGACCCACCGCTTGCAGAGGGCGCGCGACTTCTTGTGACTGTCAACCGCCTGCCCGTCGGGACAAAAAGCGCTTTTGTTCAGCGCGCGCGGTCTTCACCTGACAGGGAACCTGAAAATAGCGATCAGGATCGTCTGGCTGAAAAACTGAGGGCGATCCCGGACGGCAAACAGAACATTGTGCCCGAGAACGCACAGACAAACCTCTATCTGCAACGCACCTGCCCCGAATTGGCCAGCCTCGCTGGGGATGAAAAGGCGCTGACGGGTAGCGCGTTTGTCACCGAATTCAAGGCTGCCCTCGATTCAGCCCTGTCGCCGGTTGTCGACTTGCCGGGTGGTGCGCGGCTGATCATCAACGAGGCGCTGGTGCACGTCGACGGCACATCGGCGATCTCGAAGAAGCGCACG
>CAYSMJ010000036.1:17148-19984 GCA_964432075.1 uncultured Caulobacterales bacterium | reverse complement strand
CACGGCAGTGCTCGCTAGCTATCGCGGCTTTGATACGCTTGGCGAAACGCTGGTGATTTTTACAGCCGGGCTTGCCGTCATGTTGCTGTTGGGCTCTGGCAGTGCCCGGGGCGGGCGCGAGGTTGACGATGTGCCGGATTATGGCGGCTCAGACGCGCCAGAGCCCTCGCGCCGGAAAGACGAGGGCGGACAATGATGGACCATCTGATTTTGCGGGTAGTGGCGAAAATCCTGTTTGCGCCAATTCTGGTCTTTGCGCTTTATGTGCAATTTCATGGCGACTATGGCCCCGGCGGCGGGTTCCAGGCGGGGCTTATTTTTGCCGTTGCTTTTATTCTCCATTCCCTGATCTTTGGTCTGAAGGATACCCAGCGGGCAATGCCGCAGGCGGCTTTGAAATGGGTCATGGTTGCGGGAATCCTGTTTTTTACAGGCACCGGCGCGCTGACCATGCTTCTTGGTGCTAATTTGCTTGACTATGATGTCCTTGTTCCGCACTCGACCCACCACGCGGGACAGCATTATGGCATTATTGCCGTGGAGTTCGGGGTGGGGCTTGCTGTCTTTTCCACCATGCTGACGATCTTTTATCACTATGCCGGCCGTGAGCCGGAAATCGATCCGGAAGACTGGTAAGCGTCATCATGCTCGATTTTATCCTTGATCGATATAATTACTGGGTCGTCATCATCTTGATGATGATTGGCCTGTATATCGTTTTTGCCCGCGGAAATCTTGTCAAGAAGATCATTGGGCTGAATATTTTTCAGACATCGGTATTTATTTTTTATATCTCAATAGGCAAGGTCGCAGGCGGGACAGCACCGATTTTTCTCAGCGGGCATGGGGATGGGCACGGAGACGTGTACTCAGAAGGGTATACAGACGGTCACGGCGATGCGGGCCCGCCGTCGGAGGGCAGCCATGATCTGGCAACCCCTTTTGACGGGGGCACGGCGGATATTGCGGTAAACAGAATTGACGCCCATGAGGGTGCCGCGGGGCAAACGCTTGACGAGGCGCTTGCAAGCCATGGGTCTGGCGACAGCGTGCACCGGGTGCCCGGTGCTCTCGCTGATGAAGTGACAAAAAACCTTCTGGATGACGCCGGGGCCCTGTCCGGCAGCGAGGCAAGCATGAGCCTGCATGAGCTTGCCGGCGATCTCGCGGCGCGTGAGGGGCATGACGGCGCTGCGGTGACTGAAGCGACCCATGGCGGTCAACTTTTGGAGGCCGCGGCCGATGCCGCCGAAGTGCTTTATTCCAATCCGCTGCCCCATGTTCTCATCCTCACCGCGATTGTTGTTGGTGTGGCGACAACGGCTGTTGGTCTTGCCCTCGCGGTTCGTATTCGCGAGGCTTACGGAACGATTGAAGAAGATGAGCTCGAAGCCGCTGATGATATTGCCGAATTCGGGGAAAGCCGCTACGCGGCGATAAACCGGGTGCGGCAGGCCGAAGGCGGAGCGGCGTAGGCAAATGAATTTGACCGAACAGCTTCCGGCATTGCCGATAATCACGCCGCTTTTGCTGGCTCCGATCACGATTCTGTTTCCAAACGGACGGATGGCGTGGATCTGGTCGACAGCAATTTCCTGGATCGTTTTTATATTTTGCGCGGCGCTGTTGCGCGAAGTCTATACGAACGGGCCAATCTCCTATGCGTTGGGCGGCTGGGCACCGCCTGTTGGGATCGAATACCGTGTTGATCTTGCCAATGCCCTGATCCTTTTTCTTGTCTCGGGCATCGGTGCGCTTGTCTTTCCCTATGCCTACCCGTCGATCCGTGCGGAAATTGACCGTCAGCAGATCCCGATGTTTTTCGCCGCGCTCCTGTTGTGCATGACTGGGTTGTTGGGCGTGACGATCACCGGGGATGCGTTCAATGTCTTTGTCTTCCTCGAAATATCATCCCTGTCGACCTATGCGCTTGTGGCGCTCGGTGCGCGGCGGGACCGGCGCGCGCTGACCTCGGCCTTCAATTACCTCGTTATGGGCACGATCGGCGCCACATTTTTCGTTATCGGGATCGGGCTGTTGTATCAGGCAACGGGCACACTCAACATGGCTGACATGCAGCGCGAACTGATCGGCTTGAATAACCGGATGGTTCAGTCGGGCTTCGCTTTCATATTTGTCGGAATTGGCCTGAAGCTCGCCATGTTCCCGCTGCATCTCTGGCTGCCGGGTGCCTATACCTACGCGCCGTCACCGGTGTCGGCTTTTGTGGCCGCAACGGCGACCAAGGTAGCGGTTTATGTCATTATCCGGTTTTTCTACTCGGTCTTCCATGCCGATTTTGGTGTTGATTTTGGCTCACTTTATACAATCTTGCGTTGGGCGCTGATGCCGCTTGCGGTTGCGGGCATGTTTGTCGCCTCGCTGGTTGCGGTGTTCCAGGACAATGTAAAACGCATGCTCGCCTATTCGTCAGTTGCGCAAATTGGCTATATGCTTCTGGGCCTTTCTCTCGGTACGGATGATGGCCTGACGGCAACCATGGTCCACATGTTCAACCATGCGCTGATGAAAGCGGCCCTGTTTATGGCGGTTGGCTGCGTTGTGTTGCGGATCGGCGGCGAAATGGTAAGCGATTTTCGGGGCCTGTTCCGCC
The DNA here is from genome assembly GCA_964432075.1 of uncultured Caulobacterales bacterium. Taxonomy (GTDB): domain Bacteria; phylum Pseudomonadota; class Alphaproteobacteria; order Caulobacterales; family Parvularculaceae; genus CALLPQ01. Next base: position 17,370 of record CAYSMJ010000036.1, on the reverse strand, counting down.
GGATGCCATGGACGGCAACGGCCTTTCTGCTGGCCGGGCTATCTCTTGTCGGTATTCCGCTGACGGTTGGTTTTGTTTCGAAATGGATGCTTCTGCTTGCAACCTTTGAGGCTGGCCAGTGGGTTGCATCCTTCCTGATCGTTGCGAGTTCGCTGATTGCGGTTGTCTATATCGGTCGTATCATTGAGGTGATGATCAGGGCGCCGGGCGATGATGTGGCGG
>CAYSMJ010000036.1:9577-17138 GCA_964432075.1 uncultured Caulobacterales bacterium | reverse complement strand
GGCCCTGGCGGCGCCAAAGTGTGAGGCCCCGCTCATTATGCTTGTTCCCGTCTGGTTGCTTGTGTTTGCTAATCTCTATTTTGGTGTGCAGACCGATTTGACGGTCGATATCGCGCGCGGTGCGGCGGAAGCGTTCAATATTGTCAGCGGGGGGGCCTACTGATGATTTCCGCTGCCAATGCCATACCGCTGACCCTGCTGGTTCCGCTTCTGGGCTTTCTGTCCATCTGGTCACTTGATAAACTGCCTAATCTGCGCGAAGCCGCCACCTTGATCACCGGGGTGACCTTGCTATTGCTGGTACTGATCATCTTCAATGCTGTTGGTGCTGGCGAGCAGCCGGGGTTTATCCTGACAACAATCATCGAAGGGCTGACGCTGGAATTCAAGGTTGAGCCGCTTGGGGCAATGTTTGCGCTGATTGCCAGCGGGCTCTGGATCGTCAATTCGCTTTATTCCATCGGTTATATGCGGGGAAATGGCGAAAGCCACCAGACCCGGTTTTATATGTCTTTTGCCATTGCCATCGCTTCGGCCATGGGGATCGCCTTTGCGGAAAATCTCTTCACGCTGTTTATTTTTTATGAAGTTTTGACGCTGTCGACCTTTCCCCTTGTGACCCATAAGGGCAATGATGCCGCGCGGCGGGGGGGGCGGATCTATCTTGGAATCCTGATGGGGACATCGATCGGGCTGTTATTGCCTGCCATTGTCTGGACCTATGCGATTACCGGCAATATTTCATTTCAGGATGGAGGGGTTTTCAACAGCTCTGTCGACAGTGCCGGCCCGCTGATACCTGTCCTTCTCGGGCTTTATGCTTTTGGCATTGGCAAAGCTGCCCTCATGCCGGCCCATCCCTGGCTTCCCAATGCCATGGTGGCGCCGACACCTGTTTCAGCCTTTCTCCATGCCGTCGCTGTGGTCAAGGCCGGTGTATTCTCGGTCCTGAAGATCGTGATTTATATTTTTGGCATTGACCTTCTGGCCGAAACCGGAGCAAGCGACCTGTTTGTCTGGCTTGCCTGTATCTCGATCCTTCTGTCTTCAATGATTGCGATGAACAAGGATAATCTGAAGGCGCGGCTTGCCTATTCGACGGTAAGCCAGTTGTCCTATGTGACGCTTGGGGCGATGCTTGCCACCTCCATGGGGGTGATTGGCGGCGCCATGCAGATTGCCATGCACGCGCTTGGCAAAATGACCCTGTTCATGTGCGCCGGCGCGATCTATGTGGCGACGCATAAGAGCCTGATTTCTGAAATGCGCGGGCTTGGGCGGGTGATGCCGGTGACCTTTGGCGTGTTTTTTGTGGGCGCCATGTCAATCATCGGTCTGCCGCCACTGGGTGGGTCCTGGCCGAAATTTTTCCTGATGCTGGGGGCGGTCGACGCCGGTCAGCTTTTTGTCATCCTGGTGCTGATCGTATCATCGATTTTCAATGTGATCTATTTGTTGTCGATCCCGGTTCAGGCGTTTTATCTCGCCGAGGATGATCAACGAAAACCCGAGGGCGCCGGCGGTAGTCTGATTGCCTGGGGTAATCTGAAAGAGGCGCCGTTTTTGTGTCTCTTGCCGCCGATCCTGACGGCTTTTGGCGCCTTCCTGCTCTTTTTCTTTGCCGGCGGGCTCTACGATTTTCTTGAACCGATTGTCACGAGGGGGCGCTAGACCAGCGGGGCGACCATGAGCGCACAGACCACGGAAAAACAAGAGGCCACCCAACCGGTGGAAGCGGACAAGGGCTGGGCTGAAAAACCGGGTTTTATCCGTGCCTTTCTGATCGGGCTTTATATTGCCTGTGGCCTGGCGGCGCTCGCGGGATTTGTCCCCGGCTGGCATAACCCGAAACCACATTTTGCTGCCGAGAAATTCTCGGTGTTCTTTGCGCTCTGGGGCTTTGGCTCCTTCATGTTCATTGTTCTGGTTGGGCAGCATCTGCGAAAGCTCGTCTCCCGCAAGGAGGGCTATTATGCAGAACGTGAGTGAGTTTTTGATTATCCTCCTGCACAATCCGGGCGTCCTGTTCATGCTGGGGGCTTTGATTGCCGTTATGGTGCCGGCCCCGGTACGCCGACCGGTTCTTCTGCTCGCCGTTGCCGCCAGCGCCTACGCGCTATTCCGGCTTGGGCTTGGTACCTATGGCGAACTGTCCGTGTTCGGCCAGACCCTGACGACCCTGCGGATTGACCCGCTGTCGCGTATTTTTGCGGTGGTCTACCACATCGCTGCCGCGCTCAATATTCTTTATGGCTGGCATGAAACAAGGGGTCGTGGGCAGATCTTTGCCGCGCTTGCCTATCCGGGCGCCTGTCTTGGCGGGGTTCTTTCGGGCGATTTCCTGACCCTGTTTGTCTGGTGGGAGATTGCGGCGATTACCTCTGTATTTCTCATCTGGGCGCCGGGCACACGAATAACCTATCTGGCGGGCCTGCGTTATCTTGGTTTTCAGATCTTGTCCGGGGTTCTGCTTCTTGGTGGGATTGCGATGGTTTTTCGTGAGACAGGCAGCCTCGCCTTTGGGGAGATCGGACTGCGCGACGGGGACGGGGCCTTGAAGATTTCGGCGCTGTTCCTGTTTCTTGCCTTTGGAATCAAGGCGGCGTTTCCGCTTTTGCATAACTGGGTGCAGGATGCTTATCCCAAGGCGACAATGACCGGGACAATTCTCCTGTCGGTCTTCACTACCAAGCTTGCCGTCTATTCGCTAGCTCGTGGCTTCGCCGGAACAACAGAGCTCGTCTATATCGGCTGTATCATGACGATCTTCCCGATCTTCTTTGCCCTGATCGAAAATGATCTGCGCAAGGTCTTGTGTTATTCGATCAACAACCAGGTCGGCTTTATGGTCATTGGGGTTGGTATCGGCTCGGCCATGTCCGTCAATGGCGCGGTCGGCTATGCGTTTGGCAATATTATTTTTGAAAGCCTGCTGTTCATGGCGCTGGGGGCGGCCGTCTACCGAACGGGCACGTCCTGGGCGACCGAGCTTGGCGGGCTTTACCGGCAGATGCCGCTGACCATGGTCTTGTGTGTCATCGGCGCCCTGTCCATTTCTGCTTTTCCATTTACCGCCGGTTTTGTCACCAAGGGGCTGATCATTGAAGGTGCGGCGTCGGCGCCTATTCCAGGTGTTTTCTTGGTTTGGCTTGTGCTGCTGTTTGCTTCGGCCGGTGTTCTGGAACATGCCGGGATCAAGATCCCGTTCTTTACCTTCTTCGCCCACAGCCATCCGAACCGGAAATTTATTCACGACAAACTGCCCTCAGGTATGACCATCGCGATGGTGATTTCAGCGGTACTTTGTATTGGGATCGGGCTCTACCCCGAGCCACTTTATGCGCTGATGCCCTACCAGGACCAGATAAAGACCTATAACCCGAATACGCCCTATCACTTTATTGAGCAATTACAGCTGCTTTTGTTTGCGGTGCTTGCCTTCGCCATCCTGAAAAAGACAAAGCTGTACCCGGCAGAAATTCCGTCCGATAATCTCGATAGCGACTGGGTATGGCGGATTCCGGGGCGGGGGGTTCTGCTTTGGGCAATTGCGGCGATCGGCATGATCTGGAATATTTTGTGGGGCCAGTTCACAGACCGTATTGATGTAACGGCACGCCAGATTTACGCGCTGCATGGCCCTGAGGGGCGGCTTGCGCGCTCCTGGCCAGTCGGGTTCATGGCACTGTGGACCGGAATTGTCCTGTTTTTGATATTGATTCTCTCGTTCTTTGGCGGATGATCAGACACCAGAAGACTGATGTCCTTGCGCGCTCAACCTTATGTCTTCAAGCCTTCAAAGTTTTTAATATGTATGCCCATTTCAAAAGTTAGTAGAATCGATAAACTTCGTTGAGAGTTTTACGCAAATTTGTTTGATCGGAAAATGCTTGGTTACACCTTGTGTTTACCAGCTTTCCTCAGTCATCGAAAAAAAACCTCATAAAAATACAGAGCAAGATTAACCAACCAAAGCGATATTCCCTTTTTTCTAAAAGCAACCAGAAGATGTGTATTTGGGGAAGTTTATCCCCAATGCACGATGTGTTGGTACTCTCCCATATTGCAGCGTCTATGGATTGTCTGTTTTCCAAGGGGTGAGTTCATGAGAGAAAACGAAAGTCTCACATTTCGGCAGGTTTCAAAACAAAGACACATCGCGCGCCTTGCTATTGATATTGTTTGCAGCGCCTATGATTTGACGCCGGACATGATCTTGCGCCGGAGCCGATGTCAGGCCCATGTCAGTTTTGCGCGCCAGGTCGCCATTTATCTCGGCCATGTGGTAGGCCAGTTGTCCATTGCGCAACTGGCGCAGGAATTTGATCGGGATCGCAGTACGATTGCCCACGCCTGCCACATGGTGGAAGACCGGCGCGACAGCCCCATTTTTGAGCAGCAGATGGAAATTCTGGAAAACGATTATCAGGATCAGTTAATTAACCTGTATAGAAACTGGTTTTCTGAAAGTGTGTTCCACCGCGGTCAAACACATGCAGCAGGCTGATGAATTCAATTTGTCCGACCTGTCTATTGCTTGTGTGGCCAAGGGTTGAGCATATGCCGGGCTTGCTGTGAAGCATCAGGATTTGATCAAGCCACACATTTTTTCTTACGATCATTCAATTTAAAATCAGGCGCCCGTTAACCGTTACAGCGACTTTCGGCAAGTGATTTCACCTTTGCCAACATTGCAGCAAAACCATTCGCACGCTGCGGCGTGATATGATCGCCAAGATCAAGTGGTGCAAGGGCGGCATCGCTGTCAAGCGCTGCTATTTCTGTTGCTGTTCGTCCGCTGTAAAGCGACAAAACAACCCCAATCAGGCCTCGTACAATGTGCGCATCGCTGTCCGCATAAAGTGTGAGCCGGCCGTCCGCCTCAGAACGATGCGTTAGCCAGACCTGACTTGCGCAGCCGCGAACGCGATGTTCCTCATCACGGTCTTCTTCCGGATAGGGAGGAAGTGTGCGCCCGAGATCAATGAGGTATTTATACCGGTCGTCCCAGTCTTCAAGAAACTCGAAATCTTCGATAATGGTATTGTATGGCGTCATCAGTGATTTTCCCGTTTCTCCTATTTACTGTTTTGGAGACCGATCGGACCAGCTTCAACCGGTATATGGGTCTCGTCGTGCAAGCAGGATTTGGGCGAATACCAGTGTGCGCAGATGATGTTTCATCTGTGCATCATCCGGCGCGTAAGTGCCGTCGCGCTTGCCTGCGCTGCAAGGATCGGTTCCGGTCCATGCAGCTTAGTATAAACGTGGTGGCGAACATTCATTCGGGCGCCGTTCCGGGCGGCATCTTCTGTCCGGCTCAATTGGAATAACCGGCAACCCAGCCAACGCAACCCGCGACGTCTTTCAGCCCATGTTCGCCAAGGCAGAACGCTTCCTCATAGGGTGTGCGGGTTGCTGCAATGCACTGTTTTAATGTCAGCTTGCTGAGCGACAGGCATTGTTCGGCCTTGGGGTTCTTGGCGTAGGAAATGATGACCTGATCGTTGAGGTTATCGACAGTGTACCGGGCCGCAAGATTAAGAATCCGGGCTATTACTGAATCGGTTCCGCTAACAGGCGTTGTGCGGGATGTCGTTTCAAATCCCCAGTCCGGCACCCAGACGGCATCACTTGCCGTGATGATTCCCGGCATCATCACACCATGGTTTTCGATCTTTTCAAAAATCGGCATTGCCATGCCGGGTCTGTTCTCTGCGTAATATTCGGCTTCGGCAATCCGGTCCGATCCCGAACCAATCTTCATTTTACCCCAGCGGGTCTTCTGCATCGAATAGGCCTGCTCTTTGAAACTCTCCCCAACGAAGGTCACCCGCGCGTAATCGCGTGCCGTCATCCGCATTATCTCGGCGATCGCCTCGTCGGCGCCTTCAAGTGTGGTCGGAAAATAGGGATCCTCTGAAAGCTTTGCGATAAAGGCGTGTTTGCCTTCAAGCGGGGCGTCCTTGCTGCGCTGCCGCTTTTTATTTTTCGGTTTGGTGCCATGAACTTCCGTCATGATCGCATCGGCAAAGGCCGGAGTATCGGCGGCGATCAGGGCCGCGTAGGCCATCCATCCCGTAACAAGGGCTGTGGAGTCGTGGGACGCGAGCCGTTTGTGGGCCTCACGCGTGATCCCGGCATTGTCAAATATCTGGGTTTCGAGGTGCGCCACATCCGTACGATACCGGATATAGTCGAGGGCGCGTAACTCCAGCGGGCCCGGTGTTGCCGAAAGGCCGGCAGCATCATCAGCGGCGATCGGCCCGGCATGAAGACATAGTGGCAGGCAGCTGGCGGCGGCCATGACAAGGCGATGGAAGGCTTTTGGAAAACGGGCCAGAATACGCGACATTGGTTCTACTCCGCACCGGGGGAAGGAATCATTCGGCCCGTGGGTTGGGGATTGATGAATTCGGCGAGACAAATGGCTGTCACACCGCTCCGATAGATTGGTGTGTTGCAGGCGAGCGATAGAAAACCGGTTGGCATAACGTAAAACGAACACAAGACGGTCCAAACCCTTGTCGGCAACACATTCTGCTATTTTAGCTGGCCGGAGCAAACTGACCATAAACCCGATACCGTGAGTTTTAGCGGCAAGATTTTTTTTTTCGAGGCTTGACGACGGGAAATCTGGGCTGAGCGTGGTCTTTAGGATTTGTTAAGTGAAACATTCCCACATTGAAACAAGGCGAATCCTGCTGAGGTAATTTCGCCGGGTGTCTGATGGATCCGTAAGACAAAGTCTGGTCGGCGACGGAAAGGGAAAGCCATGTTTCCATGGGGTTTTGGCAAAAGCAATTCTGAGAGCGTCGGCAGTCTGCTGCTCAAAGTCGATGGTGGCAATCGGATCATTGGCAGATCCGGTGATGTACGGGGATTTCTCGGAACCGACTTCAGGGATCTGAAAGGTCAGCCGGTCCTGCGAGTCGTGGACGCGGCCGATCGTGACCGTTTTGCCTCTGCCCTCAACTATCTGCGCCGTACCCCGGCATCTGATGAACGCCAGGTGTCGCTGCTGACGCGGCTGGAACATGCCGGCGGACAAGCGGGCGGAAAGGTTTTTGCGCGATTGATCCGGGCGGCAAAAAACAAGATCACGATCCTCCTGATTGATTTAGCCGAAGATTTCCCGGTCGAGACCCGTCAATCCGATGGGCACGGCGCGCGGCATCCTACCCTGTCCCATGAAGTTGCCAGCGACCTTGCAGACCTGACCCACGAAATGAAGACCCCGCTCAATGCCATTCTGGGGTTCGCGGATGCCATGCGCGAGCAAACCTTCGGGCCCCTCGGCGACACGCGCTATGAGGGCTATGTCCGTGATATTCATCGGGCCGGGAGACATCTGCTTGATCTCGTCACCACAACGCTGGACGAGATCCGGGACGGTCAGACGACCGAATGCCAAACAGAGCCCACCCATCTTGCCGACCTGATCGACGATTGCGTGACCATGGTCCGCCAGCCCCTGGAACAGAACCGCCTGCGTCTGACGGCCGCTATTGATCCGAGTGCCGCGACGGTTGCGCTGGACGCGACAAGGTTGCGCCAGATT
>CAYSMJ010000036.1:0-9567 GCA_964432075.1 uncultured Caulobacterales bacterium | reverse complement strand
TCTGATCAACCTCCTCGCCAATGCCGTCAAGTTTACAAGCGATGGCATTATTTCTGTCAGTGCGCACGCGCGCGGCTGCGCAACCGGAACCGGGGCGGTCAATGAGCTTGTCGTCACGGTGTCTGATACGGGTGTGGGCATGGCCACCGAGGATCTTGCCAAGCTTGGGCCGCGGTTCACGGATCAGCATCGCCGCGGTGTGCGCGGTGCCGGTGGTCATGGTCTCGGGCTTTCCCTTGCCTGTCGGCTGGCACATGAGATGGGGGGGCGTATCGACCTGAAAAGTGCGCCGGGGGAAGGATTGCGCGCCACTGTCTATCTTCCCCAGGCAGCCCCATCCGACCGGGCAGCGCCCTACGATGAGACAAGCACAGGCAAAAGGACGCTTCATGCCGTGCCGTCCCTTGAGGACAGCAAAAGCACGTCAGAGGCCCCCGACAACGACAGAATTCTGACGGGCAAGGCAAATGCCGCCTGAGCGCGGCAGGCCCCGATGGCGCGCCTGCGTACCCGTATATGGATCGAGGCCTATCAGCGCCGGGCAAGTTTTGCAGGCGTGTTCATGACCGTACTGAGCCATGGCGATGATGATGCCGGCGCTGTGCTGATTGTTCGCCGCGACCGCAACACGCTGACCGATATTCTGCTGCCGGCGTCGATGCAAGACGGGGTGCGGAAATGGGTGCGCCATTCGATTTCGCCGGACCCGGAAGATCAGGACCGGGTCGCGGAAAGGCTGCGACGAGAGCAAGATATCGATCCAGATCTCTGGATTGTTGAGATCGAGCAATGCGACCCGGACTGTCTTCTTACCGATGATCTGGTGACAGACCTTTAGACTGGCTCAGGCAGCAACGGTTTTTTTCGCCGTCACCTCGCCGGCAATGCTGGCGATCGATTTCTTGCGGAGAGGTTTTTCCGCAGGATTTTTTCCGACTTTTTCTGCGTCGCGTATGGCGGTCTGTATACGGACTTGCCAGAACCGCATTACCCGCTCGGCTGCGTCCTGCGGGATTTTCAGATAGAGATCAAGAATGCGCAAGGCATGGTGTTCACCCTCTTCAGGGCGGCGTAGCCCGAAAATAATCTTCGCAAATGTCGATCTTTCAATATCTGAGGCGCGACAGGAGATGGCAAGCGATTCCCAGCTTCTATCCTGTAATACCTTTGTCAAGGTAGCGACATCAATGCCGATCAGGTGTGCAAAGGCGTACAGAAATTCCGTATGCCTTTTGGTTTCAATCAATTCCTTGATAAATGACTGATTTATTGCATTATTGCGCACTTTCTCAGCGACAAAATCCTGTGCATTCTTGATTTCGCCTTTCATGTCGGCGTTTGTCTGAATTAGAATTTTCTGCCGGTTTTTCTTGATGGCCATGTCGATGATGGCCGGGTCCAGTGTCTCTGAACGTTTGAGGATTTCCTTGCGCAGGGCCGAGGAGACGAAGAAATACATCTGTGTCAGAAGCTGCGGGGCAAGATCGTAGCGTGTGGTAATGGGGGCTTGCAATTCGCTCATGGTGCGCGATTTATCGACGAGCTTTTCCATCGACTCCGGATTGATTTGTGCTGTTCTGTTTTCACAAAGCTTGACAAGCACATCTTTATCGCCGCGATCGACAAGTTCGGTTGAAACGGCCTCCGATATATTTTTCCGCAGGGAAATTGCCGCCATATGCTTCTGGCTGCGAACCTTGACGATTTGGAGCAGGTCGGTTTCTGTCAGGGCGACGGAACGCCGCAAAACCGGTTCGGCAACGCTGATCTCGTCATTGGCAAGCTGATTGATCAGACCGCGTGGTGCGTCAGGTGCGTCAGCAAGTTTTTCGGCGATCTCCTGACGCAGTGCCATTTCCATTTTCTGCGTAATCGAACTCATGATCACGTCAAAATGCTGCATCTCGCTTGAGGTGTAGCGGTCGGGCGAGGCCATGAAAACATCGGTAATCTCACGCAGAAGATCACGGCGACGTTCGCTTGATCCTTCTTTTGCAACGGCAATCAGCTGTTTTAGGCGGGAGGTTTTGCGCTCCATGGACATCGTTCCTGATATAACACGCAGATTTGGCATCTTCCCACAAAGTTCTGAACAGACGTTTCACACACGTTCATCGCCGGTAAATCAAACCTTACGCAAAAATCTTCAATTTGCCCCTTTTGCAGCGTGCTTATGTCCGGATACAAGCGCTAGAAATCTGCGCATCGGCAAAGACAGAATTACGGGAGCCAACAAACATATGACCGTCACACGAACCCGCAGCGAAATTGCCTTATGGTTTGTTGCCAGTCTTATTGTCCTTTCCGGATGTTCGACTTTCTCCGGCGAGGGCTCGCGAGTGCCCAATCCCGGCACTGCAGGTGCGGTAAAAAATCTTGCGGCGAGTTCATCGCTCGCGAGCCTGTTGACGCGCGCGGATATCGCCGCCCTTGAAACGGCGTTTCTGATGGCTGCCGATGATCCGACACCGGACCCGGTTTCCTGGAAAAAGGACGCATCGGGCTCCGTTATCGTGCGCAGCTACTTTATCGGGAATGTGTTCGCCGATCCGGAAGAATTGATAGAAACGCGCTCGCCGATCGCGCTCGACTTCGATCTTGAAACCGAACAGGGCGATTTTGTTCTGGCCAAGAATTCAAATATCCGCCGTGGGCCATCGACGGAAAATGCGATCCTCGAAACCCTGCCTGCGGGCACGGGGGTAGAGGGAATTGGCAAGGTTGCAGGCGAGGACTGGATGCTGGTTGCAAGCGACAATCGCGTGCGAGGCTATGTGTATTCAGCGCTTCTTCAGAAGGCCCCGGGCTCGGATTTGCTTGTGCTCGATGGCGGCCCCACCAGAACACCGTTTCTGTGCCGCGAATATGAACAGAGCCTCGATGTGGAGGGCCAGCGCGACCGGTGGCAGGGCCTCGTCTGTGATTTTGGGGCGGGTTGGGAAATTGCGGGGCGGTTCGGGCCGACCATTCTGGGCGATGCGTTCTGATGTGATGACCGAGAAAACGAGTGCGCACCGGTTCGATGTGCGCGTCTATTATGAAGACACCGACTTTTCCGGGATTGTTTACCATGCAAACAGCCTGAAATTTTTGGAACGCGGCCGCACCGAAGCGCTGCGCGCCCACGGGATCGGCCATGCGGCTCTTGCCTCAGGCCCGGACCCTTTATTTCTTGCCGTCAGGCGCATGGCCCTGAACTGGGCGCGCCCGGCAATGATCGACGATCTCCTCGCCGTAGAGACCTGTTTTCAGCAAATGACCGGTGCCCGGATGGTATTGGACCAGCGGCTTTGCCTGACCGAACGCAATGCGGCGCCCGCGCCGGCGGACACACCGCCGCTTGTGACCGCCAATGTCGAAATTGCCTGCCTTGATCGCGATGGCCGCCCGCGCCGTCTTCCCTGCCTGATATTGTCGCGATTGGCTGACAAGGGGGGCGAGTGAAAACAGTCTCCCCATGTGTTGCCCGGAGTCACCGCTTCGTCCTTTCGGAAAAATTTAACAATCGGGGCATGGTCAGGCCACACCAAGGCGATATAGAGTAATTTTAAAGGGGTCGCGAACATTCACCGCATCGTGCTGATGCGACTTCATCTTGAAACCAATCCTGTGCGCCATGGCGGCAGCAAGAATGAGGGGCTTTTCGGCTATGAGTATAGAGCAGATTGTTGGGCTTGTGGCGGTGATGGGCAGCAGCGCTGGCGAGCTTGCGCGTGTCACGACGACCATCGCGGCGCAAGTGCCGGCCGGTGAATTGACCCAGATCTCGGGATCGACACCCGGACTGGCGCCGCTTGCCAGCGCAACCGAATTCAGCCTTTGGGGGCTATTTCTGAGCGCCGGGCCCATTGTGAAGGCTGTGATGGGGATTTTGATTCTCGCCTCGCTCTGGTCCTGGGCGATCATCTTCGACAAGTTTCTGCTGTTTGGCCGGCTGAAATCGAAATCCCGCCGGTTCGAGGCGCAATTCTGGTCGGGCAAACCGCTGGACGATCTGTACCGCAAGACCGGTGACCGGGCTGACCATCCGATGGCGCGGGTTTTTACCGCTGCCATGGCTGAATGGAGCCGCAACAAGGAGCTGCCGGGCGGCGATGGGTTTGGCGTCAGTGCGACGGACCGGATCGAGAAAATCATGAATGTCGCCGTCAATCGGGAGCTTGACCGGGCCGAACGTAATCTCGGGACCCTCGCGACCATCGGTTCAGCGTCTCCCTTTATCGGTCTTCTCGGGACGGTCTGGGGGATCATGACGGCGTTCCAGGCGATCGCGGTTACAAAAGATACCAATCTTGCCGTCGTTGCGCCGGGGATTGCCGAGGCGCTGTTTGCCACGGCTCTTGGTCTTCTCGCCGCAATTCCGGCTGTTATTGGCTATAACCGCTTCACGGCGGCCCTGAACTCCTTTTCAGTACAGCTTCAGGGCTTTGCCGACGAATTCTCGACCATCCTTTCACGCCAGATGGACGAACGGGGGCGCTGATGGGGGCATCACTTTCTCCTCGCGGTGGCGTCGGGCGTCAACGCGCCCGGCCGATGGCTGAAATCAACGTCACGCCATTTGTCGACGTCATGCTCGTGCTGCTGATTGTTTTTATGGTGGCCGCGCCCCTTCTTACGGTCGGGATTTCTGTTGATCTGCCAGAGACGTCAGCGCAGGCGCTTACCGATGAGGGCGAGCCGCTCACCGTAACCGTCGCGGCCGACGGAACGATCTTTATCCAGGAAACGGCCGTCGACTATGAAGACCTGGTTCCGCGGCTCCAGGCCATCGCGGCTGCTGGCTATGACCAGCAGATCTATATTCGCGGCGACAAGAGCCGGTCCTGGGATGATATCTCGAAAGTTCTCGGCCGCGTCAGCGGGGCGGGGTTTAATAAAATCAGCCTCGTGACGGAAAACGAATAAGAGCGGCACCGCCGCGTCAGATGAGTTTCGCCCGCCATGCGCTTCGGCTTTTTTGCATCGGTCCTGTTTCACCTCTGCCTTGTGGGGACGATTGTCTTGTGGGGTGGCAATCTGGCGACCTCGGACCTTGTGCCCGAACCAACCCTACCCGTCGAACTGATTAGCGAAGCTGAACTCGCGGAGCGGACCAATGTGCCAACCATGCGCCGCGAGACAGAGCCGACGCCAGAACCGGAAAGCCCGCCGGATGATCCGGACCCAGTAAACCAGCAGGTCGCACTGGCTGACCCTGAGCCCGAGGCGGCCCCGCCGGCGCCCCCCGCGCCCAAACCCGAGCCGCCTGAACCGGAACCGGTCGAACCTGAACCCACACCGGAACCGGAGCCTGAAGCGCCAGAGCCAGAGCCTGAACCCCGTCCGAAACCGGTCGAGCGGCCGAAACCAAGCGGGTTGAACCTTGATGCCCTTGCCGACAAGGCGCGGGAGGCGCAGAACCGCCAGCAGGTGCGCGATCCGTCCGAAGTACAAAATGCGCAGGCCGGCCCCGTCGATGTCGACGGGACGGGTGCGGGGCGTCTAACCGCCAGCGAAATCGCTCTTGTGCGATCGCATATGCAACGATGCTGGTCGCCGCCAGCCGGGGCGCCCAACGCCGATAAACTGGTTGTCACCGTCAGTTTTGACCTGAATCCTGACGGGACCCTGCGATCTCCGCCCAAGGTCACCAATTCCGTCCAGATTGATCTGTCGGGCAACCGCTACTGGAAAGTTGCCGAGCGGGACGCGGTCAGGGCGGTGATCGAATGTCAGCCCTATGACTTTCTGCCTGCGGATCGTTACGAGAACTGGAAAGAATTCGAATTCAAATTCGATCCTTCGCAAATGGTGGGATTTCAATGACGCGAGCTTGCAGAGCGTTGGGGATTGTGCCGAAACATGCCATGAAACAATCACAATGCCGAGTTATCGCACGATGATGAACGTAACGGCGCGATCTTTGCCCTGTTTTGGTCCTTTTTGCGGCCACTCTTTTGCCAATGAGGTGTATGAATGACCTTTGTCCGCGCGGCACTTTTTTCCGGACTGATCTTATTTTGCCTCGCCTTTGCGCAGGATGCCGAGGCACGCATCCGGATTGATATCACACAAGGCAATATTGACCCGACACCGACGGCTGTGCCCGATTTTGCGGCCCGGGACCCTCAGATGCAGGCCCTGGGGCGCGATATCGCCGGGGTCCTGAAGGCGGACCTTGACCGGTCGGGTCTTTTCGCTGTGATCAATCCGCGCGCCTATATTGAAAATCTCGATACCGTAAATGTCCGTCCGCGTTTTGCCGACTGGCGACAGATCAATGCCGAAGTGCTGGTGGTAGGCCAGGTCGATGCCTTGCCGGATGGGCGTATCCAGGTCTCAACCCGGGTCTGGGATATTTATACCGATGAACAGCTTGATGCGGTGGCGTTCAAGACTCCCGCTGATAACTGGCGTCGCGCTGCCCATAAGGTCGCTGATTTTGTCTATCGAACCCTGACCGGCGAGGACGGCTATTTCGATACCCGGATTGTCTTTGTCCATGAGACCGGCCCGAAGCAGGACCGGATCAAGCAACTGATGATCATGGATCAGGATGGCCACGATCCACGGGTTCTCACAGATAGCGAACAGTACCAGGTGCTGACCCCGCGATTTTCGCCGACCCAGCAGCAGATTACCTATATGGCCCTGTTTGATGACGCGCCTGGGCAGGTCTATCTTTTCAATATCGGCACGGGCGAAAAGGAACAGCTTGGAACGTTCCGGGGCATGACCTTCGCCCCGCGATTTTCGCCGGACGGCACAAAAGTCATCATGAGTATCGAGCGCAACGGTAATTCCGATATTTTTTTCATGGACCTGTCGACGCGGCAGCTCACCCGGTTGACCGATCATCCGGCCATCGACACTTCGCCCAGCTTGTCACCCGACGGGCGCCAGATCACCTTTACCTCGGACCGGGGCGGGACCCCGCAGATTTATGTCATGAATGCCGATGGCACCAACCAGCGGCGGATCAGCTTTGGCGATGGCCGCTTCCAGACACCGGTCTGGAGCCCGCGGGGCGATCTAATCGCCTTCACCCGCCAGTTCCGTGGCCAGTTCTCGATTGGCGTCTTGCGCCCGGATGGCTCTGCCGAGCGCGAGCTTGCGCGGGCCTATCTGGTCGAGGGACCGACCTGGTCGCCCAATGGCCGTGTCCTGATGTTCTTCCGTGAGACGGCGCCCCGCGCAGACGCGACGAGCCAGCCTCCACAGCTCTGGTCGGTTGATCTGACGGGCCGCAATCTCAGACCGGTGCGCACGCCAGGGGCGGCTTCAGACCCGGCCTGGTCACCGACACTGCCATAATTGCGTTGGCTGACCGGAATAACGAATTGTTCATCCTGCAGGCGATAGCCTGACCATTGCGGGAATGTCGCAATCACGGCTAGAATAGGGTTATAGTGCAGAAAAACATTGGCGCCGCGGTGCGAGGTCGTGTAAAATTGTTTCTGTTAACGGGCATAGAGGGGTCAGCGCAACGTTTTCATTCCTGTCAAAAAAGTGGATAACGACATCCGTTTTAACGAATGGGTGGTCTGACGGGAGCGATAATGGGCGGCTATGCGGCGTGCTGGAGGGCGAAAAGCCTGAGGGCAAGTGATGATGCAGACGAAGTGGGCCAATAGGCCTTAGGATGTGCGCAGAAGGGTTCAGGAAGTGGAGCTGTTACAAATGGTAGGGACAAAAATGATGAAAAAGCCAATGATGAAACTGGCCGGGGCTTTGAGCGCCGTTTTATTAATTGCCGGGTGTGCCACGACGGCAGATGACGATGTAACGGATTTTGTCGATCCGACGCCGCAGACAACATCAACCGCACCTGTTGGCCCCATTCCGGGAAGCCAGAGCGATCTCGAGCAGAGCGCAGGTCACCGGGTCTTTTTCGGGTATGACGAATACAACCTGACCTCCCAGGCACGCGCTACGCTTGAGCGTCAGGCCTCATGGCTGAAGCAGTACCCGGAGACGAGCATCTTGGTTGCCGGGAATTGTGATGAGCGCGGCACCCGCGAGTACAACCTGGCTCTTGGTAGCCGCCGGGCCGCAGCGGCCAAAACCTACCTTACCGGCCTTGGGATCGACCCCGCTCGTATCGAGACCGTTTCTTATGGCAAGGAGCGCCCGATCGACCCGCGTTCCACGGACGCGGCCTGGTCGCTGAACCGGAACGCCACCACAATGATTGTTGGTGCCAATTCCTGACCGCTTGCGGTCGCTTGTGATGCATGGCGCCATCCTGTCTTGCGGCAGGATGGCGATTTCATGTTCTGACCTTATTTCTGCGCCAGGATTAGGGTAAACTTCAAGGCAAGTCCGGCCGAAAGGAAATTCCAATGGTGATTCGCTTGATGATATGGGGCGTCGTGGTCGCAGGCTTTTTTGCGGCGCTTGCCCCGGCAGAAGCCGGCAGAAAAGAAGAAATCGCTGCACTTCAGCGCCAGGTAGCTGCGCTTGAAAACCAGCTGCAGACCCTGTCGCGCAATTCCGCGGAAATGTCGGTCCAGTACAATCAGATGCTGGCTGAAAATCAGCAGCTCACCGGCCGGATCGAAACCCTGTCTAATAATTTGCGTCAGATGGAAACCCGGCTCGATTCCGTTACCCGTGTGCTGGCCGGCGAAAACTTTTCGGGCCTGACGACGGACGCCGTTGCTGGAAATGATGCCTTTACAGCGGGTCCCTATCCCGCCGGGCCTCAGGCGGACGGTCCCTATCCCCCGGGCGCACTGCCGGAAAACCGACCAGGCGTGCCGACGAGCCCGCGCGGTGCGGCAACGGCGGGCCAGGGAGCTGGGTCGTCAGGAACCGCGCCAGTCCCGGTCCAGCCGATCAATATGCCCGGCGAACCGAACGCAGCCTATTCCTACGCCTCCGGTCTTCTGCTCAGCGGGGAATATGACCGGGCGCAACTGGCCTTCGTGGCCTATCTTGAACGCTATCCCAATTCGCCCCAGGCGCCCGATGCACGGTTCCGGCTGGGTGAAATCTATCTGGCAACCGGTGCCAATGCCGATGCGGCCCAGACCTTTATCGGTCATATCCAGGATTATCCGAATGATCCGCGGGCACCTGAAGCCTATCTGAAGCTGGGTACGGCCTTCATGCGAATGGGTGAACCCGGTGAAGCCTGTTCGGTCTTCAAGGAAATCAGCCGTAAATTCCCGGATGCGTCCTCGATTGTCCTGCAGCGTACGGATATTGAAATGCAGCGGATCGAATGCCGCTAAGGCCAAAATACCGGCGCCGCCATGGCTGATGGCACCGCCATTGCATTATCGGCATTCAAGGCCCGGCTTGCCCGGCTCGACCCGCCGGAAAAATTCCTCCTCGCAGTCTCCGGTGGCCGCGATTCAATGGTCCTGCTTGACCTTTGCGCCGCTGGATTTGCTGCGGATCAACTGGCAGTGGCTACCGTTGACCATGGTCTGCGGCCGTCCGGCGCGCAGGAAGCCGCGATGGTGGCCAGCATTTGCCGGCCCCTTGGCATCGCGCACACGACCTTGCGCTGGTGCGAGCCGGATGAGGTCTGCCAGAGGTTATTGTATTCGTTCCTGGGGACGGGTCCGGCGTTTCGCC
>CAYSMJ010000035.1:8188-20311 GCA_964432075.1 uncultured Caulobacterales bacterium | reverse complement strand
CGTGTAACCGGCCCAAAAATACGTGTACCAACAGGCTCTTTATTATTGTTGACGAGCACAGCTGCATTCCGGTCGAACCGGATCACGGACCCGTCACGCCGCTTGATGTCCTTGGCTGTGCGCACAACAACAGCCTTCATCACAGCACCCTTTTTAACGCGCCCCTTGGGCTGCGCTTCTTTGACCGAGACAACAATAATATCACCAACAGACGCATAACGCCGTTTTGCCCCGCCCAGCACCTTTATGCACTGAACGCTCTTTGCACCGGAATTATCCGCCACATCCAAGACCGTTTGCATCTGGATCATTGCGACCCTCCATCCAATTGTCTCTGGCCCATGAGCCAGGTGTTTCAAAATTCCTCAGCTGCCCCGTTCCCGTCCCGGTGCAACCATCTCAAGCCTTAACTCTTCGACCCGGCACCGACGACTTCCCAACGTTTCAGCCGCGACTTCGGGGCACATTCCTGAATGCGAACCAGATCGCCTTCCCTGAACTGATTGGCCTCATCATGGGCATGAAAGCGTTTCGACCGGCGGACTGTCTTCTTATACAGCGGGTGCGTAAAAATCCGGTCCACCCGGACTACAACCGTCTTGTCGCCCTTGTCGCTGACCACCGGCCCCTGGAGAATTCGCTTCGGCATCTGTCTTTAATTCCTTTTGACCCGCGCTCAGGCTTCGCTGGTTTTTGTTTTCTCGGTCAGGATCGTCTTGATCCGTGCAATATCGTGGCGGACCTTGGCGATCCGGTCACTTTTCTCTAGCTGGCCGGACGCTGCCTGGAACCGCAGGTTGAACTGCTCGCGTTTCAAGGTCAGGAGCTTGTCCCTCAACTCATCAACCGTCAGATCACGGACTTCAGAGGCTTTCATCATCTTCGTCCCTTTGTCCTACTCGCCAAGCCGCTTTACGATACGTGTCTTGATCGGCAGCTTCGCCGCACCAAGCGCCAGTGCTTCACGCGCCACGTCGTCCGGCACTCCGTCAATCTCAAACATGATCCGACCGGGCTTGACCCGCGCTGCCCAATATTCCGGCGAGCCTTTACCTTTGCCCATCCGCACTTCGGTCGGCTTCTTTGAAACCGGTACATCCGGGAATATCCGGATCCACACCCGACCCGCCCGTTTCATCGCGCGGGTGATCGCACGCCGGGTCGCCTCAATCTGCCGGGCCGTGACCCGCTCTGGCTCAAGCGCCTTCAGGCCATGGGAACCGAAATTCAGCTCGGTACCGCCCTTGGCAATGCCGCGGATACGGCCTTTATGCTGTTTGCGGAACTTTGTCCGTTTGGGTTGCAGCATCATTCATTCTCCAGCTCCGCAATTCAGCGGATCACATTCTACGCTCACGCACGCGGACGACGATTCCCGCCAGCAACACTGCCTGTCTGGGCTTCGATCAGACGACGCTCCTGCGCCATCGGATCATGTTCGCGGATCTCACCTTTGAAGATCCAGACCTTTACGCCAATGGCCCCATAGGTCGTCCAGGCGGTCGCAGTCCCGTAATCAATGTCAGCCCGCAACGTATGCAGCGGCACACGCCCTTCGCGGTACCATTCCGTCCGGGCAATTTCGGCACCGCCAAGCCGACCCGAGACATTGCAACGAATCCCGAGTGCGCCCATACGCTGCGCGGTTTGCATCGCCCGCTTCATTGCCCGGCGAAATGCCACCCGGCGCTCAAGCTGCTGGGCAATATTTTCAGCCACTAGAGTTGAATCGATTTCCGGCTTCCGAATCTCAACAATATTCAAAAACGTCTCTGAAGATGACAGCTTCGACAGTTCCTGACGCAGTTTTTCGATATCAGCGCCCTTCTTGCCGATCACAACCCCAGGACGCGCCGTATAAATTGTGACCCGGCATTTTTTGTGGGGGCGCTCAATCACGATCCGAGAGATACCCGCCGCTTTGAGCTTTTCGAGCAGATATTTCCGGACTGCCAGATCTTCGTGAAGAAGATCGCCATAAGCAGCCTTATCCGCATACCAACGGCTATCCCAGGTCCGGTTCACGCCGAGGCGCAATCCGATCGGATTTACCTTCTGACCCATCAGACGGCCTCCTCTTTCTCGCGAACGATAATGGTGATTTCCGAAAACGGCTTCAAAATCTTGCCAACCCGACCACGTGCACGCGGCCGGAAGCGTTTCATCACCAGGTTTTTCCCGACGAAGGCCTGATCGACAACCAGCGCATCAATATCGAGATCATGATTATTTTCCGCATTGGCAACTGCGCTTTCAAGAACCTTCTTCACGTCCCTGGCAATCCTTTTGCGTGAGAATTCCAGGTCAGCAAGCGCACGTTCTACCTTCTTGCCCCGGATCATCTGCGCCACAAGATTGAGTTTCTGCGGCGAGATCCGGACCAAACGCGCTTTTGCCATAGCCTGATTATCCTCGAGCCGACGGGGATTTTTGGCCTTGCCCATGCTTATTTCCTCCGCGCCTTCTTGTCCGCACCGTGACCAAAATAAGTCCGGGTTGGAGAGAACTCACCAAGCTTGTGACCGACCATATCTTCGGTCACGTGAACCGGGATAAACTTCTGTCCATTATAGACATTGAAGGTCAGCCCGACGAATTGAGGCAGAATGGTCGATCTGCGTGACCAGGTCTTGACCCCGCCCTTGTGTTTGCCTTCCGATGCCTCGTCCGCTTTCTTGAGAAGATAGCGATCAACAAAGGGGCCTTTCCATACGGCTCTTGTCATAACGTTTTGTCTCTTGCCTTCAGTGTTCGTCTATTTCTTCCGCGCGTGACGCGAGCGGATGATAAATTTGTCAGTTGCCTTGTTACTTCGGGTCCGTGCACCTTTTGTCGGCTTGCCCCAGGGCGTTACTGGATGGCGGCCACCGGAGGTCCGCCCCTCACCACCACCATGCGGGTGATCAATCGGGTTCATGACAACACCGCGAACAGACGGGCGTTTGCCCTTGTGACGGTTCCGACCGGCCTTGCCAAAATTCTGGTTCATATGGTCAGCATTCGAAACAGCGCCGATTGTTGCCATGCATTCACCGGGTATCAGCCGGACTTCACCGGACTGCAACCGGACCTGCCCCATGCCCCGATCGCGCCCAACAAGTTGCGCATAGGTGCCAGCAGACCGGGCGATCTGCCCACCCTTTGCAGGCTTAAGCTCGACATTATGAATAATGGTGCCAACCGGAATACTCTTCAGCGGCATCGCATTTCCGGGTTTGACATCAACCTTGATGCCGGAAATCACCTTGTCACCGGCCTTTAGTCGCTGCGGCGCAAGAATATAGGAAAGCTCACCATCGATATATTTGATCAGCGCAATGAAGGCAGATCGATTCGGATCATATTCGAGCCGTTCGACCTTCGCTTCGATATCGTGTTTGCGTCGACGAAAATCGACCTGACGATAGGTGCGCTTTGCCCCACCACCACGCCGACGCATGGTGATCCGCCCCTTATTGTTCCGCCCACCCTTTGAGGACAGACCCTCGGTCAGGGTTTTTTCTGGCTTACCCCGATAAAGCTCGCTCCGGTCAACCAGAACAAGCTGGCGCCGGGACGGCGATGTCGGGTTGAATGTTTTTAACGCCATGATCTTTATCCGTGGTCGTTGCGTGTGTTTCCGGTAACAGCCTTACAGGCCTGTCGTGATGTCAATCGAATGGCCGTCAGCAAGTGTGACGACCGCTTTCTTTGCGTCCGAACGCCGATATTTGTGACCCCGGAATTGTTTGCTCTTGCCTTTGACCCGCATCGTGTTGACGGCCTTTACCTTGACCTTGAACAGTGCCTCAACGGCTTCGGTAATCTCGGGCTTTGTCGCACCAAGCGGTACACGGAAAACAACCTGATTATTCTCTCCGACCATGGTCGACTTTTCGGTGATAACCGGCGCGATCAGCGTATCGTAATATTTTTCCTGGATACTCATTTCAGCCGGGCCTCCAGCCCTTCGACAGCGGCCTTCGTCAGAACCAGCTTGTCGCGTTTCAGGATATCGTAGACATTGGCACCCATTACCGGAAGGACATCCACATGCGGGATGTTCCGGGCCGCGCGCCTGAAACCCTCATTTACGACTGCGTCCACGATCAGCGCGTTTGTCAGCCCCAAACCGGAATAGGCTTTGGCCACATCCTTGGTGCGCGCCTCACCAGCAGCAAGATCATCGACGATGACAAGCTCGCCAGCCCGCTGCTTTGCCGACAGGGCATGACGAAGGGCCAGACGCCGAACCTTCTTGGGCAGATCAATCGCATGGCTGCGAGGGCGCGGACCATGGGCCTTGCCCCCACCGACAAAAATCGGTGCAGCCCGGTCGCCGTGACGCGCACCGCCGCCACCCTTTTGCCGGCCATATTTCTTGCCGGTTCGCGAAACCTCGTTGCGTTCCTTCGCCTTATGGGTCCCCTGCTGACGTTTCGCCTGCTGATAGACCACACACCGGTGGAGAATATCCTTGCGCGGCTCAAGACCGAAAACCGAGTCATCAAGATCAATTGAACCGGCACTCGACGCAGAACCAAAGGAAAGAATATCAGCCTTCACGACGCATCTCCTTTGTTATCGGCACCATCTTCCGCCCCGGCGCGCAGTTTCTCGGCGAGCTCCTGGTCAACCTTCGCACGCGGCGGCTGGCCATCGATCATTTCCTCAGCCTGCACAACCCACTCTTCGTTCTCGGCCTGCTCCGTCAAGCGAATTTTATCAAACAGGGCGGACCGGTCTTCCGCCGACAGGGCCACAAGCTCCGTCAGTTTTGTCAGCCCCTCGGCAGCCAGCGCCTCTTCCGTCTTCGGACCAATGCCATCAATCAGAACGATCCTGTCGACAACCTCGCCAAATCCGGTATCATCAGCTCTCGCCTCTGTACCCTCATCAGCGGCCGATGCCTGGCGATCGAGAATTGCAGCCGGTAAGGGAACATCATCAGGCGTAGCCCGCTTGACCGCATCCTTGATCAGTACCCAGCCTGATTTCGGCCCGGGAACCGCGCCCTTGAGCAGGATCAGCCCGCGATCTTCATCGGTCGAAACAACCTCAAGGTTCTGGATCGTCCGACGGCGCGCGCCCATATGGCCGGCCATTTTCTTGCCCTTGAAAACCTTGCCCGGATCCTGACACTGGCCGGTCGACCCATGCGAACGGTGTGAGATCGAAACACCATGAGTTGCGCGCAGGCCACCAAAATTATGCCGCTTCATGCCACCGGCAAAGCCCTTACCGATGGTAATACCAGTCACATCAACATGCTGACCATCGAGGAAATGCTTCGCAGAGATTTCCGCACCAAGATCGACGAGATTCTCCGGCGAGACCCGAAATTCCACCAGCTTTGCCTTTGGCTCAACATTCGCCTTGGCAAACTGGCCACGCATGGCCTTGTTTGTGCGCCGGGTCTTGCGGGCCCCGGCGCCAAGCTGAACTGCACTATAGCCATTCTGCTCAAGCGTGCGCAGGCCCGTGACCTGGCAACCCTCAAGATGCATGACGGTTACGGGAATATGAGTCCCGTCTTCGGTATAGACCCGGGTCATACCGAGCTTTCTGGCAATTACACCGGTGCGCATTTTCGCGTCTCCAGCCTTCAACTTTTCACAAACCTAGCGTCAGGCGCCAAGCCGAATTTCAACATCAACACCTGCCGACAGATCAAGCTTCATCAGCGCATCAACAGTCTGCGGCGTCGGATCAACGATATCGAGGACCCGTTTGTGCGTGCGCATCTCGAATTGCTCACGACTTTTCTTGTTCACATGCGGCGACCGGTTCACCGTATACCGCTCAATCCTCGTTGGCAGCGGAATCGGGCCGCGGATTTGCGCCCCGGTGCGCTTCGCCGTTGCTACAATTTCCTTGGTCGAAGCGTCCAGAACGCGATGATCAAAGGCCTTAAGCCGGATACGAATATTCTGTTGCATGACGATTCTGTCGCTTCGCTCTTGTCAATTGGTGGGTGATGGGCTCTTACCCGATCTTCAAAAATTCACCCGAATTCAAAAAACAAAGGCGGACCCTGAATACCAGAAGCCCACCTTTATTGTATTTTTACTCTACAATCTTCGCAACGATACCGGCGCCAACGGTGCGGCCACCTTCACGGATCGCAAAACGTAGTTTTTCTTCCATGGCAATTGGCACGATGAGTTCAACATCGACTTCCACATTGTCACCAGGCATGACCATTTCCGTACCCTCTTTCAGGGTTACAACACCGGTCACGTCGGTTGTCCGGAAATAGAACTGCGGACGGTAGTTCGAGAAAAATGGTGTATGGCGACCGCCTTCTTCCTTGGTCAGGATGTAAGCCTCGGCAACAAACTTTGTGTGCGGAGTAACCGACCCCGGCTTGCAAAGAACCTGGCCACGCTCAACGCCATCACGCTCCACACCGCGCAGCAGGACACCGACATTGTCACCAGCCTCACCACGATCAAGCAACTTGCGGAACATCTCTACGCCGGTGCAGGTTGTCTTCTTCGTGTCGCGGATACCGACAATCTCAATCTCGTCACCAACATTGATTACACCCCGCTCGACACGTCCGGTAACAACTGTCCCCCGGCCGGAGATCGAGAAGACGTCCTCAATCGGCAACAAAAAGGGCAGGTCAACAGGGCGTTCAGGTGTCGGAATATACTCGTCAACAGCAGCCATCAGTTCCCTGATGGCATTTTCGCCAATATCAGGATCACGGCTTTCCATCGCAGCCAGAGCCGAACCCTTGACGATCGGAATATCATCGCCAGGAAATTCATAGTCGGAAAGAAGTTCGCGGACTTCCATTTCGACCAGCTCGAGTAGCTCCTCGTCATCGACCTGGTCTACCTTGTTCAGGAATACAACGACAGCCGGAACACCAACCTGCCGAGCAAGCAGAATATGCTCGCGGGTCTGTGGCATCGGGCCATCGGCAGCGTTGACAACGAGAATTGCGCCATCCATCTGCGCAGCCCCGGTGATCATGTTCTTCACATAGTCAGCATGCCCCGGACAGTCAACGTGGGCATAGTGCCGGCTATCGGTTTCATATTCAACATGCGCAGTCGAAATCGTAATACCACGAGCCTTTTCCTCAGGCGCCCCGTCAATCTCATCATAGGCACGAAATTCACCGAAATATTTGGTGATCGCAGCCGTCAGGGTTGTCTTGCCATGGTCAACGTGACCAATCGTGCCGATATTTGCGTGCGGCTTTGTACGTTCGAACTTTTCTTTAGCCATCTTACTTTCTCCGTCTTCTGACGACTGCATTAACTCCGGGCGATGCCGCCTCTATATCCCTGTGCAACAACGCCCCACTTCACCGATCAGCCCTAACCCGCAAGACGGGCCTTGACCTCTTCTTCCACCGCCTTCGGCACAAGTTCGTAATGATCAAACTGCATGGTGTAGTTTGCACGACCCTGCGTCGCGGAACGAAGATTGTTCACATAACCGAACATGTTCGCCAGCGGAACAAAGGCGTGGACCACATTAGCGTTACCACGCATTTCCTGATCCTGAATCTGACCCCGACGCGAATTCAGATCGCCGATGACAGTGCCTGTATATTCCTCAGGCGTCACAACCTCAACTTTCATCACCGGCTCTAGTAGAGCAAGACCAAGCGCTGGCTTGTTTTCCCGCATCGCTCCGCGCGCAGCAATCTCAAACGCAAGAACCGAGGAATCGACGTCATGATAAGCGCCGTCGTAAAGTTCGATCTTGAAATCGAGTATCGGGAACCCAACCAGAAGCCCCGCCTCGCGGATCGAATTGATCCCTTTTTCAACACCCGGAATATATTCCTTCGGGATTGATCCGCCAACGATCTTGCTTTCAAACTCAAACCCCTCGCCCGGATCAAGCGGGATGACACGAAATTTTACGCGCGCAAACTGACCGGACCCACCCGACTGCTTCTTGTGCGTATAATCAATATCGGCAGCCTTGGTGATTTTTTCACGATAGGCAACCTGCGGCGCACCAATATTAGCTTCGACCTTGAATTCACGTTTCATCCGATCAACGATAATGTCGAGATGAAGCTCACCCATTCCCTTGATAATGGTCTGACCTGACTCCTCGTCGGACGCGACGCGGAATGACGGATCCTCGGCAGCAAGACGCTGAAGAGCGACACCCATCTTTTCCTGATCAGCCTTGGTTTTTGGCTCAACTGCAAGCTCAATCACCGGCTCAGGAAACTCCATCCGCTCAAGAATAACAGGCTTCATTGCATCACAAAGCGTGTCGCCTGTCGTGGTTTCCTTGAGCCCCGCGATTGCAACAATATCGCCCGCATGGGCAATATTGATATCCTCACGGTCATCCGAATGCATCATGTACATGCGGCCGACGCGCTCTTTCTTCCCCTTGACCGTATTCTGAACCGACCCACCCTGCTCGAGAACACCGGAATAAATCCGACAGAAAGTCAGTGAACCAACAAACGGATCATTCATGATTTTGAACGCAAGCATGGAAAGCGGCTCATCGTCGGCCGACCTGCGGACCACCTCTTTGTCGGAGTCGGGAAGGATGCCCATGATAGGCGGTACCTCGACTGGGCTTGGCAGATAATCCACAACGGCATCAAGCATGGGCTGGACACCCTTGTTCTTGAAGGCAGATCCACAAAGAACCGGATGAAAGTCAACCGCGCAAGTCCCCTTGCGCAGCAATTCCTTGATCTTGTCATTGTCGGGCTCATTGCCTTCGAGATAGGCTTCCATCGCCTCTTCATCGACTTCAACAACGGTCTCGATCAGTTTTTCGCGATATTCCTGGGCTTTCTCAACGAGATCGGCAGGGATATCCTCTTCCCGGAAAGACGCACCCAGATCTTCACCATCCCAGATGATGGCCTTCATCTTGACAAGATCAACAACGCCGACGAAATCATTCTCCGCGCCAATCGGCAATTGAATGATGGCAGTCTTGGCTGCAAGACGATCATGGATCGTATCAATGGAGTAATAAAAATCCGCACCCAGCTTATCCATCTTGTTGATGAAGAACATGCGCGGCACATTATATTTATCGCCCTGGCGCCAGACTGTTTCGGTCTGCGGCTCAACGCCGGCATTGGCATCAAGAAGTGCAACGGCACCGTCGAGAACCCGCAGGGAGCGTTCCACCTCAATCGTGAAATCAACATGGCCCGGCGTGTCAATGATATTGAGGCGCTTGTCATTCCAGAAACAAGTTGTTGCAGCCGACGTGATCGTAATCCCGCGTTCCTGCTCCTGCTCCATCCAGTCCATGGTGGCCGCACCGTCATGGACTTCGCCAATCTTGTGGCTTTTGCCCGTGTAAAACAGCACACGCTCGGTGGTCGTGGTCTTTCCGGCGTCGATATGCGCCATGATCCCGAAATTTCGGTAGTCTTCAATCTTGTGCGAGCGCGACATGATCGGTTGTCCTTACTTGACCGGGAAACCCGGCACCAAATTCCTTACCAGCGATAATGGGAGAAGGCGCGGTTTGCCTCTGCCATCTTGTGCGTATCTTCGCGTTTCTTGACCGCAGCACCTCGGTTTTGCGATGCATCGAGTATTTCTCCCGACAAACGATCGACCATAGTTGTCTCGTTACGACCGCGCGCGGCATTGATGATCCAGCGCATGGCCAGCGCCATCTTGCGGTCTGGCCGAACTTCGACCGGCACCTGATAGGTTGCCCCGCCAACCCGGCGCGAGCGCACTTCAATCGCCGGAGTGACATTGTCCAGCGCCTCCCGGAACAGTTCCAGCGGCGGGCGCTTGACCTTGTCTTCGATGCGATCAAATGCGCCGTAGACGATCTTTTCAGCAGCAGACTTTTTTCCGTCAAGCATGAGATAGTTCATGAACTTCGACACGGACTTGTCACTGAACTTCGGGTCCAGATGGACGATGCGTTTTTCGGCGCGGTGACGACGTGACATAGTGCTTCAAATCCTTCGTCTTATTTCGGGCGCTTTGCGCCATATTTCGAACGGCGTTGCTTCCGGTCTTTTACGCCCTGGGTGTCAAGAACACCGCGCAGAACGTGGTAGCGCACACCCGGAAGGTCTTTCACGCGCCCACCCCGGATCAGAACCACCGAGTGCTCCTGCAGGTTGTGCCCCTCACCCGGAATATACCCAATGACCTCGTACCCATTGGTCAGGCGGATCTTTGCCACTTTCCTGAGCGCCGAATTCGGCTTCTTCGGCGTTGTCGTGTAAACACGTGTGCAAACACCGCGCTTTTGAGGATTGCCCTCAAGCGCGGGAACCTTGTTTATCTTCCGCTTTGGCTTACGCGGCTTGCGGACCAGTTGCTGTATCGTCGGCATTCCGAATTCCAATTCTGCGGGCCCGGCTCGCGATCGCAGATCCGGCCAGGACCAAGTCGAAACCGTTGTGAAACCGACAACGCCACCATCAGGCAGAGTCGCCAGTAAACAAATAAGCGGTGTCCTAAAACCCGGACGCCGCCCAAACCAACGGGCTATTGTTCTTTCGCGGAGAAGCGCTGCGTTTCAGGAAACCTGACAAGCCAGCTTTCAACGTTCGCGGACCCTAGTGGAGCGGATTTTTCGGGTCAAGGGAGAAGTTTGCGATTTTTGAACCTTTAGGACGTTTTTTGCTATTCGCCCGCCCCCAAATCGTTTCGATCAAGCGGGAACGGTCTAGGCGTTCTCCTTCTCGACCTGATGGTATTCAAGTTCCACCGGCGTGGCCCGGCCGAAGATTGACACCGACACCTTGAGCCGGGCTGTGTCTTCGTCAATGCCTTCAACAGTACCAGAAAACGAGGCGAAAGGCCCGTCGACGACCTTCACCGTTTCGCCGATTTCGTAATCGATGGTTGGCTTGCCGGAATCGACTCCTTCTTCCATCACGCCGCGTATGCGATCGACCTCTTTCTGGCTGACCGGCATCGGTCGTGTCTGGGAGCCGAGAAAGCCGGTCACTCTCGGGGTCCCTTTGACGAGGTGGAACGTCTCGTCATTAAGTACCATTTTCACCAACACATAGCCCGGGAAGAAACGGCGCTCGGTATTGATTTTGCGCCCGCGACGCACTTCGGTCACCTCTTCGGTCGGCACAAAAACTTCTTCCACAAAGTCTTCAAGACCTTTATCGGCGGCGCCCTGATGGATGGCCTCGGCAACTTTCTTTTCAAAGTTTGAATAGGCGTGAACGATATACCATTGCGGCGTGGAAACCATGATCGTCTAATTCCTGTCTGGTTCGGCAGCCGCGTCCCGCGACGGGTATGGCGCCGGTCGGGTCGTTAATTACTCAGCGGCACACAATCAATCGGCAGGATCGAACAGATCCCGAACCGCAGGGTCTGGTCGACAAGAAAGAAAAAGATCACCATCAGGACCACCATGACCAGCACCATTGCGGTCGAGATCAGTGTCTCGTTTCGGCCGGTCCAGGTGACCTTTGCGCCTTCGGAGCGCACCTGCTGGATAAATTCAAACGGGTTGGTGGTCTTCTTCTTGACCCCTTTTTCTTCAGCCCTGCCTTCGATCACCGGGGCAGCCGTCGCTGCGGCCTCGCCAGAGGCTGCACCGGTCCGCGCTCCGCCGCTGGCAGCCGATGCGTCTTGACGACCGCCGGGTTTTTTCGTCGCCTTTTTCGACTTGCGCGGTTTGGGCTGATTTTTCTTCATAATCGGGTTCTCGTAGCAAGCGGCAAAGCCGGGCCGGATCAAAGCGGGATAAATCCGTCTCGTCTTCTCCGGCGTCCGGGAGAGTTGAATTGAGACGGGATGTCAGGGGATGTTGGGGTAATAGTCGGTTTTGGAGTGACGTCAAGCGCCGGGCAGCGGATTTCGATTTCGCACCATCACGCGCGCAAGCCGGCGATATAATCCAGAAGGAGCGTTTGCCGACGGTTGCGAAGGTTTACGGTGAACAAACAGGTTCCGCCGGGAATAAACAAGGCGAAAGTCCCGGCCTGACGGTCTATATCCCCAACAAACATAACAGACCGTGTTCCCGGCCGAAGCGCAGCGCAGAGCCGGGATCTTCCCCGACCGGTCCCGGTTTTTGCAAGGGAGATCCCGGATAACCGCTGGCGCGGTTTCCGGGAAATCGGGACGGGGGACGACGGTCTATATCCCCAACAAACATAACAGACCGTGTTCCCGGCCGAAGCGCAGC
>CAYSMJ010000035.1:0-8088 GCA_964432075.1 uncultured Caulobacterales bacterium | reverse complement strand
AGGGAGATCCCGGATAACCGCTGGCGCGGTTTCCGGGAAATCGGGACGGGGGACGCGGCAATCGGCGGGTCATTGTAGCGAACGCAACCTATTTCGCATCCAGCTTGACGAAGGTTGCCGCATACATCGGCTCGCCCTCGAACAGATCCTTCGGCGGCTCCATGCCGTCGATCAACTTAAATGCCCGCGCGGTGATCGGGCCTTCCATCATATATCCTTTTTCACCCATGCGCCCACGATGATATTCCAGCGCGGCGGCAGTGAACTCTTTGGACAGGATCGTGATACGGTCCGGATCATTCGCCATTACGGTCAATCCTTTCAGTCTCTGGCTTGAAATTGGTGACCCCGTCTATGGCACCGTTGCGCCGATGTGTAAATTGATGAGTTGCAGCGCACCAGACCATTGCACTTGGTTCATAGCCCGGTACCCTGCGTCAGGATGTTCGGCGGCCAGCCAAGGGGATTGTCAGAATGAAAACGCGGTATGTGTTGGCGATAGACGGCGGCGGCGTCCGGGGCATTGTCGCAGCAGTGTTGCTGGATGCACTGGAAGGAGAAATCCGCGCCGCCGGCTATGACGGCCCGTTGAGTGATTGTTTTGACGTCATTGCCGGCACGTCCACCGGCGCAATCATTGCCGGTGCGCTGGCAGCCCCCGACCGCACCGGCAAGCGCCCCCTGCTCACGCCGGCGGCCCTGCGCGATCTTTACCGCCGCGAAGCCCGCACAATCTTTCCGGCGCAAGCCGGACTGCCCTTTCTCTCTGCCCTGCGCCAGTACAAGCACCCGCTCTACTCGCCTAAACCGCTTCAGCGAATCCTCGACGGTCATTTTGGCAATCTCGATTTCATTACGCCCCGGCGCAACCTTCTGATTACGGCCTATTCGCTCGATCCGCGCGATGTCCTATATTTCCGGGGCGGGCCGCACACGCCGCCGGGTGATCCGGCCTTTGCCGGCACGATTCGCCTGGCGGACGCCATTATGGGCGCATCGGCCGCACCGACATTCTTTCCGCCACACGAAGTCATCAATCGGCGGACCGGCAAACGCCGAACGGTGATCGATGGCGCGGTGTTTATCAATGACCCGGCGGTTGCAGCTCTTGCCGAAGCGATCCGGCTTTTTCCCGACGACGATGTGAAAATGGTCTCCGTCGGCAACGGACGCGTGGTCCAGCCGATTCCGTTCGAGACGGCCCGGCGCTGGGGCTTTTCCCAATGGGTTTCACCCAAACCACCCTACCGGGTTCCGCTGTTGTCGACCATCTTTGATGGCCAGGCCCGCGCCGTGCACAGCCATATGACCGAGCTGCTTGGCGACCGATATCATCGCTTCGATTACGATCTGGAAAGCGGGTACGGCGCGGCCGTTATCGACGATTCAAGCCAGGCCAATATGCGCTGCCTCGAAACCGGGGCATTGAAAATGGCTGAAGACATGCGCCCGCGGCTGCGTCTTGTTGCCCTCGATCTCGTGGCGAATCGGCTGTCACGCGATTCCCAGGCCGGTCGCAAAAACAGATAAACAATCGCCCGAAAAAATGGCTGTGGGCCAAAACCACGGCTCCACGGCCCCCCGCTGTTGCCGCCATGAAAAAAAATGTCGTCGTCCGTGCGCCCAAATGCGCCTTTTTTTTGCCACTATCCCCCATTTCGGGGATGCGGCTGACACCATATTTTATTAATTATACAAGTGTGGAAGAGATGGGTACCGACCACGCCCAGATATTCGGTACGGTAACGCAACTGCCCCTTGTATCGCGTTATTCCCGAACATCTCTTCGCGCCGCTGTTCACCCTTCGCAGCGGCATCTTGGGGGAGAGCCCCGGGGGGAGCTCTTCACGAGGAGAGCCGCGGTACCACGCCCTTGGTATCGCGGCTTTTTTTTACATTTTTGTGTGGGAAGAGCCCTTGTCGCGTCCCCCGCGCCTAAGCGTGTGACGTTATAGCCTGTAGCGCACCTGATCGATCCAGAAGCGTTCCAGACGCTGGAGTGCCATATTCGTGGCTTCGATATCGCTCATGCCGACACCGCCGACCGCTTCGACCGAACCCAGCTGACGCACAAAGAGCCCGGCAATATGGTTGCGAACCTCAAACCCTTCGGCGGTGAGCGACACCCGTTTGGAGCGCCGATCCGTGCTTGAGCGCTGATCCTGGATATAGCCCTTCTCGACCAGTTGCTTGAGATTGTAGGAGACATTGGAGCCGAGATAGTGGCCACGGCTTCGCAGCTCACCCGGCGTCAGCACCGAATCTGAAATATTGTATAGCAACAGCGCCTGCACCGCATTGATGTCATTGATCTCCAGTCGCTCCAGCTCATCCTTGATGACCTCGAGCAATTGCCGGTGCAACCGCTCGATCAGGTGCAGCAGGTTCAGATAACCCTCCTCCATAACGGCCGGGTCACTTTTCTGTTTTGAGACTTCCGCCCCGCCGATTACATTTTCGTCGAACCGTTCAGCCGCCGCGCCGGTTTGATGAGCCATGGTCTACGCCTCGATTTTCTACACAACTATGTCTGGTATAGCCAAAGCCAATAAAATCTGCGTTAAATATGGGGCTCGTATTTTTATTATGTCGCTTACGGATTTGTTGAGGTTTAGCAAACGCTGCGTTTCAAATCCGGACTGAAAGTGGCAAAATGCAACGCTCGGAGACAAGATGATGTCCGCATCCGATACACCCGGCAAAACCTACCTACCCGGACAGTTCCCGCTGGTGCGTCCGCGCCGAAACCGCATGCAGGACTGGTCGCGCCGGCTGGTGCGCGAAACCGAGCTTTCGCCGAATAATCTGATCTGGGCGCTGATCCTGCGTGAAGGCGAGTGTATTCGCGAGCCGATTGCCTCGATGCCGGGAGTTTTCCGCCTGTCGCCCGATAAGGCGGTCGAAATAGCGGCAAAGGCGCATGACCAAGGCATTCCGGCCCTTGCCCTGTTTCCCTATACTGATGCCCAGGGCCGGTCACCCGACGGCAAGGAAGCCGTCAATCCCGACAACCTGATGTGCCGCACGGCAAGGGCGATCAAGGATGCGGTGCCCGAAATCGGGCTTATGGGCGATGTTGCTCTTGATCCTTATACAGATCATGGCCATGATGGCATGTTGATTGATGGCGACATTGATAATGACGCGACAGTGGACATGCTCGTGCGCCAGAGCGTGATCATGGCTGCGGCCGGCTATGACATTATTGCGCCGTCGGACATGATGGACGGGCGAATCGGTGCCATCCGCCGCGCGCTGGAAGAGGCTGGCCATTGCAATACACAGATCATGTCATATGCTGCCAAATATGCATCTGCCTTTTATGGCCCCTATCGCGATGCCATCGGCTCGTCCGGCGTTCTCAAGGGCGACAAACGCACCTACCAGATGGACCCGGCCAATCGCGATGAGGCATTGACCGAAATCGCCCTCGACCTCGACGAAGGTGCTGACATGATCATGGTCAAGCCCGGGCTTGCCTATCTTGATATCGTCGCCCGGACGAAGGAAACCTTCCGCCGACCAACGTTTGTTTTTCAGGTCTCGGGGGAGTATGCCATGCTCGTCGCAGCCGGCCAGAATGGCTGGCTCGATTTTGAGCGGGCGATGATGGAAGCCCTGATAAGCTTCCGCCGCGCCGGCGCCGACGGCATCATCACCTATTATGCCGATCAGGCGGTCATGGCGCTCAGGGGCAACTAAAGCGACATGAAACCGGTTGTTTGGAATTCAGACCGCGTACCAATTGTGACAGGATTTCAAGATGGCGAACCATCAAGATATAAAAACCCGTCTGACTGAGGCAATAAGGGAGCAGATGCCGGAATTGCCGCTCGCGGCAATCCTTGTTGAAGATCGGACCGACGATGATGATGTGGTCGATATCACGATTGAATTTCGTATGCCGGCAAAACCCTTGCCTGCTGACATCCTTTTTACGCTATCGCGGATCGCCTCATCAGTGCTGAAAGAAATTCATGATGAACGATTTGCAAGTGTTTATGGTCGCTTCAAAAATAACCAGAAGTTTGAGGCCATTCGCTAGTGCTGCGTCTTGATCAGGACCTTCTCAAGACGGCTGACAGCCTTGTAAGGGGTTTGAGCAGAAGGCCGAGAAGAAGCGATCTTAGGCGCATAATCAGCACGGCGTATTATGTGCTGTTTCATGCTTTGGCTCGTATGTCAGCTGATTGTTTTATTGGCGGTCCGCAAGAACCGCATACATCGCGGGCATGGCGCGATGTGTACAGAGCAGTTTCACATCGACATGTTGCGAAAAAATGTCAGGTAATCGCCAATCACGGTTCGGCGATGGGGTTTCCCCTCGATATTGTGGATTTTGCCAGCCAGTTCGTGCCAATCCTGCGTAACCGCGAACGGGCAGACTATGATCCGCTGTACGCGCCGACAAAGCCGACCGCGATCGCCGTTCTGAACACAGTCAGATTGGCAATTGAAAAGTTGTACAGCGCCGATGTCGTTCACCGACGGGCGTTTGCAGCCTTTGTGGTTTGCCATGATCCGAAACGCACCTGATCCGGAACTGCATCGCAGGCTTTTTTCCTTCCCAAAGGCGGCCTATCCTTTCGGAAAAAAATGTGGAGGGTTTCATGACCGTTACTGCCGATCTCAAGACAAAGCTTCGTCTGCCCGTGATCGGGGCGCCGATGTTTATCGTGTCGAACCCGAAGCTGGTTATTGCCCAGTGCAAGGCGGGGATTGTCGGCTCGTTTCCGGCGCTGAACGCCCGTCCGCAGGAAACGCTTGATGACTGGCTAACCGAAATCAAAACGGCTCTTGCCGATCATGACGCGGCCCACCCGGACCAGCCGGCCGCGCCCTTTGCCGTGAACCAGATCGTCCACCGGTCCAATGACCGGCTGATGGCGGATATGGAGACTGTCGTGCGCCATAAGGTTCCGATTGTCATCTGTTCGCTTGGCGCACGCGAAGAGGTGTATGAGGCCGTACACAGCTATGGCGGGATCGTGCTGCACGATATCATCAATGATCATTTTGCCCGTAAGGCGATCGACAAGGGGGCCGACGGGCTGATCGCGGTTGCCGCCGGCGCGGGCGGGCATGCCGGCATGTTGTCGCCCTTTGCCCTGATCAGCGAGATCCGGGAGTGGTTTGACGGCCCCCTCTCCCTGTCCGGGTCCATTGCCACCGGCGCCAGCGTGCTCGCAGCAGAAGCGATGGGCGCGGATTTTGCCTATATCGGTTCGCCTTTTATTGCTACGGCCGAAGCTAATGCGCATACCGATTACAAACAGGCGATCGTCGACAACCGCGCTGACGATATTGTTTACACCAATCTTTTTACCGGGATTCACGGAAACTATCTCAAGCCCTCAATCGCCAGGGCCGGACTTGACCCGGAAAACCTGCCCGAAAGCGACCCGTCCGCGATGAATTTCGGCTCCGACGGCACGTCAGAGGCAAAGGCCTGGAAAGACATCTGGGGATGCGGTCAGGGTATCGGCGCCATCGACGCCGTTCGCCCGGCCGGTGATTTTATCGCCCGTCTGATGATGGCGTATAATGACGCAAAGACGCGGCTGATGGGTTGATCCTTCACGCTGTGCAGCCTGCGAAACCAGCAGGATAGATCGGATCCGCCAAGATGCCTGAGCACGGCTCGTTCGTGCCGGGATGAATATAGCCCGCACTCAATTGTGATGGAACAATCAAGTGGGGGCAGGTTTGCGAAGCCTCCAAAAGACGACTGGCCTATCCTGCAACAAACGGCTTCTCTTTCCACTGATCAAACTGGCTCCAGACGCCGTCATCGCCGTGCCATTCGCCTTTTGTGGCGGCCTTGGAATATTCTGTGGCGCGGGCCTCGAAGAAATTGGCATGTTCAACGCCGTTGAGGATCTCCGTCAGCCAGGGCAACGGATGCTCGGTCACGCCATAAAGCGTAGGCAGGTCGAGCTGGCCAAGGCGCCAGTCGGCGATATAGCGGATATAATTCTTGATATCATCCGGGGTCATCCCTTCTACCGGGCCCATCTCAAAAGCGAGATCGATAAACTTGTCTTCAAGCCCGACCACGGTGCGGCAACACTCGACGATATCGTCTTTCACCGCATGGGTGACGCAGCCGGTTTCCCTGGCAAAGGCGTGGTAGAGCTTGACCATCCCCTCGCAATGGAGGCTTTCATCGCGGATCGACCAGGTGACGATCTGACCCATGCCCTTCATCTTGTTGAGGCGTGGGAAATTCATCAACATCGCAAACGAGGCAAACAGTTGCAGCCCTTCGGTGAAGGCACCGAACATGGCGACCGTGCGGGCAATGTCCTCATGGCTTTCGACGCCGAAGCCCTGCATATAATCATGCTTGTCCGACATCTCCTTATATTCAAGGAAGGCTGAGAATTCGCTTTCAGGCATGCCGATCGTCTCCAACAGGAGCGCATAGGCGGCGATGTGAATCGTCTCCATATTCGAAAAGGCCGACAGCATCATCTTGACTTCGACCGGTTTGAATACGCGCGCATAGCGCTCCATGTAATTGTCATTCACCTCCACATCAGACTGGGTAAAGAAACGGAAGATCTGCGTCAGCAGATTGCGCTCGGAATCAGACAGCTTGTTCGCCCAGTCCTTGCAGTCCTCGCCGAGCGGCACCTCTTCCGGCATCCAGTGGACCTGCTGCTGGCGCTTCCAGAAATCATGGGCCCACGGATAGCGGAATGGCTTGTACCCATGGGACGGGATCATCAGCCCCGGCAGTTCGGTGTTAGCAGGCGTCGGGAACGGGTCAGCAATATCAAGCATCGGGTCTGTCCTGTTTTTTCGCGGGCCCGGCAAATTTTTCTTGCCAGCGCTATTTGTTCTACATATGTTCTATTTTGTCAAGGCAGTTGTTTCGCATGCAAAATCACTTTATCTGGTATGCAGTTGCTAACAAAGCCACAAGATATAGGGAGAATGAGGGTGATCCCGATTGAAAATCAAGCACGAAGAGGCAATTGGGGAAAAAGAATCACCGCGGCGTTTTGGCAGCGCCCGTGTCAAGACGGCAAAGCCGCCCCCGCCCGGTTAAAGGCCCGGTTTTGGCGCTGGATTGTCCAGTACGAGATCCTTGCGGTGGATCACGGTATCCTGGCGCGCCTCGCCCAGAATATTGCTGATTTCGCGCGATTGGTGTCCCTTGATCTTTCGCACTTCCTCGACGTCAAAGGCCGTCAGACCTGCGCCAAGCCGGGTGCCGTCTTGCCCCATCACCGCCACGAGATCGCCGCGGCGAAAGGCGCCCGAGACATCCATAATCCCCGCCGGCAAAAGGCTTTTTCCGCGCGCCAGCGCCCGCGCCGCGCCGTCGTCCACCGTGAGCGTACCGACAGGTTTTTGCCGTCCGGCAATCCACTGGCGCCGAGCCGTTTCGCGCTTTTCCGTCGGCAGGAACAGACTTGCGCGCGCCGCACCTTCGAGCAGGCCTGTCAGGGGGCGTCCCTTGGTGCCTGCGGCGATCAGAACCGCGATCCCGGCGCGCGTTGCAATCTGGGCCGCCGCAAGTTTTGTGGCCATCCCGCCGCTGCCAACGCCAAGGGCAGCATTGGCCGGACCGGCCATGGCCAGGTGGTCTTTCGAAAGGGCGTCGATAACCGGCAGATGCCGCGCAGCCGGATCACGTCGCGGATCGGCCGTGTAAAGCCCGTCAATATCCGACAACAGGACCAGCAGATCAGCGCCCAACATCTGGGCGGTATGCGCCGCGAGCCGGTCATTATCACCATACCGCAATTCGGCCGTCGCCGTGGTGTCATTCTCATTGACGATCGGCACAACGGGGCGGCCGGCAAGCGTGGTCAATGTTGCCATGGCATTGAGATAACGCCGCCGGTCTTCTGTATCTTCAAGGGTGAGCAGCAATTGCGCGACGCCGAGATTGTGCGCGGAGAGGACGTTTCGCCATGCCTCCATCAGCAACGGCTGGCCGGCGGCGGCGGACGCCTGCTTTTGTTCAAGACTTAGGGGCGGCGCAAAACCAAGCTGGCCCCGCCCGAGCGCTACCGCGCCCGACGACACCAGCACCACTGCGGTTCCGCGCACCCGAGCATCGGCAATATCCTGCGC
>CAYSMJ010000034.1:0-20458 GCA_964432075.1 uncultured Caulobacterales bacterium | reverse complement strand
ATCGTCACATTGCCTTGTTTTCACCCGCCATTTTGTCACGGGGCAGTGCCTCAAGAAATATCGCCACCGCTTTGCGTGCAGCGCGGGCATGGGCCGGATGATGCCAGTGGCGCCACGCTTCTTCTATAAACGGGTCGTCAAAGGCGTGCTCAGCACCATCATAGGTGATTTCGGTGAGTATTTTCCCGGTTCCCATCTGCAAGTCAAAAAGCGCCCGGCACTCGTCAGGTTCAACGATCGAGTCAGCACCGGCATAAAGGGCAAGCGTCGGCGGCGTAACCGACCACCGCTGAAACCGGGACCGGTTCCCAAGTCCGCAATAAGGATAGACCAGCACCAGCCCGCCAATGGAGAACGCTTCCGTTGGCGGTGTGTCACGCAAGCCTTTGGGTGGCTCGCCAGGCGCGAGGCTGAGAAAATCCAGAAGCGACCAGCCCCCATGGGACCAGCCCATCAGCACCAGTCGGTCCGCGTCAATCGCCGCCTGTTCGATCGCAAAATAAATCGCCGCAGCAACATCACCAGCCCGTTCCTGACCCAGCAGACGTTTTGCCTTGCAGACCGTGTCGAGCGCTGTGGCCCGGCTGATCGCACGCGGGCGGTTGCTGTCGACGATGATCGCGGCAAAGCCGGCCGCATTGATATGGGTTGCCCAATCTTTCTGAAAATTGAGCCGGGCCCCGGCACACCCGTGGAACTGTAGCACGGCAGGGTAGGGGGGCGGGCCGAACCGATTTTGATCCGGTAGCGATACGATCATGTAAGGCTCAAGCTTTTGCCCGTGTTCGGCCAGCGCCGTCCGGGGCAGTTGGGCGCCGGTGACCGCGAGAACCAGAGATTCACGCGACAGGGCTGCCCACCCAGCAAGAACACTGGCAAACAAACCAAGGCCAAGTCCAATCCGCGCGATTGCCATGGCTCAGAGCAGTCCGGCCTCGCGGGCCATCGCTTCCAGCGATTGCTCCGGACGCGGCCCCATATGGCTGATGACTTCGCTTGCGGCAAGGGCGCCCATTCTGCCCGCCACGTCCAGCGCGTAGCCGCGGGCAACGCCAAGCAGGAAACCGGCGGCATAGGCATCGCCTGCCCCGGTCGAATCCTCAAGAACTGATGGCGCGATTGCGGCCACCTCAATCACCTCACCCTCGCGCGGCACAATCAACGATCCTTTTTCGCTGCGGGTGATAGCGGTCAGCGGGCAGATTTCGCGGGCACGCGCGACCATGACCTCAAGGTCATCGGTCTCGAAAAGCGTCTGCGCCTCATGCTCATTGGCGAGAAGAATGCTGAGATGGTTGGGGATAAAGGCCTTGAGGACTTCATGCTGACGATCGACACAGCTCGCATCGGACAGGGTCAGCGCGGTCATCCGCCCACGCTGTTCGGCAATGGTGCAAGCCTTGACGAAGGCTTCACGGGCGACCGGCTGTTCGAACAGATAACCCTCAAAAAAGGTGATTCCGGCCTGGGTGATTTCGTCCGGGTCGATGTCATTGAGAGTAACATAACCGGCTGCGCCAAGATAGGTCGTCATGGAGCGTTCAGCATCGGCGGTGACGTTGATCAGGCAGCGTCCGGTGCCGGGCCCATCGTCAAGGGGGGATGTGTTAAAGATCACGCCCTGGCTCTGCAGGTCCCGGCGAAAAGTCTCGCCAAGCCGGTCGTCAGAAACCTTGCCGACAAAACCGCCCTTGCCGCCGAGGGACTGAATGCATGCGATGGAATTCGCTGCCGATCCGCCCGACACTTCCACACAATCACCCATGGCGCGATAGATGGCTTCGGCCCGGTCCTCGTCGATCAGGATCATCCCGCCCTTGGGGATATCGTGGGTGACAAGAAATGCATCGTCACATTTTGCGAGCACGTCCACGATGGCATTGCCAACCCCGATAACATCGATTGCCTGATCGGCCATAAGCCTGTCCTTCCTGTGCCAGACGGGGCTTGCCCGGATGGCGTTTTGATTGTCTGAGAATTTCTAACCTGCGGTCTATAGGAAAGGCGCCGGGACGATACAAGCCGCCGGGCGGAAGCCGCTGCCCTCTATGGTTTTCTTTGAGCTGATCTCAGAACACGGGTAAGTAAGTTTGGGTGTGGTGTTGAGACCGGGGATGTCGCGATGAAAATCCGTTACCTGCCGTTTATTGGATGCCTGCTGGCCGGCGCCATGCTTGCGGGCTGCGGCTCCTTGTCGGCTGTGCCACTTGTGGGCGGCGGCAAGGACCGGAAGGCCGAAGTGACAAGGCAAGAGCCCTCGCCCGATTTGGATCCGGCGGCGGAAATCGATCCGGCAGCCGCGCCCGCGCCAGCCGCGCCCCGGTTTACCCTTGACGATTTTACCGGGCAGCCAGCGGCAAAGGTGGATGCACTCCTTGGCGCACCAGGATTTGTTCGCAATGAAAGCCGAGGCCAGTATCGGCGTTACGCCAATTCCCTGTGCAATCTGGTGGTTATTCTGTACCCGGAAAATGGTGGCATGCCGACGGTCCGCTCGCTGCATGCGTCCCGCCGCCAGTCCGGGGACCCGCAACCGCAGCTTCAGGATTGCCTGAACGCATTTTGAAGGCGCAGCAGCAATAAGCCGGATCTTCTGGCCCGGCTTTCTTGTGTTCGGCACCAAGACAAAGAGACGTAATTAATTATCCAGAAAGCTCCGCAGCTTCCGCGACCGGCTTGGGTGCTTCAGTTTGCGCAGGGCCTTGGCCTCAATCTGGCGAATACGTTCGCGGGTGACGGAGAATTGCTGGCCCACTTCTTCGAGCGTGTGGTCGGTGTTCA
Organism: uncultured Caulobacterales bacterium; assembly: GCA_964432075.1. Taxonomy (GTDB): domain Bacteria; phylum Pseudomonadota; class Alphaproteobacteria; order Caulobacterales; family Parvularculaceae; genus CALLPQ01. The sequence goes on along the minus strand of CAYSMJ010000034.1, from coordinate 17,677 downwards.
TGCCGATACCGAACCGCATGCGGAGCACCCGCTCTTCGCGCGGGGTGAGGGATGCCAGCACGCGCGTTGTCGTCTCGCGCAGGTTCGACTGGATCGCCGCATCGATTGGCAGGACGGAGTTCTTGTCCTCGATAAAGTCGCCCAGATGGGAATCTTCCTCATCGCCGATCGGCGTTTCAAGCGAGATCGGTTCCTTGGCAATTTTCATGACCTTACGGACCTTCTCAAGCGGCATGGACAGCTTTTCGGCAAGTTCTTCCGGTGTCGGCTCGCGGCCAATTTCATGAAGCATCTGCCGGCTTGTCCGGACAATCTTGTTGATTGTCTCGATCATGTGGACCGGGATCCGGATCGTGCGGGCCTGGTCGGCGATTGACCTTGTGATCGCCTGGCGGATCCACCAGGTCGCGTAGGTCGAGAATTTGTAACCGCGGCGATATTCGAATTTATCAACCGCTTTCATCAGGCCGATATTGCCTTCCTGGATCAGATCGAGGAATTGCAGGCCGCGATTGGTATATTTCTTCGCGATGGAGATCACGAGACGCAGATTTGCCTCGACCATTTCCTTCTTGGCGATACGCGCTTCACGCTCGCCTTTCTGCACGGTCTGGACGATGCGACGAAAGTCAGACACGGTCAGGCCCGTCTCCTGGGACAGAAACCCGACCTCATCGCGAATGCTGACAATCTGGTCACCGGCACGCTCAATCAGGGCCTGCCAGCCACGTCCTTCCTTGGCGCGAACCCGGTCATACCATTCCGGGTCAAGTTCTGCCCCCAGATATTCCTGGAGGAATTCCTTGCGGTTGACGCCATTGGCATCAGCCAGCCGGACCAGCTTGCCCTCAAGCGCAATCAGACGGCGGTTGATGTCGTAAAGCTGTTCGACCAGCGCTTCGATCCGCTGGTTGTTGAGGCGCACCCCGCGCACGCGCTCGGTGATGTCTTTTTGCAGTTTCTTGAAGCGGCGCAGCTGGGAGGGCGAAAGATCATCACCCTTCAACTGCTCTTCGATCATGATATCCTGCAGACGACGGAGCTTTTTGTAATCACCCGCAATATCGTCAAAGGTTTCCATGACGCCGTCGCGCAGTTCAGCTTCCATTGCCGAAAGGGAAAGGGCGCCTTCGTCAAACTCGTCTTCATCCTCGGCCTGCTCGGCTTTTTCGGCTTCTTCCTTGTGAACACGTTCGGCCACATCCGGTTGCGTCATATCGGGGCGGGCCTCGGGGCCGCCGCCATAGGTCGCATCGAGGTCGATGATATCGCGCAGCAGAACCCGGCCCTCCATGAGTTCCTCGCGCCAGACCGAGATCGCCTCGAATGTCAGCGAGGATTCACACAAGGCACGGATCATCGTTTCGCGGCCGGCCTCTATCCGTTTGGCGATCGCAATCTCGCCTTCGCGCGAGAGCAGTTCCACTGCGCCCATCTCGCGCAAATACATGCGCACCGGGTCGTCCGTGCGGTCATTGCCAGAAGAGGTGTTGGTGGTAACGACACTGCCACCCTTTGACTCTTCCTTTTTGGCGAGGGCTTTTGTGCCGCTGGTTTCCTCCTCCTCCTCGTCATCATTATCGGTGAGGGTAATCCCCATCTCGGAGAGTTGCGACATGATGTCTTCGATTTGTTCGGAGGTAAACTGCTCGGAGGGCAGGACCGAATTGAGTTCGTCATAAGTGACATAGCCGCGCGATTTCGCGGACTTGATCATTTTTTTGACCGCGGCATCGCTTAGGTCAAGGACGGGGGCGTCCGAACTGGCTTCATTCTGGTCTGCTGGTTTCGATGCGGTTGCGGTTTTTGCTGCCATGGATGACTGGTTCCTGTCGCTGCGCGCCGTCCGGCGCTGGGCCTTATTTTTTCGAGGTCTTGTTCACGCTGGTGCGCATCCGCTCAAGAAGCCGGTCAAGGTGATCATCGCCCTGCCCGTCATTGGTGACGCGGTTCGACGCCCGGTGCCGGTTGATCAGGTCTTCGCGGGCCTGTGCTGTCTGTCGCCAGAATTCCAGCCCGGCTCCATCCGAGCCTTTGTCACTTCTATCTCCGCCATCAGAAGCCGTGTCGCCAGACTGGCTCAGCCCAGAACCGTCCGTAGCAACATCCTGCATCTGGTCAGCAAAGATTTGCGATGCGGCCTGTGTCAATTCCTCTTTATAATCGGTTTCAAACACATGATGGCCGAGGGTGGTATCAAAACCCCAGTCGACCTCATCGGGTGCTGCGTCGCCGGCGAGGAAGGATTGACTATTGAGCGTCCTGTCCTGTTCGAGGCGCTCCAGAATTTCCTGATCGTCGACTGATCGCAAATGGCTTTTCAAATGAGCCGAGTCAAGGGTTGCCGCCGTGGAAAACCAGTCGAGGCAGGCGCGCAAAAGCCCGCGAAGGCTCGAATCGCTGATATCGAGGGCGAGGATTTCGGCCTCGCGCCGCTCCAATAGCGCGGGGTGATTGACAATCGCCTTGATCAGGGTTGCCTCGCGCACCCACTGGTCGGAGACTGAGTGCTTCTGCCGGTCGAGCAGGGTCTTGAGTTCGGGGCTCGCAATGGGCGGCGGCGGTTGAAAGGTCCGGCGGCCGGTCCGGCGATCCACCACCCATTGTCCGCGCGCGCGCGGGCCCGTTGCTCCTGAACCGGTCATGCTTCCGGCTCCGGCGGGGCGGTAGCCAAAGGCCTCACCAAGACGTTGCTTCAATTCATCGGCGTAAAAATCCCTTACGTCCCGGTCGGCAATGGTTTTGACCAGCGCCCGAAGGCGCGCGCGGAAGGCAGCTCTGGCCTCCGGGACGTCAAGCGGCTGGCTCGTCGCCTCACGTTGCCAGAGCACCTCCACCAGTGATTTCGCGTCAGAAACAATTTCCGTAAAGCCGACAGAACCCCTTGCTTTCACAAGGTCGTCCGGGTCCATGCCCTCAGGCAGGAAGGCGAACCGCAGGGTTTTGCCCGGTTTCAGGAGCGGGAGCGCCCGATCGATCGCCCGGTGGGCAGCGCGCAGGCCGGCCTTGTCGCCGTCAAGGCAGAGGACCGGCGTGTCACAAACCCGCCACAGCATGGCAAGCTGGTTTTCCGTGATGGCGGTACCGAGGGCGGCAATGGCGGTCCGAAATCCCGCGCCCCACAGGGCGACCACGTCCATATAGCCTTCGCACACCAACAGGGTGTTGGCGGTCGCGGATTTCGGATCGCCAGCTGAAGCGAGGGCGGTGCGGGCTTCGCCGTACCGGTACAGGACAGCGCCCTTGTGGAAAATCGGCGTGTCCGGCGAGTTCATGTATTTCGCCGGAACATCCGCGTTGAGGGCCCGTCCACCGAAGGCAATCACCCGGCCCCTCGGATCGCAGATCGGAAACATAAGCCGGTCGCGAAACTTGTCATAGGCGGCTTTGCCCCGGTCTTCAGGCCGGATAATGAGCCCGGCCTCGGCAAGCGTGTCTTCGTGGAAACCTTTATTGACAAGGGTGTCCTTGAGCGCAGAGCCCGAGCCAGGAGCGTAACCGACGCCGAACTCCTGCAATTGCGCGTCGCTCAGGCTACGTTCCTGGCGGGCATAGCGCAGTGCTGCCCGGCCCTCACTGCGGGTCAGCATCGCGGCAAAGAATTTCCGGGCTTCCTCGCAGGCTTCAACAAGGCCCTTGCGCCGGGCTTCGCGTTCGGCGGCTTTCGGGTCCTCCTTCGGGAGTTCCATCCCCGCTTCTTCAGCCAGGGTCGCAACCGCCTCATGGAAGGGCAGATTGTGTGTTTCCTGCAGAAAAGAAATGACGTCGCCATGCTTGCCGGAAGAAAAGCAGTGAAAAAACCCTTTCTGGTCATTGACGAAAAAGGAGGGGGTCTTTTCCTTGGTGAAGGGACTTAACCCGGCATATTCATTGCCTTGTTTCTTTAACGAAACCGTTCGCCCGATCACCTCGGACGGGCGCAGGCGCGATTTGAGTTCATCGAGAAATTCAGGACTGAAGCGGGGCATGACCGCTGAGTGTAGCCTTTACAGCCTAGGAGCGAAAGCAACGGGATTTCCCGTCGCCGTCAAACCACGCCTTGAGGATGTCTTTCTGGTTTCCATCGAACAGATCAAGCAGAACATCGCGCGTGAAAACGCCGGTTCTGGCCTGTTTCATTTCGACAGTGTCGCAGGACAGGGCCATAAACGGCGCGGCAATCTGTATTTTCTCGCTGTTCGAGGTGGTGATAAGCCCACTGAAACTGTCGATTACATCGGACTCCGGCAGTCGCCCGGTAAGATAGGTGAGCGAATGGCTGCTCCTTGGCCGCCCGATGGCTTTGAGATACCCGCCATCGAAAAAACAGATACCGCGGCTCTCGCGCGCCTCGCCATTGGTCCCGAGCCCGTTTGCGGGGACGACATATTTTTCAGAGAAATAGGTGAATTCACGGTTTTCCGAATGACGCTGGAATTTAAGCCCATGGGCAACAAAGCGCCCGTCATCCTGGCTTGAGACGCGAATCCCAACAAAATGTCGCTCCTCAAACCGGCTGTCAAATTTCTCGACATTGCGCCCTTCCCCGTCAAAATCATGGGCAAGCAAAACAAAGACCTTACCGATCGTGCGCGACACGGCCGCCTGACCGGCATCGGCCGGAAACAGCCCCGGGTCGTCATTTCTCAGCCGCGCCCGCATATTGTCGGTAATGTAACTGTCGGTGATTTCGCAGAAAAACTGGCGGGCTTTCGGCGCCTCGTGCACCGCATCGCCCTCAAGCAGAATATTGTGGATATGCGAAAGGTCGTATCCATCGACGATGCGGCCATGCTTATCATAAAGGGCTTCAAGCGTGGCGTTGAAAGCCTGGAAATAACCACTCACGCCTTTCTCCGAGGCTTTGGTCAAAAAGTTGTATGCATTGATCTTGACCCGCTCGTGAACCGCACGCGACTTTTCGTCATGGCTTTCGGAAAGTGCACCGTGATCGCGATCAAGCCTGACCTGATGCTTTGCGACATCATTGGCAAAATCGGTGAAGCTGATCGAATTTTTCAAACAGAAAAATCGAAGCAAAACATGCAGATATCGCCAATAAAGCCGATTTGACGGCGCCGTGGCTTGCGGATCCTGAAAGCGCATCGGCCATTCCATTTCACTGAATTTCACGGAAAATCATAGATAGTATTGGCCTGCACGACAGTCTAGCCCCATCCATCGATCGCCCGCCATGGCATTTCCGCGCATCGATTATCCCCGCCCTGGCACCATTTCCGTTCCGGGTTCGGAATATTGCGACATGCCACTGGTATCAGGGAACAGGATTTCCTCTATTCCGTATTGTGATTAATATTTTCGCTAATAGAGTGTCTTTGCCGGCGGGTGGGTTTTTCAAAGCTGGTTGAAACCGAAAAGGAGTTCTGTGATGGGCCAGAAGCCGAAGCAAAACGAAGTACAGCTTTTCGAAAGACTGGGGTGCTATTTGCGGCCCAAGCGAGGTGGTATTGTATACACGCCAAGAGCCATGGCTCGTATTCTGAATGCGCGCGAGATTGCCGATTTACGGTCCTCATCGGATCTGTATCATTACAGCCCGGATAATCTCGGTACAGAGGATGGTAATCTCAGCCTGAAAGTTGTTTCCCTGCACTATGGTCCGGTTGAAATTGAAACAAGTGATGAAACCAACCTGCGGACCGTTCTGAAACTGGAATTCTCGGTTTCTGATAATCTCGATTACATCCGTGCCATGCTACAGCACGGCAAATTTGATATCCTTGCCGATACTCTGGCCAGCCGGCTTGTGGCGGCGGCATCCAGCGTGTTCGGAAAATATCGCCGCCGCGCTGTGATCTGTGATCTGAGCAACATCACGCAGGAGTGCCAGGAGGTTTTGAAGGCTGACATCGAAGGCGAGCCCGCCCAGGGGCGCACCGCGCTCGGGCTTTGTGTTCATAAACTTGTGATTGCGCCAAGTGATGCGTTTATCGTTGCCGAAGATGACGATGACATCGGCTCCAAGGTCCCCGGAGAAACAAGGCGGCTTCTCAACATGATTTATGAGCAGCGAGAACCGGCAACACAGGAGATGGCGATCAAGATTCTTCGCGAGGTCATGCTCTCTGATCGGGCGGCCCGTTTTGCCGAAGGCTCAGGGGCGGTCATGGTCGTGCCGGGAAGCCTCGCCGGAACCGACGCCAACCCCTCTCCCCTGGTCAGCCCGGTAATCGAAAAGGGTCTTGACGAAAGCTGGAACCTGATGGGCCGACAACGAACGGAGCCTCCTCTCGTCGCTCTCTCCGACAAGGTCTGCACCAAACCCGGCCATGACCACGAAACGCCGCCCGACCGGGAGGCGTAGTCAGTTTTCGGTCCACGCAAGGTCGAGGGTGACAAGAAGGCTCGCATTTGCCGGCACCCTCACCATTGCCTTGGGAAATCCGTCTGTATCCGAAAACAGAACTGAAGCGCGGCTGATCGTCAGGGGGGAGATAATACTGTCTTTTCCGTGGGCAATTTCGACGGTGACGGCTTCAGTATTTGCGTTTGTCAGCAGGTGCTCAAGCGAGACCGTCCAGGCATATTTGCCGCCGCGGACCCTGCGACGTTTGGCTGACCGGATTGAGGTCCGGGCGGCGACGGTGGGGCTTTTCGCCACCTCAACCTCCACCGGCAATCCCACAGCAAGGTCTTCAATATCGTCTGCGCCGAGGAAGAACGATCCACCCTGGTGATCCGTCATGACCCGGATGGTTCCTTCCGGCAGGGGCTGTCCGAGCGCGCCGTCTGCGCTGTTATCGATATCGTAGCGAACTAGGGCCGGCGTGATGGGCGCCTCGATAGCGGTTTTACTCATGTCTTCATAGGAGGACGGATCAAAACTGAAAGCATGCACTTTGCTAACATCAATTGCCGTTTCATCGAGAAACAGAATCTGCTTGGTCTGATAGGCCGCAACCGTGGTGGGTTCCGGGGTCCGGAACAGCTTGTAATCGCCAAGATCTTCTCGCCGGGCCTTCCCCCGGCTTGAAGTGACAAAAAGGGAATCTTCTGCAAGTTCAGCCTCGGGTGCCATGGCTGACCGCATCATCGTCACCGGCGCCGGCGCCGGTCTTGCAGCATCGTAGAGCACCTGATCACGTTCGACAGGTATCCCGGTCTTTGTCGACCCGCGGGGCCAGCAGGCTGCAAAAAAGGATTTTGCCGAAAACCCTTGTGCCCGCGTTTCATAAAGCCGCTGCAACTCACCGGCCACAATGGCGGTGGGCGCACCACTCAGCGACATGGCGGACCGATTAGAAACGGTCAGCCAGCCGGTCAGGTCTGCCTTGTCCGGATCGTTGGAGACATCAAGGATATAGTCTGCCTGCCAATCGAAGCCGCTGGCAAGATAGCTGATTGTAAATGTCTGTGGCCCGGCTTCCTCGGCGGAGACTTCTATCGACAATGTCGGCTGCGAAAGAAGGTCTTCGGGCAAGCGGTCGAAAACGATTCGCTCTGGCAGGCCGGAACAGTCGAAGGTTTCAAGCTGGCCGTCAATATCGAGGACAACACCGCGCCGCGCAGAAACGATTCTGGCGCGTTTCTGTGTTGTCGCGCCCGTGGCCGGGTCCGTACGGATGAGCGAGATGATATCACCAACGGACTTTTCGAGAACAGCGCCCTGGGAAAGCAGGTTGAAATCAAAATTGCGCTCCAGCGTCACGCCGGTGAATTCCCGCAGGACAGCCGTTTGCGGGATCATCAGGTCACTGACTCCCTTGAAAACAAGGTTTGATCGACCCGTCGGTAGGTTGATCTCACGTGTTTCGGTGATAAAGGCCAGATTGTCGCGATAAATCGTCAGTGCCACATCGTCAGGCGCTGGCGATACGAGATCAGCAGGCGCGGGCTGGGCGTTTGCGCCGGTTATCAATGCGCCCGCAAGAAGAACGATCAGGGTGCGAACCATGGGGTTATCGGGTCGTGGCGCGCAGCGTGAAGGTCAGGACGGTTTCGCCCTCGGCCGGAATTGGCACATCCCAGACAAATTGACCTTCAGCGGGATTCCGGTTTTCCAGGCTTTCGTCGAGAATTTCGGTTTCGCTGCCCCACCAGCCGGCTTGCTGGCGAATGGTGATATTTACCGGTTCGACCTTGGCGTTACGCAGCGTGTAGGCCATCGTTGTTTCGGTGATCTTGCGCGATAGAAATTTCCGATCACGGACTGCCGATTGAACCGTAACGTCGAAAGCCTCTCCGATTTTGAGGGAAAGGTCTGCGCCGCCAGCGGTATGAACGATCCGGTCCTCCCCGATAAACTGGGCCCGACCCTCGCTGTCTTTGGTGTAAACACGAACAATACCCTTTGGCAGAGCGGCGCCCAGCCCCTTGTCCGCCGCGTTTGAAAAGGCAATGCGAATATCAGCATTCTGCGGCTCGCTCATCGTGTCGAAGCCATAGGCGAGGAATTCATAATTCTTCTCGGCGGCAACCGCGTCGGCGGCAACGAATCCGACCTGTTTGGTCTGGTTGCTGGCCACAGTGGTCCGGGCGGGCAGCGGATAAAGATAGTTGTCGCCAAGGCGGGCTTCCGGTGTCGCTTCGGTGCCGCCGGACCGCACCGAGGAAATGCCGCGGCTTGGATAGCGTGGGCGCTCATAGCTGCCGGACTGGGCAATATCGCCGGCGACCATCTGAACCTCGGCGTTGGCAAAGGTGGTTTCGGTCAGATTGGACAGGGTCACCCAGCCCTGGAAATCCATCTGTTTCGCGGTCTCATCGAACAGGGCCACATAGTCAGCGCGCCAGCCAAGCCCGTTGGTAAGATAGGTCAGCGTTGTCGGCTTGCGTTCGGCCCTGTTGCTTTCCACCATCACGGACAGGGTCGGGTCTGCCCGCAGATTTTCCGGGACCCGGTCGAAGATGACCCGTGTCGGCAGATTATCGTCGCGCAGCACTTCGATCCGGCCGTCGACTTCAATGACAACCCCATTGTTGACGGACAGGACCTTGGCGGTTTCGGTGGTTTCGCGACCGGTCGCCGGATTAGTCCGGACAATGCGCACCGTTTTCCCAACGGCTTTTTCCATGAGTTTTGCCGGGGTCAGCAGGTCAAAATCATAATTCTGTTCAATAATGGATACGCCCGTCGCCGAAAAAGTGACTGTCGGCGCCTGGATTTGTGAGGAAACGCCGGGGAAGGTGACGACTGATCGACCCTGCGTATAAGCGTGGCTGCGTTCGTCACGGACCAGTGCCAGACCGTCATTGTAAATGGTAAGGGCAAGGCCGGTCTGTTTTGCCGGTGTCTGCGACAGGGCGGTTGGTCCGGCGGTGATCTGAACCAGAACCAGACTGCCCAGCATCATTGCTTTTAAGGGTAAGATCATCGTCCATATTCTCCCGGTTGTTTTGAGCCAGCGGTTTTCCCGCAGGTCATACCGTAGTTTAAGCGTCCCGCCAGAACCAGGTGGTACCAGGCAATGAAATTGCGTTGATACTATGGAGCGGGCATGGCCAAGTGTTTCAATTCATGGCAAGAATGTGGTTGTTAACACATTGTTAATACTGCAAAGTTTGGAACTGCGGCAGAAATGTCTCACTTTCGTGCAGTTTTGTGCCGCTTCGGGCCTTGCAACCAAAAAAGTCTCATTTTGAGCCGCAATTCGGTTGCCGCCCCAAAAACTTGGTGGTACGCGAAAGCCACCTTTCGAAAGTAAGGGGAATGCGCGTTGTTTGGGGACAGCCTCTGGCACGCGAAATCAACGTAAACAAACGTCGGAGACAGACATGACGAAGAAACTCCTCCTTGGCGTCGCATCATCTTTCTTGCTGATGGGTGCCGCTAACGCTGAAACAATCACCGTTGGTGATACGACAAACACACCAGGTTCAGGCCCTGACGCAACGTCGCCTGCCCCTCAATTTGGTAACCCAGGCTTTTTCGGAGCCGCACTTGGTGATACCGATAACGGGTCGAATGATACGTCCGTTGCCCATCGTTTCACAACGGCAATGACTGGTATCACAGGTGGTACACTGACGATTTCCGTAAACAACTTCCTTGCCGGCGCTGAGAATGATTCGGTTTGGGCTGGTGATGCAGCGACTGGTGCGACCTTCTTTACCGCACTGACGCGCATCGCAAACAACATCGGTGGCGGCTCGACCACACTGACTTTTGACCTTGCTTCAACCGGTCTTCTGTCGGTTATTCAGTCCCAGGGTTATCTTGACGTTCTCGTCACGGATGACACCAACGTAAACTTCATCACGCTTGACCTTGTTACTGACGTGATCCCGGTTCCGGCTGCTCTGCCGCTGATGGCAACAGCTCTGGTCGGTGGTGCCGCCGCAATGCGTCGTCGCAAAAAAGCCTAAGCTCTTCGCTGGTTTTTGTGTTGGAAACGGCCTCCTTCGGGGGGTCGTTTTTCTTTGGATAGGGCGTAATCGCCGACCTTATCTGACAAAAATATCAGCCATACTGCGTCGGCTATTACCAGTGTGCGCAGTTGATCACTCCTCTGCGCATCCGGTGCGTAAGCGCTGACGCGCCTGCCCGCGCTGCGAGGATCGGTTCCGATCCTTGCGGCTTGGGATTAAGTGCGCTGCGTCTTGAGGCGGTCAGCCAGCATGAAGGCCAGTTCCAGCGCCTGGGTAGCGTTCAGGCGTGGGTCGCAATGGGTGTGGTAGCGCGAGGAGAGATCCGCTTCGGAAACATCAAAAGCGCCGCCCAGACATTCCGTGACATTCTGGCCCGTCATTTCAAAATGCACCCCGCCAGGATAGGCGCCCTCGCTGCGGCAAACATCGAAAAACGTCGCCACTTCCTTTGAAATCGCATCGAAGTGACGGGTCTTGTAGCCATTGTCGACCTTGACCGTGTTGCCGTGCATGGGATCACATGACCAGACTACCTGACGGCCAGCGCGCGTTACGGTTTCCACAAGCGGCGGCAGGCCGTCCTCGACTTTGTCAGCCCCGAACCGGGCAATCAGCACAATCCGCCCGGCCTCATTGTCCGGATTGAGAATATCCAGCAGGGTCAGAAGCTCGTCAGGGGGAAGGCTCGGCCCGCATTTTACCCCGATCGGGTTTTCGATACCCCGGCAGAATTCCACATGGGCGCCATCCGGCTGCCGTGTCCGGTCGCCGATCCAGACCATATGGGCAGAGGTGTCCACCCACTGGTCGCTGGTGGAATCGATCCGGGTCATGGCCTGCTCATACCCAAGCAGAAGCGCCTCATGGGAAGTGTAGAAGCTGACCTCGCGCATGGCGCGGGTCCCGCCCATACCGCACGCGTCCATAAATTTCAGGGCTTCGGAAATCCGGTCCGCAAGTTCCTGATACCGCTCTTTCTGCGGATTATCATTGACAAATTCCAGGTTCCACCGGTGCACATTTTCCAGCGACGCATACCCGCCGCCAGCAAAGGCGCGTAGCAGGTTCAGCGTTGAAGCCGCCTGCCCATAGGCCCGCAAAAGCCGCGCCGGATCCGGCTGGCGTGCGGCATCCTCAAATTCCATTGCGTTGATATTATCGCCGCGATAGCTCGGCAACGTAACGCCATCCCGGGTCTCCGTCGGCGCTGACCGCGGTTTGGCAAATTGCCCGGCAATCCGGCCCACCTTGACGACCGGCATTGCGGCGCCAAAGGTCAGTGCCACGGACATCTGCAGGAGGACCCGAAAAGTGTCGCGGATGGTGTTCGGATGGAATTCCTTGAAGCTCTCCGCACAGTCCCCGCCCTGAAGCAGAAAAGCGCGACCCGCGGCAACCTCGGCAAGGGCCTCGCGCAGGGAACGGACTTCACCGGCAAAAACGAGCGGCGGATAGCCGGACAGTTCCGCTTCAACCCCGGCGAGCGCCTGTGGATCGGGATAATCGTCCGGCACATGTCTGGCCGGTTTTGTGCGCCAACTCTCAGGGGACCAGTCCATCGTCATAAAAACCTCTGTTGCGCCTTGTGTTCTGGCATCTTCGGCCATCAATACCACCATGCGAACACCATGCCGCTATTCCGGCTAAAACGCTGGCATGCCTGCCTTGCCGGTTCAACCGGGAATGGGCAAGCACTGCAATGGGATTTGGTGTCAAATTTCACATCGGGCCTGCCAGACGCCGGTCAAGTTCCGCCAGCGTCTTCTGGCGATCGGGGAAGCCGGCAGTGATCCACCAGCGCTCCAGCGCCGCCAGCATGTCCGTGATGGCGGGGCCGGGCGCAATACCCCGCGCGATCAAATCGCCGCCGCGAACCGGAAAGCTATGGGTGGGCAGGGCGTCGAGCCGTGCGAGGAGGTCCTGTGCTGTTATCAGTTCGGCCCGCAATCGCGCGCAGGTTACGGCGAGGGCAGACCGCGCACAGACCTTGCCAGACCGGTATGCCAGCGCTGTGAGGGCCTCATGATCAGGGAGCGCCTCAAGCCCGCGGCTTACACTGGCGATCTGGTCCAGCCTTGCGGTATCGGCGTTTGACAGCCTCAACCGATCACCCAGCCCCGTGACCGAACCCCCGAAGAGGGCCACCAGCCCCGCGAAAGGATCGCCTTCCGGTATGATCGAGCGCCAGGTGGTCAGGGTTTCAAGATCAGGCGGCTCCGGCCAGACCCGCCGCAGGATGCCTGTTTCCACCATATGGCGGGCCGCGTCAGGCAACCGGGTCAGTCCAAACAGCTTTACGATCTCCTGGCCGACGCGTTCTCGCGAGAGCCCGTCAAACCCATCCTGGCACCGCGCAACAGCGCCAAGAGCGGCCCGGTCATACGTCTTGGAAAACCGAGCGGAAAAGCGGAAAAAACGTAAGATGCGCAGATAGTCTTCGTGGATGCGCGCCTCAGCGTCACCAATAAAGCGGACCTTTTGCAAAGCCAGATCGTCAATACCGCCAACAGGGTCATACACATGTCCGGCTAGGTCGAGGTAAAGGGCGTTGATGGTAAAATCCCGGCGCCGGGCGTCCTCGTCCCAATCGGTTGTAAATTCAACAACAGCGCGCCGCCCATCGGTTGTGACGTCCCTGCGCAGGGTCGTCACCTCGATAACCTGACCATGGCTGACAGCCGTCACGGTGCCATGGTCGATGCCGGTGGGTATGGCCCTGACCCCTGCCTTGCCCAGCGTTCCGAGAACCACATCCGGCGGCAGCGGTGTCGCCAGATCAAGGTCCGCCGCCGAGATACCGACAAGCCCATCACGCACGCACCCGCCGACGAACCGGGCAGACCCCGGTGCCTGTCTCTCAAGGGCATCGATGATGACGCGTGTTCCCGGCTGATCGAGCCAGCCAAAGGCGGCGCGCTCCGCCAACGTCAGGGCTCGGGCAGGCCCGGCCACATCAAAGCCCTTGCTGGCGCGCCTGCTCGGCAAAGCTTCGCAGAATGCCACCGGTCAGGCCCCAGATGGTATAATGGCGATATTGGAGCGCAAAATGTTTCAGCCTGTAGCCATTATGGTCATTCTCGGCAAAGCCGTGATTGCTGAGATCAAGCACGAACCCGAGGGGAACTTCAAAAATTTCAGCGACTTCGCGCGGGCAGGCAAGCAGCGGCGCCTCTGCGTTTACCACACCGACATAGGGTGTGACGCAATAGCCAAGCCCGCCAAAATGGTCGCCAAGGTCGCCAATGACCCGGACATCGGCCTGCGGAATCCCGACTTCCTCCTCGGTTTCACGCAAGGCGGTGTGGGCCCGGTCACGGTCCCCGGCCTGAACCTTGCCGCCGGGCAGACTGACCTGGCCGGCATGAGTTGGCGTGCGGGGCGACCGCACTGTGAGCAGGATCGTGGGCTCGGCGCGATCAAGGATCGGGATCAGAACCGAAGCCGGTTTGCGGGCCTCATTGCGGCTTTCAAATTCCGGGGTGTCAACGAGGTGCGGATTCAATTCGCGAAAGGGCTCGCGCGCCGGCAGGCGAACCCCAAGATCAAGACAAGCGCTTAACCGCGCAATCTCCGGATGATTTCCCGGGCGCTCGTTTCCCGGAACGCAGGAACTTTCAGGTCGATTTTCCGCAAGATCATGACGTTGCATCGGTCAGCTATCCTTGGACAGGGGAAAGAATGACCCGGACGACCAGACGCCGACACCCTTCCCGCCTCGACCGCTATCGTGTTCGACAAGATTGACAAGGTCATAAAACAGACTGCGCGAGACCCGCGCCTCAAGCCCGGCACGCACCGGAATGTAAGGCGCCCATTGGCTGGCATCGCCAGTCAGGGGCCGCATCTCCAGCGGGTGATTGTGGGAGAGCACAACCGTGTCCCCGACATTGGTGATAAAAGTGATTGTCTGGGTCGGCCCGGTGACCTCGCGCTCCATCAGAACCACAAGAAAGGGAACGTCCTCAACCGTGACGCCGAGCTTTTCATGGGGGGTGACAAGAAAATAGCGATCGCCGTCGCGCTTTAGGACAGTAGAGAACAGCTTGATCAAAGGCGCCCGGCCGATCGGCGTGCCTTCATGGACCCAGGTGCCGTCAGCGCGGATCACAAGATCAAGCTCGCCGCAATAGTCGGGGTTCCATTTCTCGACCGGCGGCAGGGCCCTTGTCTTTTCAGGGTCGGCAAGGGCACTGGCAATGGAAAAAAGGCTTGTCATCGACATCCTATAGGGTGGTTCACAAGGCTTGCGAACCGCACCAGGGCCGCGGCGCCTCAGCGCGCCGGGGTTGTGGCCGCTTCACATTCCAGACAGCGCATGAACAGGTTCTGCGGATCCTCAAAACTGGTTAGCAAGCGTGCCTCATCTTCGAATTCCCGAAGGATTTTGCCGAAGGGTGAGGCCCGCCAGTCGGCGACTGATTTATGCATACCGGTTATGGCCATAAGCCGCGCGGTCGGCCCGCCAAACAGTTTCTCAAAGGGCGTGCGGCGATCTTCATATCGCTCAACGGTGTAATCAGCGAGGTTGGCCCAACTGGCTGCGGCCTGAATAGCCTCCTCAAGACCTCCAAGTTTATCGACCAGCTTCAACTCTTTTGCTTTTGCGCCGGTCCAGATCCGGCCCTGGCCGATGGAGTCGACATAGGCTGTCTCAAGGCCCCGGCCTTCTGCAACGGTTTTGAGAAAATCGCGATAGGTGTGCTCAACGCCGCTTTGAAGCGCGCGTTTCGTGACCTCGGGCAGGGGGCCAAGCCCAGCCGCAAGAATGGGCGATTGCGCGGTCGTGCCGACACCATCAGTATAAAAGCCAACCTCGGCGGCAGCATTTTCAAAGGTGTTGAAAGCCGCAAAAACACCGATAGAGCCGGTGATTGTGGTCGGCTCGGCCCAGATCTCATTGGCCGGTGCAGCAATGAGATAGCCGGCTGATGCGGCAGTCGAGCCCATGGAAACAACGACCGGCTTGCCGGCCTCTTTCACATCCTTGATGGCGTCATACATGATGTCGCCGGCAAAGGCAGACCCCCCGGGGCTGTCGACCCGCAGGACCACCGCCTTGACCGATTTGTCGTCCCTGGCCTTGAGCAGGTAATCGACGACCGTCTTGCTGCCGGCATTCTGGCCGACCTGACTGGGGCCGGGCGTGATCACGCCGGAGACAGTAATGACAGCCACCCGGTCGCCGGTCGGTTTGGCCTGATCAGGGAGAGATCGCAGGTAGGCCTGAAACCCGACACCCCTGAACGGCGCTTTCTTTTGCCCCTTGCCGAAGGTTGATACCAGAAACTTGCGGCGTTCCGACGGGCTCATGACCCGGTCCACCAGGTTGTAGCCCTCGGCAGCGGCGGCAGCATCGCCGTTATACTGCGTCATCACCGTGTCATACTGATCGGCATAGGCGGTCATTCGTTCGGAAGAAACAGAACGTGTCTCGGCAATCGTATCGAGATAGGCTGCCCAGAAATCCGCAATCAGTTCCAGGTTTGCCTCCCGGGCCTCGGGCGACATGTCATTGCGGATCTGGGGCTCAACGGCAGCCTTGAAGGTGCCAACCCGAAAAATGTGTGACGTGACTTTAAGCTTGTCGAGCAGGTCCTTGTAGTAGTTCCGATAGATGCCGTAGCCGTAAACAGAAACGCCCCCATAATCGCTGATCTGAATCTCATCGGCATGGGCGGCGACCAGATATTGGGTCTGGCCGAGGAAATCGCTGATGGCGTAAACTTTTTTCCCGGACGTCTTGAACCGTTTGATTTCGTCAATCAGCACGTAAGCCTTTGAGACACCAGCGATGGCAAGGCTGTCGAGGTCGAGCACCATCGCTTCAATGCGGTCATCGGCGGATGCCGCCCGAATGGTGCGAATGGCATCCTGCAGCGCGATTGGCGAGGGCTCCTGAATGCCATAGGCGTCTTCGAACAAGGCTTCGAACGGGTCTGCGGCCGGCGCTTCCTCCACAAGGACGCCAACCGGATTGAAAACAAAGGCAGAGCCGGCTTCGATGGCAACCGCGCGGCGGTCATTATCGCCGGCGAAAATGCCCGAGACATTGCCGATCACCGCCAGTAGCAACAGGAGGAGGATCACCCCGATAAGCCCCTGGATCAGCAGTAAAAAGCCGATCAGGAGTTTGCCAAACCCTTTGATAAAACCCCAGACGCTGAAATCATTGCGGTCATCGCCCGCATAGCTTTGTGATTCTGACACGCTTTGCCCTACCCTTGTTGCTAAGACCGGACTGGCCCAAAACTCTGACAATACTCATACTTCTTCTACCAGTCCCAGCAGGAAACACTGCCCGGAAAATCTGTCGCGATACCGCATGCCAATGTCGATCGCTTGCGAATAGCGCCTGTGTCGCCTTGAGACTTTCTTATCTCGCAAAAAGTTTAGGAAGAGATCAATTCCCAAACGGGCTCATGCAGAACACTTTCATCCCCACCTTGCGACGCTTTCGCCAAAGCACCAAATCTGCGCGACAGGATGTTTCGCTTCGCCAGCCTTTGCATGATAGCAATTTCCATCTGGTATCGCTCCGGCTTGCCAGCCTCATTGAGAAAGTCCCCATGTCCGAAAATGTTGTTCTGAAAGAATTTGACGATCTTGCCGACAAGGTGCGGTCAGCGCGCGATGCCCTCTCATCGGTGATTTTCGGGCAGGAAGCGGTGCTGAACCTGACGCTTGCGACCCTGATTTCCGGGGGGCACGGGCTTCTCGTTGGGGCGCCGGGCGTGGCAAAGACCCTCCTTGTGACGTCAATTGCTGATGTTCTCGGGCTTTCGGCCAAGCGGGTTCAGTTTACCCCGGATCTGATGCCGGCGGATATTCTGGGGTCCGAGGTGCTGGAAGAAAGTCCGTCCGGCGAGCGGGTATTCCGGTTTATTTCGGGACCGATATTCTGCCAGCTTCTCATGGCCGACGAGATCAACCGGGCGAGCCCGCGAACCCAGTCAGCGCTTTTGCAGGCCATGCAGGAGCATTTTGTCACGGTGGCCGGCGCGCGCCATGATCTGCCGGCCCCATTTCATGTGCTGGCGACGCAAAATCCGATCGAACA
Source organism: uncultured Caulobacterales bacterium (assembly GCA_964432075.1). Classification (GTDB taxonomy): domain Bacteria; phylum Pseudomonadota; class Alphaproteobacteria; order Caulobacterales; family Parvularculaceae; genus CALLPQ01. The sequence continues at coordinate 312 of CAYSMJ010000034.1, read as the reverse complement.
GGAGGGGACCTATCCCCTGCCGGAAGCCCAGCTTGATCGATTTTTGATGCAGATTGATGTGCCATTCCCGGGTCTTGAGGCTGAACGTCAGATGCTGGCCGAGACGACCGGTGGCCAGTCGGTCGCGCTGTCCCCGGCGCTGACCGCTGAAGACCTTCAGCGGACCCAGGCGCTGGTGCGTGCCATGCCGATTGCAGAACGGGTTGTCGATTCCATCCTGGCGCTTGTGCGCAGTGCCCGTCCCGGGGAAGGCTTCTGGTACTGCTGGTGGCACAGAGGAAATTCTTGCCTTGCTCGAACAGGTTGCTGACC
>CAYSMJ010000033.1:803-21349 GCA_964432075.1 uncultured Caulobacterales bacterium | reverse complement strand
GTCCCTAGCGGCATCCCCGGCGTCCTGTGCCGCTGCTGCCGCCTCATCCACGGCTTCGTCGGCCATATCAGCAGCATCATCAGCCATGTCCGCCATGCCCTCACCGGCTTGCGCAGCCGCATCTTCGGCGTCTTCCATAGCGTCTTCCACCGCCGGATCCGATCCGTCGACGGCATCGCTTACGGCATCAACCGTGTCGTCGACAGCTTCACCGGCCTTGTCCGCTGCCTCTTTCGCGACCTCGCCGACCTCGCTGGCCGCATCTTTTGTGCCCTCAACAAGGTCCGAAGGGCTGGTGCCGGTGAGTTGCATCACGGCAATGATGACCGCCAGGACGACAGCCAGAATGATAAGTAGTCTTGCCACGTTAAGTCCCCTTTTCAGTGGTTGGGCACAACGGCACATGCCGCCCTGCCATGGATGTCCGCCGCGACCCTGGGCTCTTGTAGTCTTCTTCACAATCTTCGGCACAATGATCTGCCGAAGTCTGGCCCTGGTGCCAGTTAGCGACTAACAGTGCGTTAACCATTTCACCGCCCAACACTCAATTGGCTCGAGGATGTAAACCTGGTAATAATGTAAATTTGCGCTGGGAGTGTGGGGTAATCGCCATAGCCAGAGGCTTGACACCAAGCCGCGGCGCAGGCGGAAACGGCACGATGCAGAATGAACCAATGATTTTTCTCGGTCGCAGCGAGAAGCCCGAGGGCCTGAAACTCGGCTTTGCCAACCGGCATGGGCTGATCGCCGGTGCTACCGGTACTGGTAAAACCGTCACCCTGCAGATTCTTGCGGAGGGGTTTTCCGCTGCGGGCGTTCCGGTTTTCGCAGCCGATGTGAAGGGCGATCTCGCCGGCCTGTCCCAGCCGATTGAAATGTCCGACGGGCTTGCCAGGCGTGCGAAAAAGGTCGGACTCGACACCCATGCGCCGACGGGCTTTCCGGTCGCGTTCTGGGATCTTGACGGCAGCGAGGGGACACCGATCCGCGCCACAGTCAGCGATATGGGCCCGCTTTTGCTGTCGAGCCTGCTCGATCTCAATGACACACAGACAGGGGTTCTGACCCTTGCTTTCCGGCTTGCCGATGACGACGGCCTGTTGCTGCTTGACCTGAAGGACCTGCGGGCCTTGCTGGTGGATGTGGCCAAACGACGCCGGACCCTCTCGGCGGAATATGGGCATGTGTCCACCGCCACGGTCGGGGCTATCCAGCGCCGCCTATTAGCGCTTGAGGAACAGGGGGCGGACAGGTTTTTTGGGGAACCCTCGCTCGACCTGACGGATTTCCTGCGCACGACCTATGACGGCAAGGGCATGGTAAACATCCTCGCCGCAGACCGGCTGATGCTTAGCCCCAAGCTTTATGCGACCTTTCTTTTGTGGCTGCTGTCGGAACTGTTTGAGGAACTGCCCGAGGAAGGCGACCTTGACCGGCCCAAACTGGTCTTCTTTTTTGACGAGGCGCATCTGCTTTTCGATATGGCGCCGAAAGCCCTGTTGACCAAGATCACCCAGGTTGTGCGCCTGATCCGATCAAAAGGGGTTGGCGTTTTTTTCGTGACACAGAACCCGCTGGATGTGCCCGATGCGGTCTCTAGCCAGCTGGCAACGCGTATTCTCCACGGGCTGCGCGCCTTCACCCCGCGCGAACAGCGCGTTGTCCGTGCCGCCGCAGAAACATTCCGGCCCAATCCCGACTTTGATGCCGAAGCGGCGATCCAGGCGCTTGGCATTGGTGAGGCGCTTGTCTCAACCCTGGAAGACAAGGGAACTCCCTCCATCGTCCAGCGCACGCTGATCCGCCCGCCGTCATCACGCATGGGCGTGATCACCGAAGCCGAACGCACCGCCGTGCGGCAGGCAAGCGGCATGGACGGGCGATATCAGACTCCCGTCGACCGCTATTCCGCCTATGAAATGCTCAAGGAGCGCGCCAGTCGTCAGGCGGCGGAAGCTGAGGCCGCCGCAACAACCGAAGCGAACAGGAAGGCAAAACCGGGCCGCCGGTCAGGCTATCGTCGGCAGTCTGTCAGTGAGGCCGCGATCAAATCGGCCGCCCGGACGGTGGCCAACAGTCTGGCGCGATCGCTTGTTCGCGGGCTGCTTGGCGGACTGAAACGGCGATGAAACCGTCGCTGACCGATGCGGATGACCCCGTTACTGCCTGGTCGGCCATAGGCGGCAGCCTGTTGTTTTGCGGCCTTGCGTTTCTAATCGCCATGGCGACCGGTACCTCACCCGTTGCAACCCTTGCCTTTTCGGCCGACGCCGTCATTCTTGGTCTGTTGGCCATGCTCCCCATACTGGCGTTGCTGGCGGGTCTCATGACCGCCCGAAACCCCAGGATCAGCCGGTTCCGGCAAAAACAGCTGCGTTATTTCGCTGGCCTTGGCTTTCGCTTCACGCCCTTGCGAATCATCCTGATGAGCCTTGGTGCCGGTATTGGAGAGGAACTTCTGTTTCGCGGGGCCATCCAGGGGCATCTGGCCACCCTGATCTCGCCCCCGCTTGCCATCGTGATCGCCGCGAGCCTGTTTGGCGTCCTCCACATGGCCAATGCGACCTTTATGGTTCTGGCCGGTCTTATTGGTGCCTATCTCGGGTTCATATTCGCCGTCACAGACAATATCCTCGTGCCGATCATCGCCCATACGGTGTATGATGTCATTGCGCTGGCGATTACCCAGCGCATGATGGACCGCCAAGGTCGGCGCGCCCTGTCGGAGGCGTCTTACACAATTCCCTCATAAAATCGGTCTATCGCTGAGACGCGAAACCTGTTTTGGTTAATACAGTATTTTTTTGGAGGCTTTCATGAATCTGCGCACCTGCTTCTTTATGATGTTCGGCCTGCTTGCGCTGGGGCTAAGCGCGTGCGGCGACGACAATAATGGTAACATCAATACAGTCAGTCCCGATGTCCTGCCACCAGCCTTTACGACGAGCGAAGCGCAGGTCGTGGTGAACGAGGGCGTCGAAGGGGTGATTTTCAGCACACAAGCCATCAGTCCCGACGGGAACGAGGTTTTCTACCAGGTGCGCGGTAATGATTCCGACCGGTTCACGCTTGAAACCGATGATGCGGGAGTGGCAACCCTGTCCTTTTCCTTCATTCCAAATTTCGAACTGCCTTTCAGCGTCGACGGGAATAACGTCTACTTTGTAATCCTTGATGCCGCCGCCAGAGCGGCCGATAATTCGGGCACCTCGGAAGTCGTCTCTCTTCCGATCCAGGTCATCGTTGCCGATATCGATGTCGGGACTGAACAGGTCGCGCTTGGTCTCGACATGCCGCTGTTTGCAACCGGCGCAGGCGATAATTCGAACCGGCTCTTCGTGGTAGAACAGACAGGCCAGGTCCGAATCATCCAGCTTGATACAATGCCCGGACCGACGCTTCTTGCCGAGCCATTCCTCGATGTTTCCAGCGACGTCTCGACCGGTGCCGAGCAGGGCCTGCTTGGCCTTGCCTTCGCCCCGAATTACGGCGGCGATACTGATCCCGACACCGAAGAAGTCGAGGGCATCGAAGATCGGTTCTATGTCAACCTGACAAATACGGATGGTGATACTGAAATAAGGGAATATCGGGTAAGTGGTGGTGATGCCAACCGGGCAGACCTTTCCAGCGGGCGTGTCCTGTTGACCATTCCCCAGCCTTTCCCAAATCACAATGGAGGCTGGATCGGGTTTGGTCCGGATGGGTTCCTGTATATTGCAACTGGCGATGGCGGCAGTGGCGGTGACCCCCAAAACAATGCACAGAATCGCGAGAACCTCCTCGGAGCTATCCTGCGAATTGATCCGTTTAGTGATGATTTCCCAGCTGATGATGCCCGCAACTATGCAATTCCGGCCAATAATCCGTTCCTTGATGAAGATGACGAAGCTGCGGATGAAATCTTCGCCTACGGTCTGCGCAACCCTTTCCGAGCAAGCTTTGACCGCGAACTTGGCAATTTATACATCGGCGATGTCGGCCAAAGCCAGGCTGAGGAGGTCAATCGTATTCCGGACGGCAGCACGGGCGGTGAAAATTTTGGCTGGAACGCGTTTGAAGGCACCCTGCCCTTTCCGAATGAACAGGAGCAGAACCCGCTGCAGCCGGACGGAAGCGCCGCCGATTTTCCAATCATTGAATATCGGCATGAAGACCAGCCGACCGGTGGCGCTTCCGTGGTCGGGGGCTATGTCCACCGCGGTGATGTTCTCGACCTGAAAGGCGAGTATGTCTTTTCCGATTTTGTCTCGGGTAATGTCTGGAGTGTACCCGTCGGGCTTCTCGCTGATGGCTTTACACGTGAGATGGAAGATTTCACGGTCCGGACCGAGGCGCTGACAACAAGCCCAACTGGCCCGATCAACGGGATTTCGAGCTTTGGTGAAGATGATGACGGCAATCTTTATATCGTTTCGCTTTTTCGCGGCGAGATTTACCGGATCGTCGACGACCTGTCAGACCCGTTCGTGCCCGAAGCGCCTTAATCGGAAATCGGGATTCGCCGGTTCGCCGGCGGGCACAGGGCCGGCGTGCCGCTGGCCCGGGCAAACGGTTCTCTTGTCTGCACACGGTGCAAGGCGTCAAGAATAGTCAGCCGGATTGCTTCGGCGTCGACGACCCGGGTGGCACAGTCGATAACCTCGCCGCTATCGGCAGCAACCATGACCACAAGGCCTGTCCGGCCCACATAATCGGCATAGGCGCTGGCAATCACAGTGCCGTTGACGGCATGGAAGGCGGCCTCAGCCGTGGCACCGTTGGTGAGATCAAGCGTGACCGGCAGGATCGCAAGCTCGTCAATGCCGGCAAGTGCCTGTGCCAGCGCCGGGTCGAGGATCCGGCAGTTCGGGCACCAGCTGGCGGTAAAATTCACCACAAACAGATTGATCTCGCCGCGACGGGTTTCAGGGCCAGCTTCAGTGGTGCGTGCCGCTGGCACCGCAAGAAGGGTCAGCACAAAAATCTGGCTCAGGATAACAATCAGTGAGGGACGCATTCAGGAAACTTCCCTGCCCTGACGGAAGGCTTCAAATCGTTCCAGCACTTGCGGGGCGATCCGGTTTGCCTCATCAAGCGGCTGGCAGTGCCAGTTGCAAATTTCGCCGCGATACCGGCGCACGATACCGCGTCTTGCCAGCGCCTGGTAAAGTGATCGGAACTTGCCGAGTTTTCCGGGAAGTGCGACTGTATAGACCGGAACACCGGCGCCAGCGGCTTCGCTGATCATATTGACACTGTCTTCTGTGACAAACACCAGTTTCACAAGGCCAAGCAGGGCCGGATAGGGATTGAACACACTCCCGTCTTCGATGCCGTCATAAAACCGGACCTGATCGTCGGAAAAACGCGACCGCAGGCCTTGCCACAACACCGCCTCGGTTCGGCGGGACCGGGAGACGATGACGCTGAAGCCGTCCTTTCGCAAGGTCCGGATCAGGCGGGCGATCCGGTTTATCACATGCTGATCAAGGGTCAGGGTGCGCGCATCGCCACCAATCATGATTGCGGCCATGGGCGAGGTCAGCCCGTCAAACCAGTCATCGGCGGCCTCCAGCGCCGTCGCAATCGTCTCGGGATTGACGCGGCAGGGTGCCCCAAGGGTCGCGATCACATTGTCACCCTGAAGCCCGTCATGCTCGGGCGGGACCACGAGGTCGAACCTGTTGAGGTCAACCCGTGGATGCTGGGTCTGGATTGTAAAGGTTCGCGGCGCCTGTTTCTTGACATCAATGGTGAAGGGAACCGTATCGGCACCCGCGGCGATCCACAAATCCGGAAAGGGCGGGCGCAAGAGGTTCTTCTCCGCCGAAAGCAGGGCAAAAGGATCACGCCATAGGAAACGGGGCAGCGAAGGCCAGGGCGCGCGCAGCTTGATCTGCTTGACCGCAATTTTCATCGGCAAGTGCCGCGCCATCGCCTCGGCAAGGCCAAGCGCCTGATTCTGGGTCCCCGCCCGTCCGTTGGAAACCACCCAGCAACGGATTTCCTTACCTTTCTCACCAACGCCCTGATCCGGTGTATCAGTCGACATATCCCCGAAAAGTGCGTCGTCAATATAGTCGGTTTCGGGCCCCTTTTGCCCAGCTTCGGCATTGTCTGATGTCGCCAAGACCGGGTCGTCATTGGCGACTCCGGCACGCGCAGACACGTCAGAAGGAGACTCGGCCATCTCTGAAAACACTTTCATCAGCCATTTGGCAGGGGGCTTCCACCAATTTGAAACAGGATACAACCGCCATCGCCCTTGCGCACCAAAAGCCGGGCCACTCCGCTACGGAAAATGGTAAAAGACACTGAACGACGCCGCATGGCCTTGAGATTTCTCGAAACATGGCACATATCCTTCCGATCATGGGCGCGCGGCGCGAGATCAATTTATATGGCCTCAAGCCAAAAATTTTCATTAAAGGAAATAGGATGTCATTGATCATCATTTTCGGTTTTGTGGCTCTTCTGGGCATTCTCAATCTGCTCGAAAAAGGCCGCGTTGATTAAACACGCTCGCCGTCACGATCTCTCCCCGAAACCCATCGACCTCACAGGCCTTGCATGCTGATTGAAATTCTTCTGGTACTTGCCGGGCTCGTTATCCTATTGGCATCGGGGGAAATCCTTGTGCGGGGCGCTGTCGATCTCGCCCACGCCCTCAACATACCGGCGCTTATCGTCAGCGTGACTATTGTTGCTTTTGGCACATCGGCGCCGGAAATGGTTGTCTCTTACCAAGCCGTGCTCAGCGATGCCGGCGGGATTGCGCTAGGCAACATCATCGGATCGAATATCGCCAATATCCTGATGGTGCTGGGAATCCCAGCACTTATTTACCCGATATCAACGCAAATTACAGGCTTATCCAAGCATACGATTGCGATGCTCGCCGCAACAGGTGTTTTTGCCTATGCGGCTTATGTGCCGGGGGCGATCAGTGTTCCCTTCGGGGCAATTCTTTTCTGCCTGATCATTCTTTACGTCCTGTACATGGTTGTGGAGGCGGTGACCCACACGAATGGCAACCCGGTCATGGACGACGTTGCCGAGTTTACTGACGGGAATCCAGGCTTGTCGGTGATGACCTTTGTCTTTATTATTGGCGGCCTTGTCGGCTTGCCGATCGGGGCGCATCTGCTTGTCTCCAACGGGGCGAGCCTAGCAGCACAACTTGGCGTGCGCGAAGCCGTCATTGGACTGACCGTGGTCGCTTTTGGGACATCGCTGCCGGAACTTGCAACCGTCTTGTCTGCGGCGCTCAAGAAAAAATCCGATGTGGCCGTTGGCAGCATCATCGGATCGAACATTTTCAATCTTCTTGCCGTCGGCGGGATCACCGGTCTGGCTGGTGGCGCCGCGTTCGACCCGGCATCTCTCAGGGTCGATATACCCTTTATGGTCTTTGCTGCGCTTATCCTGTCGGGTTTTGTCCTTACGCGGCGGAATATCGGGCGTCTGCCGGGAATCGTCATGGCGTTTGCCTATATCGCCTTTGTCGTCCTGCTGGCGACGCTGGCCGCTTGAGGAACAGCATTCCCGAAAACCGGAAAGGCCCGATTATGGCAGAAGCTCCCCCTGCGGCCCTTGTGACAGGTGCCGGAAAACGGCTTGGCCGCGCCATGGCCTCGCACCTCGCCCAGACCGGCTATGCTCTCGGCATTCATTATAACCACTCCCAGGCCGATGCTGAAGAGCTTGTCAGACGGATCCGCGATGACGGCGGCAAAGCGGTTTGTGTCAAAGCCCGCCTTCAGTCTGCGGAAGACGTGGCAACACTTGTCGAGCGCACAACAAACGGTCTCGGCATGCCCCTGACGCTTCTCGTCAATTCCGCCTCTGCCTTTGAAGACGATGACATCGACACGATGACCCACGACAGCTGGGCGCTGCATATGGATGTTAATCTTCGCGCTCCTGCCATGCTGGCCCAGGCCTTTGCCCGGCAGGTCCCCCCGGATCGTGATGGGCTGATCATCAACATGCTCGACCAACGGGTCCTCAAGCTGACGCCGCAATTTCTGACCTACACTCTTTCCAAGTCCGCGCTGTATTCGCTGACCCACACCCTCGCCCAGGCGCTTGGCTCGAAAGGTATCCGGGTCAATGGCATCGGCCCGGGGCCAACCCTGAAAAACAAGCGCCAGACCGAAGAAGACTGGCGCCGGCAGAACGAGGCAACCATCCTCGGCCATGGCGCCGATTCTGCCGATATATGCCGTGCTCTGCAATTTCTGATCGACAGCAAGGCCGTCACGGGACAGATGATCGCCGTCGATGGCGGCCAGCACCTTGTCTGGCAAACCCCTGATGTCATGGTTGGCGAATGACGGTTTCTGCCTCATCCCGAACGGTCTTTATTCGCGGTCTGCAGCTTGCAGCCAAGATCGGTGTCTATGCCCACGAAAAGGACCGGGCCCAGCCCATCCGTATCGATGTCGATCTTCATGTTCATGAGCCAGCCGATCCGCTTGCAGACAGCTTTGAAGATGTTGTCTGCTATAACCGGTTTTCCCACGCCATCATCGACCTTGTCGACGCCGGTCATATCGGGCTCGTTGAGACCCTTGCCGAGCAAATCTGTGCCATGGGGCTTGATCATCCGCTTGTCCATGCCATCCGGGTCCGGATCGAGAAACCCGATGCTATCCTGGCGGCGGACGCGGCCGGGGTCGAGATTTACCGGTCTTTATAATATTCGGCTGGGCAAATCCAAACCGAGCCACGCAGCGAGGGCAGGCGGTTTATTGAGCGTTTTATGGGTCGGATGCATCAATGCGCGCTGTCGCTTATGCGCCGAACGCACGGATGTGTGCTCATCCGCGCATTTTGATATAAGACCCTCCCCGGAAGACGGCGGCAAGACTGCCAAACCCGGTAAAGACGAGAAGACCGGCAATCGCGAGCCATCCCCACAACCCTTCAGCAAAGGGACCATTTGCCACGACAGACCGTGCCGGGCTTTCCGGGTCAACCCGCACCTTGATCTTCTGACCGGCATAATAGCCGGGCCCCAGTTCACTGCCGACCCGCCCGAAAAATGGCGAGACCTGCACCAGAAGCCGCAGCCGGGTTTGCGAATGGTTTTCCCCGCCAATATTGTAGACGTACTGGCCCGATCGCAGATGCATCAGTCCGGTGTCGCCGCCCTCAAGGACAACAGCATCAATCGCAGGCCATGTCTGGCTGACAATCGCTGTCCGGTGGCCACTGATGACCACACCGGCAAGCCAAAGCCCGACAAGCCCGGTCAGGAGAAAAACAAGCCCGGCAACGGCACGGATCCGCACCGGTTCAAAGGCTCTGGTTCATGGTCTCGGACGGAGATTTGTCGGCACACTCCCCGACAAGCGCCGCCGGTACCCCCGCAACGGTACATCCGGCCGGCACATCCTTGAGAACGACACTCCCCGCTGCGACCTTGGCGCCCGCCCCGACCTCAATATTGCCCAGCACCTTGGCGCCGACACTGATCAGGGCCCCGGCCCGTATCTTCGGATGCCGGTCGCCAACTTCCTTGCCGGTCCCGCCGAGGGTAACGGACTGAAGGATCGAGACATTGTCCTCGACAATGGTGGTTTCACCCACCACGACGCCGGTTGCGTGGTCAATAAACACGCCCTTGCCGAATTGGGCCTGGGGGTGAATGTCAATGCCGTAAAGCTCCGACATGCGGCTCTGGATATAAAGCGCCAGATATCGCCGATCGCGCATCCACAGCCAGTGCGCAACCCGTTGCACCTGCAATCCCTGATAGCCCTTGTGATAGAGGAAGGGCTGGAGATGTTCGAAGGTGGCCGGATCGCGGTCATAACAGGCCAAGAGATCGGCATGGGCTGCGATCACAATCGCCGGGTCGTCGTCATAGGTTCCCTCGATGACTTCGCGCCAGACCATCGGGTTCATTTCCGTATCCGACATTTTCTGCGCAAGACGATAGCTGAGCGCATCCCGAAACGAGGTATGGTTGAGGATCGTCACGTGCAGAAAGCTTGCGAGGCTCGGCTCCTGGGCGGCGGCTGTGGCGGCTTCAAGGCGCATGCGCGACCAGGTTCGCTCCAGCGTGTGCTCTTCGGCTCCAGCCTCGCCATCGCCCTCGCGGCGCGTATCGTGCAGGTCGAGGGGTTCGGTTTCAACGGACTGGCTCATGGTCGGACCGCCTTCTGATTACAGACATGTTTTGATATGGCGGCCGGCAGGTCGCCGCGCAAGCCCCGCTCGCGGGCCATCAGCACCATCATGATCGTCAGGCTGTCAGTAATCTCCCCGGCCAGAACCGCCTCCAGGAGCGCCTGAAAATGGACCTTGCGCAGGGATAAGTCCTCCGACGGATCGGCATGGCGGTCAGCATCGGGCGCTGGCGACAAATCATGGGCAACATAACAGATTGCGTGTTCATCAGTGACCGAGTTGGAAATATCGAACCGCGTCAGTTCCATCCAGCTTGCGGCTTGCAGCCCGGTTTCCTCGGCAAGCTCACGCCGGGCACCCATCAGCGGATCCTCGCTCGTCGGCACGCCGCCTTCCGGCAGCTCCCAGCTATACCGGTCAAACGGAAAGCGATGCTGCCCCACAAGCCAGACATGCCCCGTCTCATCAATCGGCAAAACCCCGACGGCCCGGTTATGAAACCGTACAACTCCGTAAATGCCGGGGTCGCCGGACGGGTGCACCACCTCGTGATGGACAATCTCGATCCAGGGATTGCGATAGACACTCTCCCGAGCCGTGATCGTCCAGGGCCCGTTTTTCTCAATGGTCTGGGTCATGGCACCCGATCCTGAAGGACCCGAGGCATAACAGCAAGCAAGCAGCCAAAAAAAGCGCAAACGCAAAGCACCATCCGATCCGTCCGCAAGATACGGCCCTGATTATGGCGTAGTGGCGACGAATTTATTGACGCCGCGTTCAAGGACAGCTTTTCGCACCCTGCTTGCTATTCGCCCGTCAGCCTCAAACAGGTCAATCCCGCCAACAAATGTGACAATCAGGGCTCTATACCAGCGTGCGCAGATGATGCCTCATCTGCGCATCCGGCGCGGCGATGAGCAGGGGAGCGCCAATAATGCCGATTTTCATGGGACCTGATCCCCTTTGCGGCAGCGATATTACGCCAAGGCGCGGCCCCGGAAAAGTAGCCCGCGTCAGTCTTCAAGGGACGGCAAAAGGCTTTGCGCTTTTTTGTCAGGCCCCCGCGCACGATCCGATGAGCTGCATCAAGACAGGCATGAACAACCTCGCCAATTCCCATTGTATCACTGTCCGAGCGATAAAATCCCGATTTGCCGGTATGAGAGCACAAAAATGACTTGGCGCCGTCAGTCGAAACCCCTATTTGCTGGCACAAGTGTATTGGACACTTGACGCTTTCCCTGAAAATTCAGCCGGTCAGCGTGGCATCGGGAACGGTGCCAGCCCGATCCCCGTCACGACAGGGGCGTCGCTTGTCCCAACCCGATGGAGACACCCATGGCTGACAAACCCCTCATGCCGATCGCAACAGCGGTCTGGCTGATCGACAACACCGCGCTGACCTTTGACCAGATCGCAGAATTCTGCGGGCTGCACCCACTTCAGGTCCACGGGATTGCCGATGGCGACGTTGGCGGCGGGGTGCGCGGGATCAACCCGATCACAACGCACCAGCTGACCCGCGAGGAAATTGAAAAAGGCCAGGCAGACCCCGAGCACAAACTCAAACTGTCAAAACCCAAGACGATCGTTCCGGAAAAAGCAAAAAAGGCCCCGCGTTACACCCCGGTTTCCAAACGCCAGAGCCGGCCGGACGCCATCGCCTGGCTTGTCAAGAACCATCCCGAGATGTCGGATGCGCAGATCTCCAAACTGCTTGGCACCACCAAGACGACGATCCAGTCGATTCGGGATCGGTCGCACTGGAACTCGGCCAGTCTCGAACCACAGGACCCGGTCGGTCTTGGACTGTGCACGCAGATTGACCTCGATGCCGCGGTGCGCAAAGCCGCCGAGAAACGGGCCAAGGACATGCCCCTCGCCGAACCTGAAGGTCCAAGCCTCAAACCGGTAGAGGAAACCGTTCAGCCAGCAGCAGAAGACGATGGCAGCAAGGTCGATCTCGACAAGGTGTTCGCCAATTTTGGCGACGAGCAAGACAAAGGCTGATCGACCGTCGCGTGGGGCAGGACCTGCGCGCCAGATCAGACCGGAAACAGGACCTGCGCCGCGCTTGTGGCAGCTTCGCGCAGTGGGCTGACGAAAATCGTCAGAACCGGGAACATCAACACCGCTGAGGCCGCCGCCGTCAGACCGAGGGCCGGGCCGGTGTCGCGCTCAAACGCCGGGGCCGGATCATTGAACCAGATGATCTTGACCACATTGAGATAGTAAAAGGCCGAGACAACGCTTGTAACCGCGCCAATCACGGCAAGCATGATCATGCCCTCATCGATGGCTGCCGAGAATATATAAAGCTTGCCCCAGAACCCGGCCGTGGGCGGTATACCGGCAAGCGAGAAAAACAGCACCGTGATAATCACAGCCATCGGCATATTGGATTTCCAGAGCCCGGCAAGATCGTCGATCGATTCGGTCATCCCGCCGGACCGGCGCATCATCAGGATTGCCGCAAAGGTGCCGATTGTCATGATGACATAAAGCGCCATGTAGATCAGGAGCGCCGAAACGCCCGTCGGCCCTGCCGCCGCCAGCCCGATCAGCGCATAACCCATATGACCAATCGAGGAGTAGGCCATCAGCCGTTTGATGTTTCGCTGCATGATCGCCGAGAACGCCCCGACCACCATGGAGGCCACGGCGATAATCGAAACCACCGGGCGCCACTGGTCCAGAACGTCAGGAAAGCCTTCCACCAGCACGCGGGTAAACAGGATCATGGCGGCAAATTTGGGTGCGGCGGCAAAAAAGGCCGTCACCGGCGTCGGCGAGCCCTCATAGACATCCGGCGTCCACATATGGAACGGGGCCGCCGAGACCTTGAAGGCAAGACCGGAGATCACGAACACAAGCCCGATGATCAGCCCGACATTGGGCACATCAGAGACCGCTGAGGCGGCAATGACCTCAAACGAGGTGGCACCGGCAAAGCCGTAAACCAGCGAGCACCCATAAAGCAGCAGACCCGACGAAATTGCGCCGAGCACAAAGTATTTCAGCCCGGCCTCGGTTGATCGGCGGCTGTCGCGATTAAATGTTGCCAGGATATAAAGCGCCAGTGACTGGGTCTCGACACCCATATAAAGCGCAATCAGATCATTGGCCGACACCATCAGCGCCATGCCAAATACTGCCAGAACAATCAGCACCGGGAATTCGAACCGGCCAAGCTGGTTGCCAGTCAGGAACCGGGCCGACATGAGAACGGTAATGGCCGCCGACGCAAAAATCACGATTTTCGAAAAACTTGCCAGCTGATCCATCTTGAAGGCACCATTGAAAATGGTCACCCCTGTGCCCTGTGGTGCGAGCAGCGCCAGAACAACGGCAATCAGTAACACGCCAATGCTTGCCGAGGTTATCTGCCGGGAATGGCTGTCGCCAAGAAAGACGCCAACGACGAGCAGGGCCATGGCGCTGACCGCCAGAAACAGCTCGGCATAAGCATTGGTGAGGCTTTGCATCAGATCCATGGCTCAAACCCCTTCGCCAACAATGCCGTTGGCTCCATTGTAAATGTCGATTACCGAATTGACCGGGGCGGAGAAAACCGACAGGGCCGCGCTTGGATAAACACCAAGATAGAGCGCAAAAGCCATCAACACGCCGAGCATGATCAATTCGCGCTGATTGACATCGGCAATCGTCATCAGGCTGTCTTTTGTCAGCTCGCCAAAGATCACCTCGCGGTAGAGCCGAAGCGCATAGGCTGCTGACAGGATGACCCCAAAAGCAGCAAAGAACGCCACCCATGTGTTAACCCGGAAGGTACCGGCCATGGACAGGAACTCACCAATAAATCCGCTTGTCCCCGGCAGGCCGACATTGCCCATGGTAAAAAACAGGAACAGGAAGGCATAAAGCGGCATCCGGTTTACAAGCCCGCCATAGGCCTTGATCTCGCGCGTGTGCATCCGGTCGTAAACAACACCGACGCACAAGAACAGGGCGCCGGAGATAAATCCGTGCGAGAGCATCTGAAACAGGGCGCCCTCAACCCCCTGCTTCGTGCCCGCAAAAATTCCCATGGTCACAAAACCCATATGGGCAACCGAGGAATAGGCGATCAGCTTTTTCATATCCTCCTGGGCCAGCGCCACAAGTGAGGTATAGATGATCGCCACAACCGACAGGGCAAAGACGATATTGGCATATTCAAGGCTGGCGACCGGGAACATGGGAAGTGAGAAGCGGATAAAACCATAACCGCCCATCTTCAGAAGAATCGCCGCCAGCACGACCGAGCCGGCCGTGGGCGCCTCGACATGGGCATCGGGCAGCCAGGTATGGACCGGCCACATCGGCATCTTCACGGCAAAGGAGGCAAAAAACGCCCACCAGAGCCATTTCTGCGCTCCCGGATCAAATGCATATTGCTGCAATGTCGGAATGTCGGTGGTGCCGACCTCCCGGTACATCCACAACAGCGCAATCAGCATCAGGAGCGAGCCAAGCAGCGTATACAGAAAAAACTTGAACGCCGCGTAGATCCGCCTTGCCCCGCCCCATATACCGATGATCAGGAACATCGGGATCAGCGAGCCTTCAAAGAAGAGATAGAACAGGACCAGATCAAGCGCACAGAACACGCCGATCATCAGCGTTTCAAGCACGAGGAATGCGATCATATAGTCGGCAACCCGGTCCTTTACCGAGGTCCACGACGCAATGATACAGATCGGCATGATAAAGGTGGTCAGCAGCACAAACAGGATCGAAATCCCGTCGACCCCCATCTTGTAATTGATGCCCTCGCCCAGCCAGCCAATCTGTTCCACAAGCTGATAGCCCGCCATGCTGCTGTTGAAATCAAACAGATAGACGCCAACGGACAGAAGAAAGGTGATTGTTGTAAAGCCAAAGGCAATCATGCGGGCGGTATTGTCGACCGCGGGCATTTCCGCAGCTTCAATAGCGCCGGTATCGTCTTTGCGGGCGAGAAGTCGCCTGACCATGATACAGGCGGCCCCAAGAAGCGGTGCAAAGGTCACCATGGACAGCCATGGGGCGCTGGCAAAATCTTCAGTCATCAATTGCCCCCGGATTTATACAGAACATAGCTGATGAACAGGGCGATCCCGATCAGCATGACAAACGCATAGTGATACATATAGCCAGTCTGGATCCGGACAATCCGTTTGGCACCGGTCGACACCGCTGCGGCAATGCCATTTGGTCCGAACCCGTCAATGATCTTGCCATCGCCGTCCTTCCACAGCAGACGACCGATCGCATAGGCTGGCTTGACCAGGAGAAAATCGTAGATCTCGTCGAAATACCATTTGTTCTTGAGGAAACCATAGATCATGCCGCCTTCGGACAAGAGCCCCTTGCGCAAGGGATTGTTCGTCAACAAATAATGAGCGGTTGCTGTCAAGGTCCCCAGAAGCATGGCAAGGAAAGGCGCAAGGATCACCCATGCCGGGGCATGATGTTCGGCATGCGCCTCATCGCCATGGCTTTCCTTGCCGGCAGATGCGCCTGCATCGGCTTTCCCGCCCGCAGTACCGTGATCGCCGACCTCGGCGCCATGCCCAGCATCAGTCACAGCGCTATGGGCGCCCTCAGATTTTTCCGTATACGCTGCATCATAAAGAGCGCCGTTCCAGAAATCCCTCGAATGGTCCTTCGAGACAAAGGGACCATAAAAGGCCGTGCCCGCAACAAGCGCGCCAATGGCGAGCGGCACAAGCGGCAGCATCATCCAGTTGGGCGGCGAATGGAAATGTTTGCGGACCTCTTCGGATGCGCGCGACTTGCCCCAGAAGGTCAGGAAAATCAGGCGCCATGAATAAAAGGCCGTGAAGACAGCGGCCACGAGGCCCATGACAAATGCATACATGGCAAAGGCTTTGCCCTCTTGCGCCGCTGCGAACGCGCTTTCGATGACGATGTCCTTGGAGACGAAGCCGGCTGTCCCGAGCGGCGCGCCGAGGAAATACAAAAACGGAACCCCAACACCCGTTATGGCGATGGTGCCGATCACCATCAGAATGTGGGTCATCGGCATCAGATGGCGGACACCGCCCATTTTCTTGATGTCCTGTTCATGGTGCATGCCATGGATGACTGCACCCGCACCCAGAAACAGGAGGGCCTTGAAGAATGCATGGGTGAACAGATGGAACATCGCCGCACCATAGGCACCGACCCCGGCGGCAAAAAACATGTAGCCGAGCTGAGAGCAGGTCGAATAAGCAATGACCTTCTTGATATCGTTCTGAAGCAGGCCCACCGATGCGGCAAAGAACGCCGTTGTCGCGCCGACAAGCGTGATCAGGGCCGTCGCCGCGGGCGCAAAGTCGAAAATGATCGAACAGCGGCAAACAAGAAACACGCCCGCGGTCACCATGGTGGCGGCGTGGATCAGGGCGGAGACCGGCGTCGGGCCCTCCATGGCATCGGGCAGCCAGGTATGGAGCAGGAATTGCGCCGACTTGCCCATCGCCCCGATAAACAAGAGCACGGCAATCGTCGTCAGCGCATGCAATTCCATGGAGAAAAAGTCGAGCGTGAGGGTCTGAATCGGGCCGCCTTCGTTCATCCCGAAGGGCACCACATCGCTGTTATTGGCGATCAGCGAAAACACGGTGTCGAATTCAACGGACCGGAAAACCCAGAAGATCCCCATGATCCCGAGGGCAAAGCCGAAATCGCCAACCCGGTTGACCACAAACGCCTTGATCGCCGCGGCATTGGCCGAGGGTTTTTTGAACCAGAACCCGATCAGCAGATAGGAAGCAAGCCCAACTCCTTCCCAGCCGAAGAAAAGCTGCATGAAATTGTCTGCCGTCACAAGCGCCAGCATGGCAAAGGTGAACAGCGACAAATAGGCAAAGAAACGCGGGCGACCCGGATCATCGTGCATATAGCCGATGGAATAGGTGTGCACGAGCGCCGACACCGAATTGACCACCACCAGCATCACCGCAGACAGTGTATCAACCCGCATGGCCCAGTTGGCCTGAAAATCGCCGGAGGCAAACCAGCGGAACAGGATATGGGTTTCGCGCGTATGGTTGGACGCGACATCAAAAAAGACCAGCCAGGACCAGATCGCCGCAACCCACATCAGGATCGTCGTGGTCAGCTCGGCCGAGCGCGCCCCGAAACTGCGGCCCACCGGCACGGCAAGCATGGCCCCGAACAATGGCAGGAGAACAAGAAGCGGTTCCATCGGATCAGTTCTTCATCAGATTGGCATCGTCGACGGAGATGTCGCCGCGATTGCGGAAAAAGGAAACAAGTATGGCAAGCCCGATGGCCGCCTCGGCCGCAGCAACCGTCAGCACCATGAAGGCAAAGACCTGACCGGTGAGGTCGCCGAGGAACTGCGAGAAGGCGACAAGATTGATGTTGACCGCAAGCAGCATCAGTTCGATCGACATCAGGATGACGATGATATTTTTCCGGTTAAGAAAAATTCCCGCCATGCCGATCGCAAACAGGATCGCCGCAACGCAAAGATAATGGCCAAGTCCGATGTCGGTCACGCAGAACCGTCCTTTCGTCCGGGTGTGGCAGCCCATCCGGCAGCAATTTGCATCAGATCCCCTGCCCGGTCTTGACGGATACAACTTCGACGGCAGCCTCGCGTTTGCGGCCGACCTGTAGCGCCACGTCCTGGGTTTTCACACCCTTGCGTTCGCGGAAAGTCAGAACGATGGCGCCGATCATGGCGACCAGCAAAATGATCCCGGCGATCTGAAAATAGTGAATATACTCAGTGTAAAGCACAAGACCGAGTGCCTCGATATTGCCTGGCGCATCCGCCGGTGCCCCGGCCGCCCCGCGGGTCGCCACGGGCTGGGCGCGCGCAAGCTCGGCTTCCGACGGAAACACCCAGACCGCGACAATGAAAACCAGTTCGATCACAACAACAAAGGCAAGCGTCGAGGCAATCGGGAGATATTGCAGAAAGCCCTGTTTCATCTCGACAAAATCGACGTCGAGCATCATTACGACAAACAGGAACAGAACTGCCACCGCGCCGACATAGACAACCACCAGCAGCATGGCGAGATATTCCGCGCCCATCAGCACAAACAGTCCGGCGACCGAGACAAAGGCGGAAATCAGAAACAGAACAGAATGCACCGGATTGCGCGCCGAAACGACCATCAGCCCGCACCCCACGGCGGCAAACGCAAAGATCCAGAATGCGATGGCGGCAATCATGAAAGCCCTCGGCTCTTTATCTCACTTAAAAAAGAACCCTTCGGATGAAGGGCTCAATAACGGTCGCGATTTCGCGTCATCGCGCTGTCTTAGCGATAGGCGGCGTCGAGTTCCAGATTTTTCGCGATCTCACGTTCCCACCGGTCCCCATTTTCGAGCAGCTTGTCCTTATCGTAGAACAGTTCCTCCCGGGTTTCGGTGGCAAATTCAAAATTCGGCCCTTCAACAATGGCATCGACCGGGCAGGCTTCCTCGCAAAAACCGCAATAGATGCATTTGGTCATGTCGATGTCATAGCGCGTGGTTCGGCGTGACCCGTCGCCGCGTGGCTCGGCCTCGATGGTGATGGCCTGGGCCGGGCAAACCGCCTCGCACAGCTTGCAGGCAATACAACGCTCCTCGCCATTGGGATAGCGACGCAGCGCATGCTCTCCGCGAAAACGAGGCGAGATCGGCCCCTTTTCGAAGGGGTAGTTCAGCGTGATTTTCGGCTGCACATAGGTTTTCATCGCAAGGCCGAAGGCCTTGAGAAAATCGGTCAGGGCAAAGGCTCGGAGGGCGGTCGCAAGACGAGACGTGGGGCGGGACATGGGGGCTTAATTCCTCCAGCTCTGTAAGATGTCGGCGGCACCCGGGATAAACAGGATCGCGGCAGCCACCAGCATCACATAGACCATGGTGACGGGCAGGAAGATTTTCCACCCGATTCGCATGAGTTGGTCGTAGCGGTAGCGCGGCGTAATTGCCTTCACCATGGCAAACAGGAAGAAGAAGAAGAGAATTTTCAGGCAGAACCAAAAAACCGGCAGCTGATTGAGGATGGGCACATCAACCGGTGAATGCCAGCCACCAAAGAACAGGATCGTCAGCATCGCGCACATGAGCACGATGTTTGCAAGCTCCCCGATCATGAACAGCAGAAAGGGCGTTGAGGAATATTCCACCTGATAGCCCGCCACCAGTTCCGATTCGGCCTCCGGCAGGTCAAAGGGCGGCCGGTTGGTCTCGGCCAGCGCCGAGATGAAGAAGATGACAAACATCGGGAACAGCGGGATAAAATGCCAGTTGAGCATGCCTAGGCCGCGATCCTGGCTCATGACGATATCCGATAGATTGGCCGAGCCGACAAGCAGGAGCACGGTGATGATTACAAAGCCCAGCGAAACCTCATAAGAGACCATCTGCGCCGCAGACCGCAGCGAGCCCAGAAACGGATATTTCGAGTTGGAAGCCCATCCCCCCATAATAACGCCATAAACGCCAAGCGAGGAGATCGCGAACAGATACAAAATCCCAACATTGATGTCGGCAACCACCCAGTCGGGTGCAACCGGAATCACCGCCCAGCCACCAAGCGCTAAGACAAAAGTCATCAGCGGCGCGAGGATAAAAACGGCCTTGTCCGCCCCGGCAGGAATCACGATTTCCTTGAAGACATTTTTAAGCAGGTCGGCAAAAGACTGAAGCAGGCCGAACGGGCCCACCACATTCGGGCCCTTGCGCATCATCACAGCGGCCCAGACCTTGCGGTCGAAATACATCAAAAAGGCCTGCGCCACGAGCAGGCACACGGTGAGCGCCAGAACCTGCAAGGTCACCGGAATAACCCACCCCAGCCAGCCGGCATCCGTCGGGCGGCTCGAAACATACGTCCAAAACTCTTCCATGGCGCGGGTGTCTACCCAAACTTGTGCGCCGCGTCACGCCCTTTTCGACACAAGCCCGGTGCGAAGCAGTGTCCCAGGACGGGGGGCGGGGCAATAAAAACCGGCATCGCACCATCAATCCGAGTGACAAAAGGTCTGGACAGAACCTCTCCCTGTGTTGCCGGATTGCACGATGCATATCCTTGCCGATTAAGTTCTTGAGCTTAAGGAATCGGGATCATTCTACGATCCGCGCAAATCCTGTGGTGTCATGGCGAAGTCTGTAATCGTTCATCGATCCGATACACACTACGACGATGAGCCGGGAATCCAATATCATTTCCCGAAATCCTATCTGAAGCGGCTCGAACGCTCGATCAGCGATTGGGTTGTCTACTTTTCACCCGTGAAGGACAAAGGCGTGAGTCCGGATGCAAGGGGGTGCTATTGTGCCTGCGTCAAAATCAAATCTATTGTTCCAGATCAATCAAGCGAAGGGCACTTTTATGCTGTTATACCAAGCAGCATGGATCGAAACCGATCCGTGCAGCGCCGGGCAAGCGCGACTGCGCGTCGGCGCTC
>CAYSMJ010000033.1:0-793 GCA_964432075.1 uncultured Caulobacterales bacterium | reverse complement strand
GTTCCAGATCAATCAAGCGAAGGGCACTTTTATGCTCATATGGAACCATCGTCTTTTTTGAGTTTTGCGACTCCCGTACCCCGAAAACTTGACGGTGATTATGTTGAACCAAAAATGCGAACAGGAACCAGCAAACCAAACAGCGGCGTCGTTCAGAATGCGGTCCGTAACATTGATGATGCCACGTTTGCCCGCATTTTACAGGAGGCTTGGGCGGACGAACAAAATGCACTTCCGCGGGCAAGCCAGAACAATCCGGCGGATTCGAGAGGCTTCGCAGAAAAAGCATCTGAATTCGTTTTTGAAGATACACTAGAAATCGTAGCGCAGCTTTCAAACCGTCCACGACGCAACGCCCGGTTTCGGCTGGCAATCCTAAATGCCTACGATAACCGCTGCGCAATCACCGGCTGGCATTTTATCAATGGCGGTGGGCGTGCCGAAGTTGAGGCCGCGCACATAAAGCCGGTTCAACACCAGGGGCCAGATCACATCAGAAATGGAATAGCGCTTTCGGGGACGTTACACTGGATGTTTGATCGCGGCTTGATTGGCGTTGCCGACAATCATGAGATCCTCGTTTCCAGGAAAGTCAATGACGTCGACGGCGTCCGCCGTATTATCAATCCAACCGGCAAACTTATCGCGCCACCGCGTCCGGAGCATACCCCCCACCACGCATTTTTAATGTGGCACCGCGATCATCACAAGCTTTATAACATCTGGGAGTAAGGACGATATCGGCAACTCGTTTCTGCCGGAGCCGGCGTGCGATACTGATTTTTCTCTTAAT
>CAYSMJ010000032.1:0-21428 GCA_964432075.1 uncultured Caulobacterales bacterium | reverse complement strand
GAGGGCGCGCGCCTTGCCGAAGCCGCAGGTGCCGATGTGATCGACATTAATATGGGCTGTCCGTCTCGGCAGGTGACGGGTGGCCTGTCCGGCTCTGCCCTGATGCGCGAGCCGACACGGGCGTTGGCACTGATCGAGGCAACGGTTGCGGCAACGACACGTCCCGTCACCCTGAAGATGCGGCTTGGGTGGGATCGCGACTGGCTGAATGCGCCCGAGATCGCCCAGCAGGCCGAGGCTGCGGGTGTACAGCTAATCACCGTCCACGGCCGCACACGCAATCAGTTCTACAAGGGCAAGGCCGATTGGGCGGCGGTTTGCGCGACAAAAGATGCCGTTTCGCTGCCAGTTCTCGTCAATGGTGATATCGAAACGCTCGCCGATGCGCGCGCGGCGCTCCAGCAATCGGGGGCGGACGGTATCATGGTGGGCCGGGCCACAATTGGTCGGCCCTGGCTTGCGGGCGCGCTGGCTGATGCCCTCAACACCGGAGCGGCCGATCTTGTCATCCCGTCACCGAAGGCGCAGCTGGACGGGTTGCTGACCCATTATCACGAGATCATTGCGCTCTATGGCAGCGGGCTTGGTGTCCGGATGGCGCGCAAACATCTTGCCGCCGCGATCGACCATGCGCCGCTTGCAATCGATTCGGCAGAACGCCGGTTTCGACGTGCAGAAATCTGCCGCCTCAATGACCCCCGTCTGGTCTGCGATAGCCTGCGCGCGCTCTTCGCAATCGATCGCGACCGGTCTGTCAATGGCGATGAGGCCTCAATTGCTGCGTGATTAGCGCAACAAGCCTGTTGATTTTCCGCAACAAAACAGAAAGACTAAGAGCTTGTTCAAGGCCGGATTGGCCGCGCAAATGAGTGCGAACCGTATGCGTGACATCGCTGTGACGCCGGAGACACAGGACCCGCCAGAAGAGGGCGCGCAAGTGGACGAGGGTGCGCCGTCGCTGGCTGGCACCAAAACGCAACCGCCTCGATCGGCGGAAACCGCAGTGCGTTACGCGCCGGTTCAGGGAGATGGCACAAGCGACAGTTTCCTTCCGCGTTGGGCAAGCGGAAACCTTGCGGCAGTCCTGACGTCCATCGTGGCAGGCCTGTCTGCTTTTGCGTCGACTTGGTTTCTCCTGTCGCCTGCGGTTGAGACCACCGACCGGCACATTCTGATGTGGCTTGTCATCACGAATGTTTTCGTGGCCTCGACGCTGATCGTGCTTGTTCTTGCGCGGATCTGGCACCTTTGGTCAAACCGGCGAAACCGGCTTGCTGGGTCGCGCATGCATTTGCAGATGGTCTGGCTGTTCTCGATTGTCGCCGTTGTTCCGGCAGCTGTTGCCTTTGCCTTTGCGTTTTCGATCCTGCGCACAAGCATGAACGATGTTTTTAGTGCACGGATCGACACCTATCAGAATACAGCGCGCGACATAGCGAACGGTCTGGTAGAATCAATTGTAGCCGACATGCAGGCAGACATGATCGATACCGCAACGGATATCGTTCGGAATGAACGGACCAATATAGGGTTCGAACGTACCCCAATCAGTTTCCGGCAATATCTTCTCGATGTCCAGCTCAAGGCCCGCGGCTGGTCTGCGTTGTACATTCTCGACGGCAATTTCAAGACAATTGCGCGGATTGAAGCGGAGCAGGGTGATTATGGTCTGCCGGAAGCGGCGATCTTCGAGCGGATTCAATCCCTCCCGATATATGAGGAAGATGACGGCACTTATAATCTTAACGCTTTTTCCTTTACCGCCAATAATACGGAAAGGCTCGATTACTGGCGCGGGATCATGAAAGTGCCGGTTTATGACAATGGCTATCTGATCGCTTACAAGCCGATCACGCCTGTGGTCTCGGAACGATTGCGCGGTGTGCGGGCCATGGCGGCTGACTGGGAACAGGCCAAACGCGCGCGGCGCCGACTTGAGCGCGTATTCACCGCAGGGTATATCGTCCTGGGTCTGACAATCCTTTTTGGTGCGGTCTGGGCCGCCCTAAGCGCCGCCAACAAAATCGTCAGCCCGATAAGCCGGCTTGTTGGCATGGCTGACCGCGTATCCGCCGGCGATTTTGATGCCCGTGTCGCCGTCGTGAAGTCTGACGGTGAAATCGGAGAACTTGCCCGATCCATGAACCACATGACGGCAGAATTGCAGCACCAGCGCTCTGACCTGATCGAGACAAACCGCCGCTACGATCAGCGCCGGCGCTTCACCGAGGCAGTTTTGTCCGGCGTATCTGCGGGCGTTTTGGGCGTCAGCGCCGATGGCCGTGTGGCGATCGCCAATCGGTCTGCAGCGGAATTGCTGGGTTTCAGTGCGCCAAAAATGATCGGTGATGCTCTGATCCGTATCGTTCCGGAGATTTCGGCGCTTTTCGAAGAAGCAAAGACCGCTCGCGAGAGCGAGGTCGGAGGTCAGGTTGTTTTTTCCCGCGAGGGCCGCGATTCAACCTTCAATGTACGGATCGTCCGTGATCAGGCAGGCGATGATAACAGCTATGTTGTCACGATTGACGATATAACACAGCTTATATCGGCCCAGCGCAATGCTGCATGGGGCGATGTGGCACGGCGTATTGCCCATGAGATCAAAAACCCCCTAACCCCAATTCAACTTTCCGCTGAAAGGCTTCGGCGGAAATATATGAACGAGATCACCTCAAACCCGGAAGTCTTTGATCGGTGTACCGATACAATTATCCGTCAGGTCAGTGATATCGGGCGTATGGTCGATGAGTTTTCTTCATTTGCCCGGATGCCAAAACCGGTGATCAGCGAGGAGGATTTGCGTGACCTTGTCAGAACAGCCCTGTTTCCCCAGCGGGTCACATTTCCTGACATCCAGTTCGATGCGGTAACTCCAAAAAATCCGGTGGTTTCCTCCTGTGACGGACGGTTGATCGGTCAGGCTGTCACTAATCTGATCAAGAATGCCGCTGAATCGGTCAGTGCCCGGCTTGCCGATGAAGAAGGTGACCAGCCTGTTGCCGGCAAGGTCCGTATTGAGCTTGTCGAAAAAGACGGATTTGCCGAAATTCGGGTTATTGACAACGGAATTGGTCTGCCCAAGCTCGAGCGGCATCGACTTGTTGAGCCTTACATGACAACCCGTGATAAGGGTACCGGCCTTGGGCTGGCGATTGTCAAGAAAATTGCCGAAGATCATGGTGGAGATATTCGGTTTACAGATGCAACCAAACTGGGCCCCCGTGGGGCATGTATAACGCTGTGCCTGCCGCTATCTGGGGCGGCAGAGCCTGAAACACCGGTCGAAGTCGAAGCGGTGCAAGCCGCAGAGTGAGCGTGAAACATAAAAACGGCGCGGATAATGAGGATGAATAATATGGCAGTAGATATTCTTGTGGTGGATGATGAAGCCGATATTCGCGAACTTGTTTCCGGTATTCTGGAGGATGAGGGTTTCAGTCCACGAACGGCTGCAGATTCCGATGCCGTGTTCAGGGCGGTGAACGAGCGCGTGCCTTCACTGGTGATCCTTGATGTCTGGCTACAGAATTCTGCTCTCGACGGAATTGAGATCCTTGATCATTTAAAAAAGCTGCATCCCGCACTTCCTGTCATTGTAATTTCTGGTCACGGAACAATTGAGACGGCAGTTGCGGCGATCAAGAATGGTGCTTATGATTTTGTAGAAAAGCCCTTCAACGCTGACCGGCTTATCCTCGCGGTTAACCGCGCGCTTGAGGCAACTCGGTTGCGTGATGAAAATACAGAATTGAAAGGGCGGATGCCGGATTGGGGGCTGGTTGGAAATTCATCCGTAATGGCAAGCCTGCGCAATACAATTGACAAGGTGGCAGAGCTGCGGTCGCGGGTTCTGATTCAGGGGCCGCCTGGTTCAGGCAAGGAGATGATTGCGCGGCTCATCCATCAGCAATCGGCTCGCCATGATCGGCCGTTTGTAATTGCGAGTGCCGCTTTGATTGCGCCTGATCGGATGGAGGAAGAGCTGTTCGGCGTTGAAAATGCTGATGGCACACTCAAGTCAATCGGTCTGATGGAACGTGCCCATGGCGGGTGCCTGATGTTTGACGAGGTCGGCGATATGCCGCTCGAAACCCAAAGCAAGATCCTCCGGGTGCTGGTTGATCAGCGTTTCCGACGGGTCGGTGGCGAACGTTCCGTGGAAGTTGATGTGCGGATTGTCTCGACAACATCGCGTAATCTGCTCGCTGAAGCGGGCGAAGGGCGTTTCCGCGAGGATCTTTATCACAGGCTTAATGTCGTGACCGTCGAAACCCCGCCCCTGTCTGCCCACCGGGAGGATATTCCGGCGCTTGTCAGATATTTTGTCGAAAGATTGTCACGATCGCATGGTCTGGTACAACGCGATTTTTCACCGGACGTCATCGCCGCGCTGCAGACCTATCAATGGCCTGGAAATGTCAGACAACTGCGCAACGTTATTGAGCGTACCCTTATCATGGCATCAAGCGACAAGGGTGCTGCCATCAATTGTGATCACCTGCCTGCAGAAGTAATGGATACAGGCTTTGCCGTATCGTCCAGCAATGGGATGGAGCAGATTATTGCCATGCCTCTGCGCGAAGCCCGGGAGCGCTTTGAGCGGGAATATCTGAGCACACAAATCAGCCGATTTGGCGGCAATATTTCGCGTACCGCAACCTTTATCGGCATGGAACGATCGGCGTTGCACCGAAAATTAAAGGCTCTGGGCATAACTACGCCGGGCAAGTCGACTATTAATGGCGCGGCAGATGAGAGCGACGCTGCGGTAGCAAACTAGGCCGGCCAGGGCTGGCCGTGCCGCGGAAGGACCATTCGTCATGCGGATTATCGTATGCGGGGCAGGGCGGGTCGGAACCGGGATTGCCCGCCGACTATCGCGGGAAAATCATGACGTGACCGTTATTGATCAGTCAAAACAACTGATCCGTGAAATTACCGAGCGATATGATGTCCGCGGTATCGTCGGAAACTGTGCCTATCCGGATGTTCTCGCCGAGGCTGGCGCACGCGAAGCGGATATGGTGATTACGGTGACCTTCTCCGATGAGGTCAACATGATCACCAGCCAGATTGCCCATACCCTTTTCGAGGTCCCCACAAAGATCGCCCGCATCCGCGCGCAGGGCTATCTCGACCCGAAATATTCTGATCTTTTTAGTCGCAACCACATGCCGATTGACGTCATCATTTCGCCTGAACTTGCTGTGAGCGAATCGATCATGCAGCGAATCATGACGCCGGGCGCTTTTGATGTTGCCTCGTTCGTGGACGGGAAAGTCTGGGCGATCGGGGTACGGTTGCAGGAAGATTGCGCAATTGTCGCCACGCCGGTACGACAGCTGTTCGAACTGTTTCCTGATCTCAAGATCACGGTGGTGGCCATAAGACGGAATGGCAAGCTCTGGCGGGCACATTCAAGCGATCAGTTTGACGCCGGTGACGAAGTCTATTTTGTGGCAAAACGCGAGAACGTTCCGCGTGCTCTTGATATTCTGGGGGTTTCTATCAGCCGCGCAAGGCGGATTATCATTGTTGGCGGCGGCAATATCGGTCTGAATGTCGCGCGCGGGCTTGAGGGGATTGGTTCGACAAAGGTGCGTGTTATTGAACGCGATCGCAAACGGGCTGAATACATTGCCGAACGACTTCACAAGACCATTGTATTGCAGGGGGATGGTCTTGATGCCGATCTTCTGCGCGAAGCGGGCGTTCACGAGGCCGAAGCCGTCATTACCGTTACAAATAATGATCAGGTCAATATTCTCTCCGGTGTGGTTGCAAAAACTGAAGGCGCCCGCCGGGCGCTGGCGCTTGTGAATGATGCCGAATATGTGGCGATTTCCGAGGCTGTAAAGATCGACCGGACGATTGATCCGCGGGCGACAACTGTATCTTCGATTTTGCGGCATATCCGTAAGGGTCGCATCAAGGGGCTCTATTCGCTCTATGACGGTGCGGCCGAGATCATAGACGCGATTGCGCTTGAGACTTCACCCCTTGTCAATCGTCCGCTTGCTGAATCCAGCCTTCCTGATGGGGTGGTCGTCGGTGCTGTTTTTCGCAATGGCGAGGTTTTGATGCCCCATGCTCAGTTTGTTGTCGAGCCGGATGATCGTGTTGTCCTTCTGTCCATGCGCGAGCATGTTGGCGATGTGGAACAGATGTTCCGTGTCAGCATGGAGTATTTCTAGGCTGTGGCTGTTTTCAGTTTTCTCCCGGAAAATGACGCCGATCGTGCCGGGTGGGGAATACACTGATGGGCGCGGCGGCGATTCTGCGTGCTTTCGGCTTTGCGCTGATGGGCGTCGGGGCAGGCATGATTATCCCTTTCGCATTTGCCGAGAGCACGGGCTCTGGCGCTGGCGGTCCCTATCTTTTTGGCTTGCTGACCAGTCTTCTTGTGGGTGCAGGGTTTTTCGTTGCCGCGGGCACCGCACGTCCGCGCGTTGATTTCAGGGGCGGGTTGTTACTGGCGTTTTTATGGTGGACGGCCGCACCCGCTTTGGGCGCTGTTCCCTTTGTCCTCAGCGGCTTCGGGCTTGGGGAAGCTTATTTTGAAGCCGTCTCGGCACTGACAACAACCGGTGCGTGGCTCTATCCTGAACGGCTTGCGGTTGACCCGGCAGGTCAGTTGTGGCGTGCCGTGATGCAGTGGTTTGGCGGGCTGGCTTCAATTTCAATCGCGGCGGCCATCATTGTGCGACCGGTTTTTTTTGGTCTTGAAACCCTGCAACTGCCTTTTTCCCGCGGGGAGCGCGATTCTTACCTGCGGTCTTTGCATAACGCGCTGAAGACCTTTGTGTGGATCTATGGGGCACTGACATTCATTTGTTTCCTTCTGTTGGCCATGACAGGTTTGCGGCAGTTCGATGCGGCTATTTTTGCCCTTTCGCTGGTGTCGTCCGGCGGCATGGTGCCCGGGGGCGGAAGCTTTGCGACAGCCGATCTGGCGGTAGTGCTGATTGCGGTGCCTTTTATGGTTCTGTCCGGGGCGAATTTTATCGTTCTCAGCTTCGCTGCGCGGGGGGCTATCCGGAAGGTCCGCGATTCAGAAACTGTGACCTTTTTATGGATTATTGTCGGCGTGGGCGTTCTGTTCTGGTTTCTTGCCGGCGCGGGTGACCTCGATCTGATTATTGAACAATTGTTTAATGCGGCGTCGTTGCTGTCCACTCATGGGGCGTTGATCGGCGAAGCGCCGCCTTTTGCGGTGGCGGCGGTGGCGGCGCTGATTGGCGGGGCCTCGATTTCGGCAGCCGGCGGAATCAAGGTTTTGCGCTGGCTGGTGATTTTTCGCCGCGCCCGTGAGGAAATACGGGGGCTGATCTCCCCGAACGAAGTTCAGCGTCGCACGGTAATTGAGGAGGAGTTCGGGGTCTGGATGCATTTTCTGGTTTTCACGCTTCTTCTTGCTGCCGTGGTACTCTTGCTTATGCTGGGCGGGCATGGCTTTTCCGTTGCCACCGCAGCGGCGACGGCGGCCCTGAGCAATACCGGTCCGCTTCTGATTTATGGCGTCGAAACGCCGGATGTTCTTGTGCTTGCCCGCTATGATATCTTTACCACTGCGGACCAAATGTTGCTGTGTGCCGTGATGATTCTTGGCCGGATTGAGGCTGTGGCCATCCTTGCCCTGATCAATCAGGCATTCTGGCGGTCCTGACCGCCTTGGCGAAAAGGAGATGGGCCATGGCCCGAATTGCCTATATTGACGGCCGCTATGTGCCGATCACCGCGCCGGTAGTTTGTCTTGAAGATCGGGGGTACCAGTTTTCGGACGGGATCTACGAGGTGTGCCTCGCGATTGAGGGCACTTTCTGGGATGAGGAAGGGCATCTGGCCCGCATGCGCCGGTCGCTCGACCATCTGAATATCGACTTTGCGATGACCGATGCGAGCCTGAGGGCAATCATGGGCGAGCTGTTACGCCGTAACCGTCTGCGGGATGCGCTTGTCTACCTGCAGATTACCCGGGGCGTTGCGCCGCGTAACCATCCATTTCCGTCGACCACTGTGCGCCCGGTACTGACGATGACGGCCCGGCCCTTTTGCCTCGATGCCAGCGACGGCCTGGCAAAGACGGGCGTATCGGTGATTACCCAGCCTGATATTCGCTGGGGACGGGTTGATATCAAATCGATATCGCTCCTGCCGAATACGCTCGCCAAACAGGCCGCTCGCAAGGCGGGCGCCTTTGAAGCGTGGCTTGCGCGCGATGGAATCGTGACCGAAGGTGCCTCGACAAATGCCTGGATCGTCCTGCCTGACGGCTCGTTGCGGACCCACCCGACGACAAATGCGATCCTTGGCGGGATCACGCGGGCGCAGACTATGCAGGTCGCATCCGATCTCGGCTATCGCGTTATCGAAGAGGCGTTCACCCTCGAAGAGGCGATACATCATGCCGCAGAAGCGTTTGTGAGTTCGGCAACAAGCCTTGTCATGCCGGTGGTCCGGATTGACGGCAGGCCGGTTGGAACTGGCGCCCCCGGGCCTGTGGCGACGGCGCTTCGGGCAGGCTATAAGACGCGGGCCCTGTCTGGGGCAAAGACCATGCGGGAAAATGCAGCTTGAATTTCTTGTTGCGTTGCAGCAGGGTCTGCCAAGAAGTGCCTAGGTCTTTCGGCTAGATGGCCGAAAGACCTCACATGATGGTTGAGATAAAAGCTAAATGAGTGAGAAAAAACAAAACCTTCAGGATGTTTTCCTGAATCATGTGCGGAAGGAGAAAATCCCGGTGACGGTTTTTCTTGTCAACGGGGTCAAGCTGCAGGGAATAGTCAGCTGGTTCGACAATTTTTGTGTGCTCCTGCGGCGCGATGGACAGGTCCAGCTGGTCTACAAGCATGCGATCTCAACCGTAATGCCGTCTCAGCCGGTGACCCTCTGGGAAGGTGACGACGCCGACGACTAGGGGTCGTCACATCAATCGGAGTCAATAAGGATGTGCTAGCCGCTTGTTTTCCCGCATTTTCTTTCGGCAAACCGGTGCCCATTTCGCTCGAAAATGCTCTGGCTGTGGTCGCGCCGAACGGGCGGCCGATTTGGCTTGAACCCGGCGCCCGTCAATGCGCATATCCGACGGATGGAAACTGCGATCGTCGTTCATCCGGTATTGCCCGGATCGGGTCGGCCGGAAGCGTCTCGCCGCACCCCGGATGGAGCCCTTGAAGAAGCGGTCGGGCTGGCCGAAGCCATTAATCTTGATGTGGTCCATCGGGAGAGTGTGTCTGTCCTGCGACCGAGACCATCGACCCTGTTTGGTTCTGGCAAGCTTGATGAACTGACGGCCCTGATGGAAAGCCTGAGCCCGCGTCCGGGTCTTGTGATCGTCGATGGGGTCCTGAGCCCGGTTCAGCACCGAAACCTTGAAAAAGCGCTTTCGGCGAAGGTGCTTGATCGTACTGCGCTTATTCTGGAGATTTTCGGGGCGAGGGCGCAAACAGCCGAGGGGCGTTTGCAGGTTGATCTTGCACATCTGACCTATCAGCGTTCCCGCTTGGTACGATCGTGGACACACCTTGAGCGTCAGCGTGGCGGCGCCGGTTTTCTTGGCGGGCCGGGCGAGCGCCAGATCGAGTCCGATCGCCGTGCGCTTGCTGATAAAATTGTCCGTCTTAACCGCAAACTCGATGAGGTCCGACGCACGCGAACGCTTCAGCGCGCCAAGCGCAAGCGTGCACCGCAACCGGTAATCGCCCTGGTGGGCTACACCAATGCCGGCAAATCGACCCTGTTCAACCGGCTGACAGAAGCAACCGTCAAAGCGGAAGACCTTCTGTTCGCCACGCTTGACCCGACGATGCGGGCTGTTGATCTGCCGTCCGGGCAGCGGGTGATTTTTTCTGACACTGTCGGGTTTGTGTCCGAATTGCCGACCCAGCTTGTGGCGGCATTCCGGGCAACGCTGGAAGAAGTTTTGGAGGCTGACCTCATTCTTCATGTGCGTGACATTGCGCATCCGGAATCCGAGGCTCAAAAGGCCGATGTGCTCGGGGTTCTGCAGTCGCTGGGTCTGCCGACGCAGGGCGATGGCGACATGATGTCGATGCCGGGCTTCAGCGTGCCCGCCGCGAGCCCTGACCATGAAGAGGTTGCGGTGATCGAAGTCTGGAACAAGATTGATCAGCTTGATGACGACGAACGCTTTGCCAAGATTGCGGCAGCGCGCCTGTCTCATGGGGTCGCGGAAGGCAGCTTTGATGATCCCGTGAAAACAGCGGTATCGGCGCTGACCGGCGAAGGGACGGACCGTCTTTTCGCCGAAATCGATCGTCTTCTGACGGCGGACCGGCGTCTTTACCGGTGTGCGCTTCCCGTGTCGGCCGGGCGGGCCCGGGCCTTTCTGTATCGAACAGGGGACGTTGTCCAGGAAGAGGCTGTGGAGGACACGCTGCATCTCGCCGTGCGTTTGTCGGCAAAAACGGCGGGTCAATTCCGGGAAGAATTTGGTCTGGCGTTGGAACCAAACGATGAGACCGGTGCAGGTTTATGTCGGACAGCCGGGTAGGGATTAAAACACCGGGGGGGATTGCAAAAAGGGCAGCGTTCCGGTCCGCTCCAGTCTGACACTGACCAGCAAAACGACAAACCCTGCCAGCGCTAGCGCCGGGCCGAAGCGGATTTCGGTTTTGCCATCAATTTCTCGCCCGAACAGATGGGTGAGTGCGACGCCTGCCAGCGCCAGGACCGATGCCATCAGGATTGCCGGGGCGATCCATGCAAGCCCGGCCCAAGCGCCAATGGCTGCGAGAAGTTTGGCATCGCCAAGACCAAGGCCCTCCTGCCTTTTGAGCCTTCGATAGGTGATCGCCGTCAGCCAGAACACGCCATAGCCAAGCAGGGCACCGGCAAAGGCGAGCACGGGCGGCGCATAGATCTCCGTGAGATTGACGGCCAGGCCGACGGCAATCAGCGGCAGAGTCAGCCGATCCGGCAGGAACCCGGTTTCAAGATCGATCGCGGCAAGAGCCAAGACGGTCCAGCCAAAAACGGCAATTCCAAGCGCCGGCCAATAAGGCCCGGCCGCCCACAGGCCGGCAAGCGCAATAGCGCCGCCGCCCAGTTCCACCAGCGGATACCGCCAGGCGATTGCCGACCCGCAATCTGCACACTGCCCACGCAACCAGAAGAAACTGATGACTGGCAGATTATGCCAGCTGCGAATCGGGTGGCCGCAGGACGGACAGGCCGATCGTGGTCCGACCAGCGTGCCACGGTATTTCCGGTCATAATCCCAGGCAGCCTCGTCTTCCAGGTCGCTGCCTTGTGGCGGCGCAAGTCCCCAAAGGGCCGGGCCGCGGTGAATCACCACGTTCAAGAAACTGCCGATCACCAGGCCGATCAGGCCAACAAAGAGAAATAATCCTGCCATAGTCTCTGCTTAGGGTGATTTTGCAAAAGAAAAGATACCTATCCGGCTGAACTTCCGGGCGTCGATCGGGTCAAATGCTCCCACACGGCTGTTTTTACGCCATTATTTGCGACCTCTCGCCATCGCCTGAATGTTGCCGGGCTTCAGGTACGGGATATTTAAGCAACAGCCCTGCAAAATGATTCCGTCGAACAAAGACAGTTTGATGAAAATGCGGTTTTTATTGCGCACAGGTTGCGCTTTTTTGTTGGGCCAATGCAGTCATTTCGAGACCACTCGAACAGTGTCACAGAAATGAGATGTAAGTGTCACGCCTTCGTTACAATGCTTGATTAACCGGCACACCAAGCGTCCCGACGCGGCGCTCGTGGTCAAACTGCGTCTAACCTATTTGTGGGGCTTACCTATGAACCTTTCGAAGAACTTCCGCTCTGTCCTTTTTGCAACGAGTGCGATCATCGCGCTTTCAGCCTGTACTCAGGGTGAAGAAATTGAATCACCCGGTGTTTTGAACCCCGGCACGCCTCCTGGCGGAGGCGGTGGTGGTGGTGGCGGTGGCGGCACCGGTGCCGGGACCTGCCCACCCGGCTTCACGACCGGTACACCCGTCGGCGGCCTCACATCGTGTTTGATTTCCGGCATTGTCTCCACCGACTTGCGTCTGCCCTTCGTTGATGGCGTTGCCTACCGGCTTGATGGCCGCGTTGACATTGGCGTTGATGTTGGAGCCGACGGGAATAATACGAATGGTGTTTCGACGCGGCTTACGATTGAGCCAGGCGTTGTGGTCTACGGGACAAGCGGATCAGATTTCCTTGTTGTGAACCGTGGCTCTGAGATAATCGCCAACGGAACGCCAAGCGCGCCCATTATCCTGACATCGGGCCCCGATCTCGAACGTCAGGGTGACAATGATCCGACCAATGATGATGGCGGGTCAAACATTTCAGAGTGGGGCGGCTTGGTTATCCTTGGCCGGGCACCAATCAATCGGTGCAACAGTTCGGCGACACCGGGCACAGTTGACTGCGAGAACATTGTTGAGGGTGTGACAAACCCTGAGGCGGTTTATGGCGGCGCCTTTGAACAGGATGACAGCGGCGTATTGCGGTATGTCCAGGTGCGGTTCCCGGGTTTTGCGATCAACCAGGCTGGTAACGAGCTAAACGGGATCACCTTTGGCGGCGTTGGCAGTGAAACCGAGGTCGAATTTGTGCAGGTGCACAACAGCTCTGACGACGGTATGGAGTTTTTTGGCGGTCGCGTAGACGCGCGGTTTGTCGTCCTGACCGGCAATGACGACGACTCCCTTGATACGGACAATGGTTGGCAGGGCAATGTTCAATTCCTGCTGATCAATCAGCGTGAGGATGGCGGCGACAATATTGTCGAAGCGTCGAGTGTGGGCCCTGGTGTGGCACCGTTCTCTGATGCGACCATCTCAAACTTCACATTTGTCGGAAACCGCTCGAACGCATGGCGCCTGAACACCGGTACGGTTGGCACTTATGTGAATGGTGTCGTGGATTATGGCAGCGAATGCTTCCGGTTCCAGGACAGCGCGGGTGACGGGGTTGCCGGTTACAATGTAAACCTTGATCCCTCGTTCAATTCCGTGCTGTTTGATTGCGATGGTGGTGTAGACACTTCGAATTCTGACCCTGGTGTAGGGCAGGCGGCCATTGATGCTGATCCAAACAATTTGTTTGGAGCAAGCTCGCTGAACGCCCAGTTCTTCCCCGGACCAGCCGAGGGCGACATCACCGTA
Organism: uncultured Caulobacterales bacterium; assembly: GCA_964432075.1. Taxonomy (GTDB): domain Bacteria; phylum Pseudomonadota; class Alphaproteobacteria; order Caulobacterales; family Parvularculaceae; genus CALLPQ01. The sequence continues at coordinate 8,283 of CAYSMJ010000032.1, read as the reverse complement.
CTGGATCCGACCACACTCGGCTCCTTCTTCCAGGAAGTCGATTATGTGGGTGCATTTGGACCTGACGAATCGCCGACCAGCAACTGGGCGTCGGGCTGGACATTTGCCCTGTTTCCGGAACCAGAGTGCCCGTTTGGCACAACTGACACGGGGAATGAGATCAATGACACGCGGGTTTGTAGTCTGTCCGGGATCATTGAGGATGACATTCGTCTGACGCGCGGTAATCTTTATCTGCTCGACGGCCGGGTTGATATCGGGTCGGACACAAATATCGCCGGCGGTGTTCCGGGGTCATTAACCATCGAGGCCGGGACAACCATTTACGGGCGGAGCGGTAGCGATCTTCTTGTTGTCAATAGGGGGTCACAGATTTTCTCGAATGGTACCAGTGATGCGCCTGTTATTTTCACATCGCTGAATGATGTTTCGGACTTAGGCCCAAGCCCGGAAGATGCGATAGGCGAATGGGGTGGGATTGTCATCCTTGGCTTTGCGCCGATCAACCGGTGTAATTCCTCGGCGACGCCGGGTACCGCGGCCTGTGAGAATATTGTCGAAGGCGTTACCAATCCGGAAGCGGTCTATGGCGGCGGCGACCCCAATGACAATAGCGGCGCGATCCGCTTTACTCAGGTCAAGTTTGCCGGCTTTGCCATCAACCAGGCGGGTAACGAGCTGAATGGGATTACCTTCGGTGGTATCGGTGACAGCACGATTGTTGAAAACATCCAGGTCCACAACAATGCTGATGATGGTGTCGAGTTCTTTGGCGGTAACGTCAATGTTCGCAATCTGGTTCTGACCGGTAATGATGATGACTCCATCGACACGGACAATGGCTACCAGGGCAATATTCAGTTCGCGATCGTTGTGCAGCGTGCCAATGGCGGCGATAATATTGTCGAGGCATCCAGCGTCGCACCGGGCGTTGCCCCGCTTTCAAACGCAACACTCTCGAACTTCACCTTTGTCGGTAACCGGTCCAACGCCTGGCGCCTGAACACCGGTACCGTCGGACGCTATGTCAATGGTGTTGTATCCTACGGGCAGGAGTGTTTCCGCTACCAGGATAGTGCCGGTGACGGGGCTGCTGGATATAGTATCGCGGCAGATCCGCGGTTTGATTCTGTATTGTTCGATTGTGAGGGCGGTATTGCAACCAGCAACTCTGACGCCGCAGCGGTCGACGGTGCAGTCTCACAGGGGACCAACAACACGACCACTGTCATGGATACACTCAGTGCGGGCTTCGTAAACGGGACAGCGGAAACGGCGGCGACCCCTTTTATTGATGTCACAACACTCGATCCGTTCTTTGAGCCCGTGACTTACGTCGGCGCGGTTCAAAATTCATCCGATCGCTGGTGGGCTGGCTGGACCTGTGGTCTTGAAGCCGGAAGCGATTGCTAACGGAAGATAAGCAATTGGCGGACCCCGATATCGGGTGTCCGCCTCCCTTTGTTATCGTTGAACAGAATTATTGAAAGTGCCCGCTATGAAACCGAAGAATTCATTTCTAGGGTTGATGCTCGCATCATCCACGGCCCTTGCGCCTGTCACCGGGGTTGTCGCGCAGGATGTCGAAACGCCTGAAGATGCCTCCAGAAGTAATATCATCCCGGAAATCACCGATGAAATTGTTGTCCGGGGAACGAACATTCCGGATCCGCAACGGGCAACGGCGCAAGTCTCTACATTTCTTTCGGCGGACGATTTGGCGCGTACCGGCGATGAAAATGCAGCCCTGGCGCTGACCCGCCTGAGCGGTCTTTCAATCGTAAGCGGACGGTTCGCATTTGTCCGGGGGCTGGGTGATCGATATTCGTCCGCCCTCCTGAACGGTTCGCCTCTGCCAAGTCCGGAGCCTCTGCGCCGCACAGTCCCGCTTGATCTCTTCCCCTCGAATGTCCTGAACGGCGCTTCCGTGCAAAAAACATTCTCTGCCGGTTATCCAGCTGAATTTGGTGGTGGTATTATCAATCTTGAAACCATCCGTGATCCGGGTGAACCATACCTGAATGTAAAGGCTGGCATTGGTTTTAATCCTGTGACAACGGCGCGGGATGGTATTTTCGTATTCGGCGGTGATCTGGACTTTCTGGGATTTGATGACGGCACCCGGAGTATTCCGGGGCCCCTTGCCGAAGTTCTCGCGTCTGATCAGACAGTCAACGACCTTGACCCGGCACAGCGGGAAATTGTCGGTGAAAGCCTGACAAATGCGCCCTTATCCGTTCTGCAGGAAGGTACCCTCGGACCCAATTATGATTTGGCCATTGATGGCGGGGTTTCGGTTGATCGCGGGGATATGACCATTGGCTTTGTCGGAGTCATGGGATTTGATTCGGAGTGGGAAACGCAACGGGCGAAACGTCAGATTGTTGCCGGTAACGTTCTCGGCAATGATTTTGACCTGACCGAAACATCGCTCAATACCACTGTAAACGGTCTTGGATCGTTCTCGCTGGGATGGGACGCCCACGAGGTCGCAGCCACGCTGTTTTACGTCCATTCGACCAAGAAAGAAGCCCAGACGGTAGAGGGTCTGGACTTTAACCGTCAGGGGTCGACCGGTCAGGTTTTTGATGAATCGTCCCTGTTTCTTGAGCGTCAACTTGCTATGGCACAGCTTGCCGGTGACCACGAGTTCGGCGATCTTTCCGTCAGCTGGCGCGGTGCAGCAGCGCGATCCCGCCGGGATTCACCCTATGAGCGAACACTCAACCGCCAGGTTGAGCCCGACGGCCGGGTTCTTTTCTCGGTTCCGAACAGCTATAATATTCGCTTCTCGGAACTGAAAGACGATCTCATCAGTGCTGGGGTGGATCTGGATTATTTTGTCCCCTTGTCGGGTCCTAGGACACTGGATTTTTCGGCAGGCTATGCCTTTCTTGACAATCAGCGTAATTATGACTTCACCGCATTGAGGTTCTTCAACAATGCGATCCCGCTGGATGTTCAGGAAGCCCGGCCCGACTTTCTCTTCGGTCCCGACAACATTGACCCGCAACGGTTTGTCCTGGCAGAAATCGTAACGCCGAACGACTCCTACCAAGGTGATCTCGTTGTCCATGCCGGCTATTTTGAAATCGATGCCGAGCTTATTCCTACCGTAAGGACGACTGTCGGTGTGCGATATGAAGAGAGTGAACAGACCGTTCAAACCTTCGACCGGTTTGGCAATGTTCCTGTAAATGATCTGGGTTTTGCAAATCTTGATGAGGATTACTTTCTGCCCACAGCCGCCATAACATGGAACGCGGTCGATGATCTTCAGCTACGTCTTGCCTATTCTCAGACAATAACCCGTCCGCAATTCCGTGAGCTGGCGCAGTCGAACTTCTTTGATCCTGATACGGAGCGGTCCTACCGTGGTAACCGGAATCTTCTGAATAGTGAACTCGAGAATTTCGATGCCCGGGTTGAGTATTATCTTGGTCGCAACCAGTTTGTTACTGTGGCCGGGTTTTACAAAGATATCGAAAATCCAATCGAAGAGATCCAGTTCGATACGTCGACATTCGAATTCGAAGCCACCTTCGTAAACTCTCCGTCAGCCGAGCTTTTCGGGGGTGAGTTTGAGTACCGAACAAGGTTTGCCATGCCATTTGAGAATGAATGGTTTGCCAAGCGTGATTGGCTGTTTTCAGTCAACTATACCTATACGAATGCGACCGTTAACGCTGAGGATACTGATCTGGTCTTCAATCCGGTTACCAACAACTTTGTTGAGGCAGGGAATTTGTCGCTCGATGGTGCGCGTTTGGTGGGTACGCCTGAACACATTGTCAATGCCCAGTTTGGTTGGGAAGATGACAATGACCAGCTTACGATCCTGCTCGGTTGGGTTGGAGACCGCGTATTGCAGCGAGGGTTTGACAGCCCTGGCGCGCCTCTGCCGGATGTCATTGAAAAGCCCGGGGTTCAGCTTGATGTCGTTTATCGTCAGGACATCAATCTTCTCGGAACCGATATGACAATCGGACTGGCTGGCCGTAATCTTGTGGCGGCTGATCATCAGGAGTTCCAGATCAGTGAAATCGGACGGACCGAGTTCAACACCTACGAACGTGGCCGCAGCCTATCGGCAAGCCTGACGGCCCGGTTCTGATTGTCAGTTCATTAAATTGTGCTGTAAGGCCCGGTCTGGCGACCGGGCCTTTTATTTTAAGGGATCATATACGGTGCAACCTTGATGTGCCATCGCGGCAGCCTGAGGCAGCCAACAGGAACCCACTATCATGCCGCCAGAGTGGTTCACCGGTTTGGCAGGCAGCGATGAGAAAACAAGTGCCGACAACGCCTCTACAAAAAGTGGCCACCGGGTTTTGTGCATTCGGTCCGGGGATCGTGCCAAAATGGCCCATCACACGTTCCCGCTGGCTTGTGCTGCATGAACCGGTACCGCTTTGTACGGCTTGGCAGGTTTGTTCCTTTTCGCCAGATGTTCCGGATTTGGTAACTTCTCTGTGCTGAAATGGAACGGAAGGGCGAGCATGACCCAGATAAAGCTGCCGCTTACTCATCACGCAATCGTCGCTTGCCTTTTGGAGGCAAAACGGTTTTCTCACTCTGGCAATGGCTAATGCAACGTCTATGCGCTCTTCGGTGACTCCTTCAACGCGCTACCGGGGCCTCTCACGGTCGGGGCAGGGCGTCTTGCGCATATTGAAAGATCGTTCGGGATTTTTGGCGGTGCTTGTGGCCATGGCGCTCTTTCTATGCCTGTGCCTTTTGCTGGCGCGAACCGTTTGGCTCATGGCTGCGCCGCTTGAAGTGCCGGAAATCAGCCCAACCGTCATTCCCAGCAGGGTCGAAGCAATTGATTACGCAGCGACCATTACCGCCCGAAACCCCTTTGCGACGGCCGATAGCAGCTTCGAAGCAGCACCGGTTGCAGGAACGGAAACATTACGTGAGACCACGCTCAATTTCGAGTACAAGGGCACAATGCGCTATGGCGACCGGGTGACTGCCATTATCGATACCAAAGACGCTCGTGGCCAGGATGTTTATGTTGCCGGCACTGATCTCACTGATGGTATTCGGCTGGCCGAAATTTTTCTTGACCACGTGATCATAGAGCGGAATGGCAACCGGGAAACGCTGACCCTTGACCGGCTGAAACGCAGCGGTGTGCGACCGGCAAACAATCAATCTGCACGATCAGACCTGTCGCCACCATTGCCTGACCGCCGGGCGAGCGAAACGCCGACGCCGGTACTCGATCCGAATGGCGATGACGATGATGATGAAATTGAAAGCTTCAACCTGCCCACCGTCACCGACATCGTTCGGTTTCGGGTGCGCCCCCATAATGGTGAACTGGCGCTCCTCCTTTATCCGGGACGCGAAGGCCAGCTTTTTGAACAGGCCGGGCTCAAGGCCCGTGACATTCTGATTTCTGTCAATGGGTCGCCTTTGCCGGCCGATATCCGCCGTGCCCAGGCGCTCTTGCGCGATGTCGGCAAATCGGGCTCTGTCAATGTCATGGTTGAACGGGAAGGAACACCGCAAAATATAACGGTTGATTTTGCCCGTCTGATTGACCTTAACCGGGTACAGACGATTGACAGAAACCCCAATGACGGCATCGCGCCGGGCGATGAAGTGAAATTATGACCCTTCTCAGTAACAGTTCGAATTCACTATCCCGGCCGCAGCTATGGAAGCTTCATTGCAGCCGCCTGACGATCAGCCTTGCACTAGGGCTAGGGCTGCCGCTCCTGTTTGGCGGCGGTGGCGCCGTTCTGGCGCAGCCGGCGGATCGGACGAACTGCAACATACAGATGAACTATGACAATGCCGATATCCGGGCGGTGATTGATCAGGTATCGATGGATACCGGTCGTTCAATCCTCCTTGACCGCTCTGTAAACGGACAGGTCTCGATACAAACGCCGCCCAGTATCCAGCTCTGCCCGGATGAGGCGTGGGTCCTTTTTCAGGAAATGCTCCGCTCCAATGGCTTTACTGCGACACCAATCGGTGAAAATCAGTACAAGGTTATTCCCTTCGCCCAAGCCCAGCGGGCTGCAGGTCCGGTTGGCCTGAATGCGGAAGAGGGGGGCGTGATTACACGCATTTTCCGTCTGAAATATATTGATGCGCAGGATGCTGCCCGTAATATTGCGCAGATCACGAGCGACGGCGCTGTGGCGACGGCTATCCGGTCGACAAACTCGCTGATCGTTGTTGACACAACTATGAATATGGCGCGGATTGCGCGTGTACTGAACGATCTGGACCAGGACACCCGGCAGTTCAAGACCGTCGGACTTGTCAACGCTGCAGCCCGGGATGTTGCCCGTGTGCTGAGTGATGTTGCTCAGGATATTTCCGAAGAAGGTGGCAATACGAGTGCACGGGTGTCAATTGTGCCGGTTGATGCCAGCAATTCGCTGCTGATCCGAGCCGAGCCAACCGTAATGGCAAAGTTGAACCCTATCATTCGTGAACTGGACAGGGTTGGCGGTACTTCAACCGACGTTGCTGTCATTGCGTTGAAGCATGCTGATGTTGAGGATGTTGTCCCGCTCCTGAACGAGGTAATTGGCCGCTCCGGGGTGGCAACCAGCGGCACGCCGGGCCAGCCCGGGGCAGGGGCTGCCGTCTTTGTTGGGGGGGCACAATCGGTGATATCAGCCTATCCCCCGGGAAATGCGATTATCGTCCGCGGGGATACGGTTCTGCGACGTGAGGTTGAGGCAATCATCGAGCAGCTTGACGTTCGTCGCGCACAGGTTCTCGTGGAAGCGATAATCGTCGATATTTCGGACTCCACCGCCAAAGAGCTTGGTGTTCAGTATTTTCTTAGCGGTCAGGGCGGCAGTACCATTCCGTTTACAACAAATGTGGCTGGTCAGAACCCAAACATTTTGTCAGCCGCTGCAGCCGCCTTCACAGGTCAGTTGACCCCGCCCCAGCAACAGGCGACCGTGACGACAACGGCGCCTGACGGTACCGTCACGCAAACGGATCCCGGAAATCAGGGCTTGCTTGACCCCGATCTGACTTCTGCTCTCACGGCAGCTGCCGTCAGTTCGCTTCTTGGCATTAGCGGTTTCGGTTTCGGCGGTGCGGGCACGTTTGGCGATAACGACAATGTCTTCGGCGCGCTCCTGACGGCCATCAAACAGGATAATTCAAGCCGGGTTCTGTCGACGCCGTCCGTGGTGACGCTCGATAACGAAACCGCCACCCTGTCCGATGGTCAGGAGATCCCCATCACTACGGGCGAACAGATCGGCGATGACTTTTCCAACGCCTTCCGGACTGTAAATCGGGAGCAGGTCGGGGTCATTCTTGAGGTTACGCCGCAGATTACCGATGGCAACACGGTTTCCCTGCAGATCCGTCAGGAAATCTCGAGCATAGCAGGCCCAATCATCGCGACATCGACCGACCTGATTACAAACAACTCCGAGATAACAACTACGGCACTTGTGGATAATGGCGATATCCTTGTTATCGGTGGCCTGATCAGTGATGAACAGAATGTTTCGGAAGACAAGGTTCCTGTTCTGGGGGACGTTCCGGTTGTTGGCAATCTGTTCAAAACAAGTCGCCGCTCAAAGGTGCGAAACAATCTGATGATCTTTATTCGCCCCACGGTTATTCGGGACCGGCGAACGGCGCAGACTGCGACCCGGCGAAAATTTGATCTGATCCGCGCCCAGGAGGTGCTTAACGATCCCCGTGCCCAGGCTGATTTTGACCGACTACTGAACGATATAACGGGCATACCCGCTGCGGAGAATCAATAAGCTATGAGTGAGGCCGCTTCTGCAGAAAAGTCCGATAGCGACCCGGCAATCGGTGAAAGCGTCAAGGCGGACGAAAAAGCCTTTCGACTTTCTTATGGGTTTGCAAAAGAGAACGGCCTGATCATTCTTGATGCAGCGCGCCGACCGGTTCTTCTTGGAGCACGGGCAAAGCCCGATCCTTTTGCCGTTCTGGAGGCGCGTCGTTGTGTGCGCGCTCCCGTCACGGTGGAGATCATGCCGGGTGAGGCTTTTGAGCGACGGCTTTCGGAAACCTATTCCGTGGAAGGTATTTCTACGGACGGATTGAACTTGGGTGGCGATGAGGATCTCAATGCGCTTGCCGATGGCTTGCCAAAGACGGCCGATCTCCTTGACACTCAGGACGATGCGCCCGTCATCCGGCTTATTAACGCCCTGATTGCCGAAGCGGTCAAGGTCAAGGCATCGGATATCCATGTTGAGCCCTATGAAGGCTCGTTGTCAGTCCGCTTACGGATTGATGGAGTCTTGCGTG
>CAYSMJ010000031.1:19458-22239 GCA_964432075.1 uncultured Caulobacterales bacterium | reverse complement strand
AACAGGCGACATGGTGGTGACATCGGTGTCCGTTGACGGATGGTCCGCGGGCGCAGGTCGCGGTGCGGCAGGAGCCTGACCGCCAGCCGGCCGGTCAAAGATTCGGGCGGCATCATCAGAAAGCGGGTCTTCGGCGTGGCGGCAATTTCCGTCAAAATGGGCGCCCGGCTCGACCGAAAGCGAAGAATGGATAATATCACCCTCGATATGGGCTGTCGATGCCAGTGCCACGCTCCGTGCCCGGATGAGGCCCTCGACGCGACCGCGAATGGTCACGGCTTCGCAGACCACTTCGCCTTTAACGCCCGCTTTCTCGCCGATAATCAGGGACGCGGCTTTGATGTTCCCCTCCAGCATCCCGTCAAGCTGGACTTCGCCAGTTGATTCAAGATTGCCCTCCAGCCTTACATCGGCCGAAATAAGGGAGGGGACGCCGGACGGTTTTGGTGGTGCGTCCTTGCGTTTACCGTTGCTGCCATTCTTGGCGCTATTGGCCTGTGGCGTAGAATTCTGCCGCATCATACCCTCCGGTTCTGACTTTACCGGCGGGTTATTATCCCCAACACCCTGCCGATCTTTAACTTTCGAAAACATAGCGTCCTGCCTCGATAAACCGCTCTGGATCTTGCGGTTCACCATTATACCAGATTTCATAGTGAATGTGCGGCCCAGTTGACCGACCACTGGAACCCAGTTCACCGATTTTATCATGAAGGCCGATTTTCTGTCCTTGGGATACCGAAAGTCGGCGCATATGGGCAAAGCGCGTCATGAACCCGTTGCCATGGTCGATCTCCACCGTTCGGCCATAGCCTGGCCGTGTGCCGGAATATTTGATAACCCCCCGGGCTGTTGCCCGGACTGGTGACCCATAAGCAGCATTAAAATCGACCCCGTTATGCTTGGTCAGCTTACCGTGAAAAGGATCGCGGCGATAGCCAAAGGGACTGGTCATGCTACGACTACTGGTCGACGGCGACGATAAGGGAATTCGTTCAACCACCTCCTTGAGGTTTTCAAGCTCCTCAAGTGTGCTGACAGTCCGGTTCACCCGGTGGATAAATTCCGGGGAGGCATAGTCGAGATTCTCCGGATCGATGAAAGGGCCGCCCTGAGCGAACGCGGTATTCGCGATTTTCGGCGAAACCAAGAACTTCGCGGCATCGATTCCGGTCGCTGTGAGGACAAAACGCAGTTCTTCCGCCTGACGCGTCGCGGTTTCTTCCAGATTGGCAAGAAGCAGTAGCTGCTCGGTATAGAGGTCGATGGCGGCTCGCTCCAGGCGTTCGGCCTGTTCATCAGCGCGCGCCATGGAGCGATCAATATTGAGCTGGGTTGCGCTGGCTTCGCGATTGGCGAGGCCCCGCAGTTTTTCCATGCGGGACTGGCGTGGCGTCGGTTCACCCGGGGTCAGGTCAACCATCACACGATTGGCGTTTTTCGGTTTGTTGCCGTCCGGCGTCCCCGCTTCCGAGAGGCGTTCGGAGAGAGATTTCAGATCATTATTAACCGTGGATTTGCGGACCACAGCAGACCGCAGGAGCTGGTGTCGGCTTGCCAATTCATCGAGGGCCGCCTGATAATTCTGCTGCAGGATGACATTTTGCGTGTTGACTTCGTCATAGGCGCGCCAGGCTTCCTGCATGAGTTGCCCATGGTTGCGCTCGGCAAGACGAAATTCCTGTTCCTTGTCGACAATGATCTGTTCTTTGAAAACGACATTGACTGTCGCATAGGCCACCCAGCTCAAGGTCACGAGGGTAACCACAAACAACGCCATCTGCGTCTTTGCGGACATGGAAATAAAGTGAACAACACCGTCGCTGCGGTGGTAAATCTGGCGTTCCTTGAACCAGCGACTGAATACGCGTTGAACCTGGCCGGATCTGCGGCTCATCGAACCCTTAGCCCCTTATGCTGTCTCCTGAGCCTGCCTTCCATCGGAAACCATAAGCTCTCACCAACGCCCATATTCATATAGCACCGCATCTATGAACTTTTCGCAACTGTTATGTGATGAAATAACCTTTTGTTTTCCCCTTTTTTTAGGTTGACAAAATCGTGGTCACCGCATGGGCGAAACTCTCTCTTCCGGACACTATGGCTTGTAAAATGCAAGTTCCAGACCGGCCTGTTCTCGCGCAGGATGGTTAAAAGGACTTTTCAATCCGGCAGGGAAGTGCCTTTCAACCAGGCGACGAAAGGCGGTTGTCGGGGTCTCGCCACGCGCCGTGCAGACGGTCCTGAACCAGTAATTTCCGGTCGCAACGTGACCGATTTCATCGCGATAGATGCGTCTCAGCATGTCAGCGCTGGTCTTATCGCCGACAGACTCCAGTTTTGTGATCATCAGCGGGGTCACATCGAGGCCGCGGGCTTCGAGAACAAGGGGTGCAATTGCCAGACGCGCAAGCACATCGCCAGCGGTATCGGCCGCCGCCTCCCAAAGGCCGTTATGGGCCGGACAATCCCCATAGTGCGCACCAAGCGATTGAAGCCTGTCCTCCACCAGCCCGAAATGAATGGCTTCCTCGGCAGCGATGCCGATCCAGTCCTGCCGAAATGCCCGTGCATCAAGGCCGAGGGAGGCAATTGCAGGCCAGAACCGCACGGCCATATCGATGGCCAGATCAATCGCATTGAATTCGATATGAGCAATCGCGTGGAGAAGAGCGACGCGTCCTTCAGCCGACCCGAGGCGGCGTCGCGGCACTTTCCCCGGAGCGACCAGCGCGGGCCTGTCCGGGCGCGCCGGAGCTTTGGGCACGGGTGGTTTCCCCG
>CAYSMJ010000031.1:0-19448 GCA_964432075.1 uncultured Caulobacterales bacterium | reverse complement strand
TGTTGCTTGCCTCGACCCGCCGGATGGCATCGCGGGCCCGGGCCGCTTTCTCGCCCGGCGCAGCGGTTTCCAACACGGCAAGACAGGCCCGATCCACAGGATCGGGATCGCAATGCGCCGCACCTGTTGATTGCGTTGTGGCTTTAACCATCCAGAGCGCGCGCTTCCTCCAGCACGGCTTCCACATGGCCGGGAACTTTTACCTTACGCCAAATTTTCGCAATCTTCCCTGACGAATCGATCAGGAATGTAGATCGCTCGATGCCCATGGATTTTTTGCCATACATGTTCTTTTCAACCCAGACGCCATATTTTTCGGTGACCTCGCCGGTCTCATCGGCACCGAGGATAACATCGAGCGCATGCTTTTCCTTAAACTTGTCGTGCTTGGCGACCGTGTCGCGCGAAACCCCGACTATCACCGTGTTCGCGGCCGCGAAGGCTGCCTTGTGTTCGGTAAAGCCAATCGCTTCCTTCGTGCAGCCAGGGGTGTCATCGCGGGGGTAAAAATACACAACAACATGCTGGCCCTTCAGATCTTTCAACGCAATTTTGCCGCCGCCATCGGTTGGCATATCAAAAGCAGGGGCCTTTTTTCCCTCTTCGACCGTTCCTGTCATGCTATCCTCACAATTTCCTGATCACAGCATATTCTACTGCCGACGATAAGTGTCCGTAGAGTCTAACCGAAACATCGGTCAGACTTTGCGGGCGGTCATAGCCCGGTTCTGTTGGCAAGACCATCATCGTGTCTTGCGATCCTGTTTGATATCGGATTTACGATAGTAGCCTCTGTGCGGACCGCTTTGAACAGTGGCGAACCTTACGGATCTATGAAACCGACACACGCCAGCCACAAAACCGGAAGGGCCGTGCCAAAACGCAGGCCGTTTGCCGCGAGGCTCCTGACCGAGATGGGTGCGGTTTTTTTTACCGTTATTCTCTTTTGTGGCAGTGTTTTCGTGCTCAAGGTCGAAACCGGGCTCACTCTCGGGGCGCAGCAGGCAGAATTTATTGCCCAAAGCCTTGAAGACGAATTATCGGGCGTCACCGGCAATCCGGTTCACGCCAGACTTGAGACTGTGAGGCTTTCCGGTGGGCCGGATGCCCGTGGATATCTGGGTTTTTCAGTGCGCAATCTGCAGATTGATCGCGCCGATGGCACCATCCGAACAAACATACCGCAAGCAAAGGTTCTGCTATCGCGTCCGGCCCTTTTCTCGGGCAGGATTGTCGTTCGTGAGGTCCTTCTCCTCAGTCCCGAAATTATCATTGAACGAACCGAGGGCCCTGCCGAGGCCAGCGACGGTAATGCTCGGATAAACCCCGCCAAAGCGCTTGGCGGTCTTGTCAGGGTCGGTCAATATGGCGGGCTGAAACTTCAGGTTCGCAATTTGGGTCTGAATTTTTCAGACAAAGAAGCTGACACGAAATGGCGGCTCGACGCCCTCGCAGCAGATCTTGAGGCTGCAGGCGCAGGGGCCTTGGCGGTCAGTATGCGAACCCAGATCCTGAATGCCGAAACTGATGGGTCTGCATCGGCCTCTTCTGCCTATCTGTCGGCCGATTTCTCTGGGATCGAAAGCCTCGAAAGCGTATCCGGACGGCTTTCTGTGGGGGGGCAAGCCATTCCCGTCGGTGACATGGTCAGCCTGTTCGGCCCCGGGGTAAGATCGCGATTCACGGGAACGCTCAGTGGTGAAATGACCGCAACAGTTGATTCGGGGCGTGTCACCATGGCCAATATGCGGTGGGAAGCACATGCTGGTGTTGTTGATCTCGGCGCCGACCCGATTCCCATCGACGAAGCCCGTGTCGTAGCCCGGTATCGGCCTGCCGCAGGCGATATAACGATTGACAGTCTGCAGGTGCGCGGGGGGCTGACCGATATCAGCACCTCCGGACGGGTCTGGACACCGACGCGGTCCATTGCCGGACCCTATCAATTTGCCTTGTCCGGCGACGCTGCCCGCCTTGGCGCCATCGGACTGTTCTCCGGACCCATCGAAATTGACCTGTTTTCTGTCGGCGGCGGGCTTGACCTACAGGCGCGCGAAATTGATCTGCAAACGATTGATCTCGACCTCAGCGATGCCGGGATTTCTGGAAGCTTCCGTTATGTCGTGCCGGAACGCCCGGATATGTCGCCCGGGCTGTTTGCTGATCTGAAAACGTCCGGCACGATAAGCTATCAAACAATCATGCAGCACTGGCCGGTTGTGCTGGCGCCGCGGTCTCGGCGGTGGGTTGGTGAGCGTATCAAAAACGGGTCTGCCCGCGACCTTGTTTTTGCCATGGCGCTTGATCCGGGTGTTCGTTCCGCCCTTGGTTATATTCCTGACGATGCTCTTCATCTTGCCTTTGTTGTATCGGATGTCGTTGTCGACTATATCCCGGGTCTGCCGTTTCTGACGCAGGCTGATGGACGGGGTACTCTTCGCGGAAACTCTCTTGATCTCAGTGTAGGCCGTGCACAGATTGAAACCATCGCTTTATCCGACGGGTCGATCACCTTCCCGGCCTTCAATCCCCGCGGGGGCGATATCATTTTCCGGTTCAATGCTGAAGGCGACGCCGGAGACATGCTTTCGATCATCAACCGCGAACCCCTGTCACTGCTTGCCGCTGCAGGTCTATCCCCGGCACAGATCAGCGGGCCGTCAACCGTATCGCTGAGCATGACAAGACGGGGCCACCTGCCCGGAACAAAAGCGCTGCAACCCGCCTTTCTGTATGATGGTATCGCCCGGTTTGAAGGCCTTACCTTTCGCGAGGCTTTTGCAGATTTCGATCTTGACCAAGCAACCGGCACCATTACCTTGAAATCGGACGGCTTTGAGATTGCAGCCCATGCCCTGATCGGCGCCACGCCCGTGGAGCTTGGCTGGGAGCAGCGGTATTTCACATTGCAAAATCCGTCTACCCTGAACCTGAGCGGACGGGTTGATTCGCGTACGGCTGACCTTTTTGGGCTGGGGACAAGGGAGTATCTTTCGGGTGAAATTGCTGTCGAGCTTACCGCCGTCGGGACGTTTCTTGATTTCGAGCGTATTGGGCTGAATTTGGACCTTGGCGATGCGGGTCTGCGAATTCCGTTTCTCGAATATGAAAAGCCCGTGGGGGTTCCGGTGACCATCGAGGCGGTTGCCGATCTTGCCGCGGAGGGGGTACGTCTCAAGACTTCCGTTCAGGGTTCACAAATCGCAATCGGCGGGACGGCGGGTCTTGACCCGGGTTTCCGTTTTCTATCGGCAGAATTCCCCGGGGTTCAAATCGCCGATATTGCTGATTTCTCCCTGTCGGCAAGCCGCGCCGATAACGCGCCCCTCGACCTCAAGATCCGCGGACGGCATGTTGATCTTGGCCCGCTGCTTCGCTCTTTCCTGGGTACACGTACCTTGAACGAGGATCGTGACAAGCGATCACCACAGCCCGAAGAGGCCGCTGACTGGGGGGCGGGATTACGCGCGGATATCGCGCTCGACCAGATGAATCTGCGCGGCGGTGTGACCTTGCGAGAGGCCAGTCTGGATTTCTTCAGGGCCGGGACAAGAATTGAGGATTTTGCCTTTGCGGGCATTGGCCCTGGGGGACGGAGTCTTTCAGCTACCTATGATCGACAAAAGATGGCGAATGGAAGGGGAGATAGCCGGGTCATACTTGCCGAAACGGAAGATGTTGGCACATTCCTCACCGCGCTTTTCGGGCTTGATTCGGTGAAAGGCGGCCAGGGCAGCCTCGTCCTCAATCTTGGCTCAGACAAAGATCAGGATGCGGATGCCAAATGGTCTGGTCTTCTCAGGGCTGAAAATATCCGGGTTTCGGGCGCACCATTGCTTGCCAAACTGTTTGCGGCCGGATCGTTCGACGGGCTTATTAATCTCCTGGGCAATGACGGCATCGCGATGAGTGAGGCCGAGACCCGGTTTCGTCTTACCGAGAATGGTCTTGCTATCGATGGGGCGCGCATAATCGGGCCATCGGTCGGGATGACGGCGCAGGGGTTGATCGGGCTCAGCCGTGACAACAGCGTCGACCTGGAGGGGGCGGTTGCGCCGTTATATCAACTCAACGCCATGCTTGGTAAAATTCCCCTGATCGGGGATATTTTTATCAGCCGCAAAGGCGAGGGCGTTTTTGCGATTGCTTATGATATCAATGGCAGCGTTGCCGCACCGACAATAACCATCAACCCGCTCAGTGCGCTGACGCCGGGGTTTTTGCGCCGGGCGTTTGAAGACCCGGTCGATGAACCCTGATCTTGAGCGTCATGGTCAGGGTCGCGGTTGCGTTGCACCCGGGTCAAAAGACCGATATAGCCTCGGGCACTTTGCGAAAGATGCTGTCGCGTAAAAAATGCCAGGGATCGAAAACGCTTGTGACGACCGACGACACAACCCTCAGAGAGGTAGACCAGGAACTTGCCGAGGAACGCCAGCGCGAACTCGCCAGCCGATTTGTGCCGCTTTTTGTCGGCGCCAGCGTGCTGATCATTGCCCTCGTCGCAGGCTATCAGATCTATAAGGGACAAAAAGAACGCAAGGCCGAAATGGCTGCGGTTGCCTATCAGAGCGCGCTGACCAGTCTTGAGGAAAACCCTGCACTCGGGGGCGGTGCGTTGCGGGATATCCAACAGGAAGGTCCGGCCGGCTATGCTGCCCTTGCGGGGTTGAACGAGGCTGCGCGACTTGCTGAAGCTGGGGATATCATTGCTGCCCACAAGGCTTATCGCGATATTATCGATCGCGAAGACATTTCGCCGGCCCTGCGTGACCTGGCGAGGGTGCGTGCGGCTTATCTGTCGCTGGACCTTGGTGGGCGCGATGCGGTGCTTGCCGACCTTGGGCCGCTTGTTGACGCGGACACAGCGCTTGGCCTTTACGCAAAAGAGGTCGTTGCGATCGCTGCGCTTGATACGCAGGATTATGAGCAGGCGCTGGTTTTGTTCGAGGAACTCGCGTCCGACATCGCAACACCCGGTCCCTTGGTCGAGCGGTCCCGGGAATTTGCGGCGCTTGCGCGGGCGGGAAAAGGCGGTGCGAATATTGAGGGGCAGGCGACGGTGGATACGCTTCTTGATAAGCTCGGAGTAGGCTTCGCAACCGACGAAGAGTCAGCCTCAGAAATACCAGCGCCAGCCCTGAACGAACCCAGGGATGAAGCAGCGGTCGATATCGTGAACAAGCCCGCCGCGGCGGATGCAGCCACCGAGCCGGAGATTGCGCCGGAAACTCCAGAAGTACAGACCGTTGGTGATGGTGATCCCAGTGATCCGCCCTTGCCGCAATAAGGCCGAATGTTCAGGTTAAAAGGCATCGTAGGATGTAGTCCCGCTTTTGCGGGCGTTGAGATTGAGACAGAATTTTATGATCGTAAGTGTGTATCGGTTTTCTTGTCTGATGCGGTTGATGGCGTTGGGTATTGCCAGCGCCGTTGCTCTGACGGCCTGTTCCACCGGGCTTGGCGATGTTTTTTCCAGCGGTGAGAAGGATTTTGAAGACGACCTTGACGATGAGGGCCGGATTGCCGTGCTGGCCCTTGAGGATATCGTTCGGGTCGATCCGCGCTATGCGAACCTCACGGTCGAGGCGCCGCCTCCCTACACGAATAATTCATGGCCGCAGCCCGGCGGTGAAGCCGATCACACCCTACACCATCTTCGTGGCGACGTGGAATTTAAGACCTTGTGGAAGGTCGATATCGGCAAGGTTTCCGAACGCCTCGAGCCTGTCACCGCACCGCCCGTGGTTGCCGATGGCCGGGTTTATACCATTGACGCTGAAGCCAAGATCAGTGCCCTGAACATTGATACAGGCGAACTGTTGTGGCGTACGGAACTGACCGAAGAGATCAAGGAACGTTTTCGTATTCGCGAAATCTTCAGTCGGCCACAAGCCTCTCAGAAAGGGTTTGGCGGTGGTGTGGCCTATGAGAACGGGAAGGTTTTTGTAACCTCAGGTTTTGGTTTTGTAGCAGCACTTGATGCCGAAGACGGCGAGGTTGTTTGGCAGACCGAAACGGAAGTCCCAATCCGTACACCCCCGACAGCCTATCGCAACGTGGTGTATGCGATCACCATTACAAACGATTTCATCGCCCTGGACGAGGCAACGGGCGAGAAGCTGTGGAATTTTCAGTCGTTTGAAGAAACCGCGCGGATTTTATCCTCCGCAAGTGCGGCCGCCTCCGGCGATCTGGTGGTTGCGCCGTTTTCGTCCGGCGAACTGGTTGCATTTCTGGCCGATAATGGTCGCCCGATCTGGACCGATTCCCTGACCAAAAATTCCCAGCTGACGGCCCTGTCAACGCTGAATGACATTGCCGGTAGTCCGGTGATCGACCGCGGGCTTGTCTATGCGGTGAGCCATGCGGGGAAACTCGTCGCCATTGATATTCGCACGGGCGAGCGGGTTTGGGAGGTCAGTGTGGCCAGCCTGCAGATGCCGTGGGTTGCCGGTGATTTTATCTATGTTGTTTCGGTTGATTCCCAGCTTGTCTGTATCTCGCGCGAGCATGGTGCCATTGTCTGGCTGGCTGAGCTTGAGCGCCATAAAAAGCCGAAACAGAAGAAAGGCCGGATTGCCTGGGCGGGGCCGGTCATGGGGGGCGGCAATCTTTATCTTGTTTCAACGGCGGGCGAGGTCATCAAGGTAGACCCGACCGATGGCACGGTGATAGACACCCATAAGATCGGTACCGGGTCACTGGTCTCTCCCATCATTTCCAACGAAACGCTGTTTGTTCTGACCGGAGACGGCAAACTGCTTGCCATGAAGTAGGGCCGGGAATGCCCGCACATGTCGCGATCGTCGGCCGGCCAAATGTGGGCAAATCAACCCTGTTCAACAGGCTTGTCGGCAAACGGCTTGCGCTTGTTGATAATCAGCCCGGCGTTACCCGCGATCGCCGGGAGGGATTGGCGCACTTTGGCGATCTTGATTTTATTGTCATCGATACGCCGGGCCTTGAAGATGCGCCGGCAGCAGCGCTTGAAGGGCGAATGCGTCAGCAGACCGATATTGCGATTTCGGAGGCTGATGCCTGTCTTTTTATTGTGGATGCGCGCGCCGGGGTCACTCCGCTTGATGAACGTTTTGCGGAAATCCTGCGTAGCGCGGCAAAACCGGTCATCCTTGTTGCCAACAAGATCGATACAAGTGCTGCCGAGACTGGCTTTTATGAAGCCTACGGACTGGGGCTTGGTGAGCCGGTTGGCATATCGGCTGAACATGGAGATGGTCTCGGCGATCTGTATACTGCCCTTGTAGCGGCTTTGCCGGAAGAGGACCCGGAGGCCGAAGACGAGCAAGAGGAACAGGCCTGGGATGATCCGCTCAAGCCCTTGCGGGTCGCCATTATCGGGCGGCCAAATGCGGGCAAGTCCACGCTTGTGAATGCGTTGATTGGCGAGGATCGGATGCTGACCGGCCCTGAAGCCGGGATCACACGGGACGCGATCGGCCTTGAATGGACATGGCGGGGGCCGGACCGGGACTGGCCTATCAAACTGTTTGACACGGCCGGTATCCGCAAACGCGCCAAGGTTCAGGAAAAGCTTGAAAAGCTCTCCGTTGCCGATGCTCTGCGTGCGGTAAATTTTGCCGAGGTCGTGGTGCTGATGTTCGACGCGTTGACCGCGCTTGAAAAACAGGAACTGACCCTTGCCGATCTGGTTTTGCGCGAGGGCCGTGCGCTCGTTCTGGCGGCAAACAAATGGGACCTCGTAACCGATCGTGATGACGCTTTTCGCGAGCTGCGCGAAAAGGTTGACCGGCTGTTGCCCCAGGCCCCTGGTGTGCCGATCGTGCGGTTGTCCGCAAAGACGGGTCTTGGCCTGAAAACACTGATGCCTGCGGTAACCCGGGTCTATGTGGACTGGAATGCACGGGTCAAAACCCCGGATCTCAATGACTGGCTGGAGCAGGCAACAGGGCGGCATACCCCGCCAGCGGTATCCGGACGCCGGATCAAATTCCGTTATATTGCTCAGACAAAGACCCGGCCGCCCACATTCGTTGCCCAGTGTTCACGGGCCGAAGCGGTGCCCGAAAGCTACAAGCGTTATCTCATCAATGGTATCCGTGAGGCGTTTGACATTCCGGCCATCCCCATCAGGCTGATCCTGAAAAAGCAGGAAAACCCGTTCGAGCCGAAAAAGCGTCGATGGTAGCTTACCACGCAGCATCCATTTTTGACGACGGCGCTGTCGTCAGATCAAAATTCAGCCTTGAAATTGCCCCTGTGTATATGGTTACTGAGTAACATCAGTTTTTGCTGGTTTGGTTGCACGCGTTTAGGCCTGTCAAAACAACCAAAACAGCGACCATGATTGCCGCTTCCGTCTGCGGCGTGTATTTGTGCCGTTGTCGAGAACAGGGACCTGAACCGGATCCGTAGATGAGCCTTTCGTCCCTTTTGATTATTCCGATATCGCTGATTGCGTTTGCCATCCTTCTGATGGTGATCGTGTTTATCCACGAGTTCGGGCATTTTTCCGTTGCGCGAATGCTGGGTATTCGTGTCGACACCTTCTCGATCGGGTTTGGCAAGCCTATTGCGCGGTTTGTCGACCGCGCCGGAACGGAATGGCGAATCGCCATGATTCCGCTGGGCGGCTATGTCAAATTCTTTGGTGATTTGAATGCGGCATCCCAGCCAGCGCCATCGGTGCAGAACATTGAGGATGAACAGGTCGAGCGCGGCCCGTCGACGACACAGTTTCCGAGCGGTGACAAGGAGGGGCTGGCGCAGCAGCTGACCCCGGAAGAGCGGGCCGTATGTTTTCATTTCAAGCCAGTCTGGGCCCGGGCGCTGGTTGTGGCTGCCGGCCCGGTATATAATTTCATTCTGGCGATCGGCATCTTCGCGTCATTGCTGCTGATCTTTGGGCAAAGCGTCATTTCGCCCGTGATCGGCGAGGTCCGTGCTGATACGGCCGCAATGGAAGCGGGGCTCCAACCTGGGGATCGGATTGTTGCCATTGATGCTCGCAAGGTTCGTGAATGGCGCGAGATTCAGGGGTTTGTGCAACTCTCTTCAAATGAGGAACTCACCCTGACCATCGATCGGGGTGGGCGGGAGATCGCTGTTCCGATCACGCCGCGTCGCACCGAGATGGAAGATGCCTTCGGTAACAAGACACAGATGGGCCTTCTCGGGATTACCGCGGCCCCCGACGCGATTGAAACCCGGCATTTCGGCGTGGGTGCCGCGCTACTCGCTGGCACCAAGGAAGTCTGGCGGGTTATCTCGACAACTGTGCGGTTTGTTGGCCGCCTTGTTCAGGGCAAGGAGAGCGCTGAGCAGCTTGGCGGTCCGGTGAAAATGGCCAAATATGCCGGTCAGGCCGCCTCCTCCGGATTTTCTGATCGGATCTCGGACGAAGCCAGCTTTGGCGATCGGCTGACCTTCAGCCTCACCAATTTCATCAATCTGGCGGCATTCATTTCGGTTTCGATCGGTTTTCTCAACCTTTTGCCAATTCCCGTTCTGGACGGCGGGCACCTCGTGTATTACGGCGTGGAAGCGGTTATGGGGAAACCGCTTGGGCCGAGGGTCCAGTCTGTCGGGCATCAGGTCGGGTTTATCATCCTGATTTCCTTTATGATCTTTGTGACCTGGAACGACATTTCAGGGTTGTTCGGTGCGGCGTTTTCATCATCCGGATGAGGGTAGGGCACGCACGCATCGTCAGGGGCTAGGTGCCGACATCCGGTCGGATGGATTGACTGTATTTTATGTCGGCGAGTCGCGATAGCCTGTTTAAAAGTCGGGCTTGGGACTCAACGAAAACAAAGCCGGATATGGCCGCGCAGGACGGAAGCAGTGATAATGTCAGGTATGGGTTCGGGTTTTCACGAAAAGCGATGCCACCACCAAGATCGGTCTGGCCCGGTATGGGCGCCGGTCAGGGGGCTGCCGCGCTATCGTCTTGCCGGCGTTTCAGCGCTGGCACTCGGCATTGGCCTGTCTTTTCCATCCGCCGCCATGCCATTGCCGGTAAACCTTCCCGCGGGTGCCTTCAGCGTGAATATGATTGGCGGGGATGAGGATCAGAACAAGCCGGTAAAACTGGCTGAGGCTGATCCAGACGAACCGCAGGAGCAGCCTCAGCCGGGCAATGCAGCATCGGCCAGCGCGACGGGCCAGCCGCCGGCCAATGCCGGTCCCGGCAGCCAGCCGACCAGCGGGGCGCAGGCAGCCGGGCAGGCCGCAGCAGGAACGCCGCAGGTTGGCGCCAGCCCGGACGCGACCGGTGTTAATCCCTTGTCGAGCCTTTTCGGTCAGGGCGAGACGCCTGTGATCAAGGGCATTTCCGTCACGGGAAATCAACGGATCGAGCCTGAGACCGTCGGTTCCTATCTGACCCTGCAACCCGGTATGCGCGCCGAGCCGGAGCTTTTGGATCTTCAGGTCAAGACGCTCTACCAGACCGGCCTGTTTTCCGATGTCGGGGTTACGGTTGACCCCAGCGGAACTTTGCTGGTGGAGGTCAAGGAAAACCCAATCGTCAACCGAATTGTTTTCGAAGGCAACAAGCGGCTCAAGGAAGACAAGTTCACCGAAGAAATCCAACTGACCCCGCGTTCGGTCTATACCCGTGCCAAGGTTCAGGCCGACCAGCAGCGGATCATTGAGATTTACCGGGCGACGGGCCGTTTTGCGGCGGTGATCACGCCCAAGGTTGTGCCGCTTGAACAGAACCGTGTTGATGTTGTTTTCGAGATTGACGAGGGACCGAAGACCGGGATCGCGAAGGTCAATTTTGTCGGAAATGAAGTCTTCACAAGCGCGCAGCTGCGGGATGTGATTCTCACCTCTGAGAGCCGGTGGTGGAATATTTTCGGCGGTAGTACCTCGAACTATGATCCCGACCGTCTTGAATTTGAACGCGAGCTTTTGCGCCAGCACTACGCCAAGAATGGCTATGCTGATTTCAAGGTGACCTCGCTCGTTGCGGAACTGACACCCGACCGGGACGAGTTCTTTGTCACCTTCACCGTTGAAGAAGGTCCTCAGTATACGGTTGGTGAGGTCAAGGTGCGCTCTGCCCTCGACAAGCTTGATGAAGAAGCTGTCGAACGTTATGTGTCGATCAAGTCCGGTCAGCTCTTCGACGGTGAGAAAGTCGAGAAAGCCGTTGAGTCGCTGACCTTTCTTACAGGGGCGTCCGGATATGCATTCGTTGATGTCAATCCGCGGCTGTCGCGTTATCCTGAATCCAAGACAATCGACCTGACTTTTGAAATAAATGAAGGCCCGAAAGTTTATGTTGAGCGCATCAATATAAAGGGCAATACCGCAACCCTCGACAATGTTATCCGCCGGGAGCTGCGGGTTGTTGAGGGCGATCCCTATAACAAGGTTCTGGTTGATCGCTCCGAAGCCGTGATCCGGTCGCTCGGCTTTTTCAGTGAAGTATCAATCGAGGAAAAGCCGGGGTCTGCGCCGGACCGGACCGAACTTGATGTAACGGTACAAGAACAGTCAACCGGTTCCTTCTCGGTCGGTGTTGGTGTGTCGTCTACGGATAACTTTATTGCTGACGTCTCGGTAGAACAGCGCAATTTTCTGGGTCGCGGCGAGGCGGTTCGCTTCCGGGTTCAGGCTTCCCAGCGCACGCGTCAGGTTGATATCCGTTATACAAAGCCACGGTTTCTGGGTCGCAACCTTACTGCAGGCGGATCAATTTTTTATTCGCGTATCGACAACTCGATTGGGGGTTTCCTTGGCGAACGCGGGCTGGGCGGGTTTATTCAGGAACAGTTTGGATTCGGTTTTAATGCCGGCTTTCGGGTGTCTGAATTTGGTCAGGCCAGTATCAACTACCTGTTTACCCGGTCGGATGTTGACTTTGGGCAGAACGGAACGTTTCAGCCGGCCTTTGCTGGCCCCAATAATACTCTTCTGCCGGCAGTATTTGCCGAGGTCGACGGGATCTTGCGGGGGTTCGGTCCGGACGGGGAAGAATTTGACGTATCAGATCCCTTCACGCAATTTGGTGATCAGATCCCCCTCGGTCTGACACCGGAAGACCTGACCTTTGCACCCAATGGCGTTGTCGCCGCGACCGGGATCGAGGCCGATGACAATCTTGATCCCCGATTCCGTACAGGGCCGATCTATTTCTATGATGATTGTTCCGACAATCTGGTTTTCCAACCATTCCGCTGTGAGTCTGAAGGGACGTTTGTCACGTCCCTTATCGGGGCGACACTCGCCTTCTCGACGATCAACGACCCATTCAATCCGCGAAACGGGTGGCGGGCAAGGGGCACGCTCGGCGTTGCCGGCCTTGGTGGGAGCGTGCAATATGTCCGGTCCGAGTTTGATACGGCTTATTATAAATCGCTTCCCGTTTTTGAAAATTTCATCGGTGCTCTGAAATTGCGGGGTGGTTACATAACCGGGTTTTCAGGCGATACAGTCAGGATCCAGGATCGATTTCGTCAGGGTGCGCAGACGTTTCGCGGGTTCGAAATCGCAGGGGTTGGACCACGCGTAATCATCCCTTCCAATCCAGGTTCCTTGGGTGATCCGGCTGCATTTAACCAGACCCGCACGGTGCTCGGCGTTGGTGGGGCGCGCACAGGGAACGGGTTTTTCCAGTCTCAGACGATCGGCGGCAATGCCTATCTGATCGGGTCGGCGGAAATTCTGCTGCCGTTGCCACTGCCTGAATCCTATGGCATCCGCGCATCAATCTTTACCGATTTTGGCGCCGTTGGGCTGGTTGATGATGAAACCAAGCGCCTCAACAATCTGCTCGACGAAATGGGTCAACCCGACACGACCTTCTTTGTGAACATTGAAGGTGTCGATATTGATCGTGACGGTTTTGACGATGTGACCGGCGACGATATCTCGCTTGGCTTTGTCGCACCGATCCAGGATGATTTTTCTTTCCGCCTGACCGCAGGCGTGACTGTTGGCTGGGACTCCCCGTTTGGCCCGATCCGCTTTGATATTGCCGAGGTTTTCATTAAAGAATTCTATGATGAGACCGAAGCATTCCGTTTTAGCGCCGGGACAAACTTCTAACCCTGAACTCGAACCTTACGAGGAAAAATATCATGAAACGCGTAATTTACTCTCTTCTTGGTGCCGCTGCCCTTTCCGTATCGGCCTTCACCGCCATGTCGATCACAACAACCGCCACAGCCCAGAAAAAGGGCGAAGCCCCCGTCATCCTTTCATTGTCACTGGATCAGGTCATTGCCCAGTCCAAGGCCGGCAAATATGCCAGCGGCCAGATTGAGGAATATCGCAAAAGTGTCGCGGCAGAACTGACCTCCGAGCAGGAAGCCTTCAAACGCGATGTCGAGGCCTTCCAGAAAAATCAGGAACTCTATTCAGAGGAGACCCTGAAACAGAAAGTGACCGAGCTCCGGATCAAGGAACGTCAAATTCCGGGCATGGCCCAGGCTATGGATCAGGTCTTCTCGGCCAGTATCCAGAAAGTCCGGTTCGATATCACAAAGGAGATTGAACCGATCCTCGTTGATATCAGTGACAAGCGAAGTGCGACCCTTGTTGTCGATCGCGCGCAGATTATTTACGCCGCGCCGGAAACCGATATTACCCAGGAAGTGGTCTCGCAGCTGGACAAGAAAATCAAGACGGTTGACGTGGAGAAGGTCTCTCTTGCCGATCTGAAAAAGCAGGCTGAAGAAGCGGCAAAAAATGCCCAATAGGGCAAGAATTGATCGGTTTGCCACGCGGTGACGCCGCGTTCGAGGCTCGCGCTTCAGCCCAACTGGGTATAAGAAAAGGGTCGGCAGACATTGTCGGCTCTTTTTTTGTTGATGGTTATCCATGCCTGATCTGCGTTTTTTTCATCGTGGCCCGCCGCTTGCCGGCGCTGACATCGCGGCCCTCATCGAGACGTCGGGGCAGATCACGCCCGACCTTGAGGCCCTGTCCGGAACGATTGAAATCGCAGAGCTTGCAACACCAGCAAAAGCGACAGCGCAATCGGCCATATTTATCAGCGATCCCGCCTCGGCGGCGGCGCTGTCGGGGCGTTCGTTCGGCCTGTGTCTGACAAGTGAAAAGGCTTTTGCAAAAGCCGGTAAAGCACTCACAGGCGGTCCCGTGATCCGACTTCAGGACCCGCGCTTTGTGTTTATTCTCGCTGCCGAAAAGCTCTATCACGAAAGGCGGCTGAACGGGCCGGTCTTGCGCGATATGCACGCAGATTATGCCGAGCCTGTCATTGGCGAGGGCACGATCATCGATAAAACAGCTGTCATCGGACGCGGTGTCAGTATTGGTCGAAACTGCTGGATTGGCCCGCATGTTGTTATCGGGCCGGGATGCATGATCGCGCAAGACTGCGAGATCGAAGCCGGGGTATCCATCAGCCATGCTGATCTCGGCTCCGGCTGCCGGATTTTGCCCGGCGCACGGATCGGCCAGGCGGGATTTGGTGTTCATCATGCTGATGGTAATATCATTCGTGTGCCACAACTCGGTGCGGTGCGGATGGGTAATTTTGTCGAAATCGGGGCCAATAGCTGCGTTGATCGCGGGGCGCTTGGTGACACGATTATCGGCGATGGCACCAAAATCGATAATCTTGTTCAGATCGCCCATAATGTCCGTATCGGATGCAATTGTGTGATTGCCGGGCGCACGGGTATTTCCGGCTCCTGCGTGATCGGTGATGGTGTATCCATGGGGGGGTCGGTTGGCCTTGCGGACCATATCAACATCGGCGAGGGTGCGCGTCTTGCTGCAAATGCCGGTGTCATGCATGATGTACCGGCCGGGGAAAAATGGGGCGGTATACCGGCAAAACCACTGCGCGAATTCATGCGTGAAGTGGCCATTGTTTCTAAACTGGCAAAGAACAAGGGAAAGACCGGCCCATGACCAGCGAGACAAACTCATTTCCCGAGCGGGGAAAATCCACGCTTTATATTGATGATATCAAGAAAATTCTGCCCCATCGATATCCATTCCTGCTGATTGACCGGCTTGTCGATATCCGGCCGGGTGAGGGCGCTGTTGGCATCAAGAATGTTTCGGTGAATGAGGAATTGTTTCAGGGTCACTTCCCGCAACAGCCGGTTTTTCCCGGTGTGTTGATTATTGAGGCGATGGCTCAGGCGGCGGCTGTTTATGCTGCGTACACAGAGGATGTAGATGTTGAAGGCAAAGTGATCCTCTTTATGGGAATAGACAAGGCAAAATTCAGACGCCCGGTCGTCCCTGGTGACCGGCTTGAAATCCATGTCTCGATCGCCCATCGGCGCCCGCCCGTCTGGCGCTTTGAAGGGATTGGCATTGTTGACGGAAAAAAAGTAGCCGAGGCAGAATATTCAGCCATGCTCTCTGATCCGCCTCGGCTTGGCTGAGCAATACCGACCCATGTCCCTACCTGATATTCATCCGACTGCGATCATCCATGATGGTGCCCATCTTGGCGATGGCGTGCGTATCGGGGCCTATTGCGTGATCGGACCAGAGGTCAGCCTTGGCCCTGAAGTCGAATTGCATTCCCATGTGGTGATCGAGGCCGATGTTACGGTCGGGGCGCGAACGCAGATTTATCCATTTGCCTTTCTCGGCGGGCCACCGCAGCATGTCCGTTGTCATGCTGACAAGGCGCGACTGACCATCGGAAGCCGGAATATCATCCGTGAGCATTGCACCTTCAATACGGCAACAACTGAAGGATGCACAGAGACGAGGATTGGCCATGAAAACTATTTTATGGCTGGTGCTCATATTGGTCATGATTGCACCGTCGGTAACCGGAATATTTTTGCGAATAATGCAACGCTGGGCGGCCATGTTGTCATTGGGGATGATGTTTTCCTCGGTGGGTTGAGCGCGGTTCATCAGCATTGCCGGGTAGGTTCGCAGGCCTTTCTTGGCGGCTGCGCAGCGGTGATCCATGATGTCATTCCCTTCGGTTCGGCAAATGGAAATTATGCGACGCTTGCGGGTCTTAATCTGATCGGCCTCAAACGCAGGAAACTTCCGCGTGAAGACCTGAATGCATTGCGACATGCCTATCAGCATCTTTTTCACGGGCCGGGAGCTTTTCGCGAGCGCCTTGACGGCTTTGCGACGGAGGCCATGCCGGGTCCGGTACAGACCCTTGTTGATTTTCTCCGGGCAGAGCACAATCGACCCGTGATGATGGCGCGGTAACAAAGATGGCACGCTGGACAAAACTTGGCATTGTTGCAGGCGGGGGCAATCTGCCCCAGCGACTGGCCGACCGGTGTATGGAGCAGAACTGGCCCTGTTTTTGTTTGCGCCTTGACGGACTTGCCGATGCTGAACTCGAGCCGGGCGAAAATGTCGGCATTGCCGAGGCCGGGAAAATCTTCCGGCGTCTGCGCGAAGAGGAATGTGATGCCGTGGTGATGGCCGGTCTTGTTCAGCGACCGGATTTTCCTCGCCTGAAGCCTGACTGGCGTGGTGCTGCGCTGATGCCAAAGCTGGTCAAGGCGGCGACCCGCGGCGACGGCGCAATCCTTTCCGTTCTGGTCGATCTGTTTGAAGCCGAAGGTTTTCTCGTCATCGGAGCCGACGATATTCTTGGCGAAAGCCTTGCGAATGCCGGTGCGCTCGGGGCGCTGAGCCCGCATGAAGGTGTTCTTGCCGATATGCGCAAGGCCCATGATCTGATCCAGACCATCGGGCCTTTCGATGTGGGGCAGGGCGCTGTGGTCGTGCAAAACCAGGTGCTGGCCATCGAAGCGGCAGAAGGGACGGATATGATGCTTGATCGCTGCGCCGTCGTCCGTCCGCGGCTTTGCCTGCCGGCCCGTGCCGGGGTTCTTGTGAAATGCCCGAAGCCGGGTCAGGAAATGCGTGTTGATCTGCCGACAATCGGTCCGGAGACGGTGCGTCGCGCCGAGGCAGCGGGGCTTGAGGGGATTGCGCTTGCACAGGGCCGTTCGCTGGTCGTTGACCGGATCGAGACCATTCAGCTTGCCGATGATGCCGGGCTTTTCATTTTCGGATATAACGCTGCTGATCTTCCGCCCGCAACCGGCTGAGCGCTTCTGATGGCTTGCCCCCTGCGCATCATGCTTGTCGCGGTCGAGCCCTCCGGCGATTCGCTTGGTGCTGATCTTATTGATGGTTTGCGGGCTGTTCATGCGGGGCCGCTGGAGATTTTTGGCTGCGGGGGTACGGCCATGGGCGCGGCCGGGCTTGAAAGTGCGTTTCCTGTCGCGCCAATGGCTGTGATGGGCTTCACCGATGCAGCGCGTGTTTACGGGCTTGCGAAAAAACGGGTGCGCGATCTGGTTCACCTGGCAAAGGTCAAGCAGCCCCATGCGGTCGTCTTTGTTGATGGCTGGGCGTTTTCCCGGCTTGGCGCTGCGGCGCTCAAACGCAGCCGGCCCGGGCTTGCGGTCTTCAAATATGTGGCGCCCCAGATCTGGGCTTCCCGCCCGCAACGGATTGACTTTGTCAAACGTCATTTTCACGGAGTACTGACGGTTTTGCCATTTGAGGCGCCGCTGTTTGATAAGGCCGGTGTTAGAGCACGCTATGTCGGTAACCCGGTTTTCCAGGCGGCCTATCGGGGCCGGATGCCACGGCATGAGGCGCGTAACCGGCTTGGCCTTGAGGAAGCCGCCTGTGTTTTGGCGGTTCTGCCCGGAAGTCGCAGCGCCGAGGTCTCACGGCTTGGACCGGTCTTCCGTGATACCTTGATGTCCCTGCGGCAGACGCTTCCCGGGCTTCGAACTGTCCTGCCGGCCCATCCGAATGTGATAAAGGCGGTTAAAGCCCTGTTCGAAACCTTGCCAGGTGTCGATATCGTGCCGGCCGACAAAAAATACAGCGTTTTCGCCGCTGCTGACGCGGCACTCGCCGCTTCAGGGACGGTGACGACGGAACTCGCAATCCACCAGGTGCCTCAGGTCATTGCCTACCGTGTCGATCCTCTGACCGCTTTCTGGGCGCGGCGGGTGGTGATCACCTCTTATGCAAGTGTTCTCAATGTCATGGCCGATGCGCCAGTGATCCCGGAAATCCTGCAGCAGGCCTGTACAGCCGAGCGCCTTGCCACGGAGGTTTTCCCGCTCCTGACGCAAAAGGATGTCGGCGCCCGCCAGATCAGCGTCCTTGCGCCGCAGATTTCGGCGCTGGATCCGGGCGGGCCACCGGCCGGGCGGGTTGCCGCTGATCAGCTTCTCACATGGATTAACGCCCGGCAGCCTTGAGCTGGCGCAATCCTTGCTGGACGAAATCTTAACAAACCGTTACGCAACAAATAGCGGGCATTCGTTTCTGCCGAACAGCTCGGGGATGGTGAGATGATGGAACAGGTTGAATTCGCGTTGAAAGCTGTCGCGCAAAGGATGATTGCACTGGCTTGCGCTTTTTGTGCCACGCTGGCACTGGCCATGACGGTCGAAGCTCAGACCTTCGATACCGATACGATTTCGATCCAGGATTTTACCGGCACGGTTCTTGTCAAAACCCGGCCCGATAGCGCGGAGGAAAACACCATCCGCGTTGAGATCGCGCAGGGAGAGAGTTTTCACGATGTGGAGACCCTTGAAGAAGACGACCGGATTGTTGTGCGAAGCGCGCCCTGGATTGAGCCTGACAGCTATGATTGCTGTAATCGCCGGATCAGCCGGACCTATGCCCCGAGGGCCGGACGGAAAGCCATCACGGGCGAACCGGTCGACGAGGAGTTTTTCGCCGATTTCCCGACATTGACGGTCACGATCCCGATGCAGGCCAAGGTCAGCTTTATCGATGCGCGGATCAAGCTCGATATGGAAAGCTATGACGGCCGGCTCGATCTTGATGGTTGCTATGTGTATGGGGAAGTCGGGGACACCAACGAAGCCGTTGTTGCGGTGTTGAGCGGAAGCCGGCTCATCATGGGCAATGTCGGCGCCGGCCTTGAGATCGACGTTTCCGGCGATGCCGATGTCCGGGTCGGGACGGTTCCGATTGCCGACATTGATATTGCGGGGCCGGGTGATGTGATCGTCTCGCGGGTCGAGGGAATGCTGGATATTTCCATCGCTGGTTCCGGAATTGTCCGGACAGACTATGTCGAGGGGCCGATGACTGTGCGCGTGGCCGGTTCCGGCGGAGCGGCGGTTCGCGACGGCCGCGCCGATCAGTTGACAGCGATTATTGATGGCTCGGGCGGGGTCCTGTTCGAAGGTACGGTGGTCAATCCCGATTTGCGTCTTTATGGCTCATCGGAAGTTCGCGTCGCCCGCGTCCAGGGACGCATCGTCCATGAAGGCAGCGGTGAATTCTATGTGGACGGGATCAAACGCGATCGCAAAGCCCGCCAATAGGGTCCTGCCGGGCCCGCCTCAGTTTCAGATTGAAATCAGTCAAATATCTGCTTACACCCACAGATGACGGCCTAGGGGTGTAGCTCAGTTGGTAGAGCATCGGTCTCCAAAACCGAGGGCCGGGGGTTCGAGTCCCTCCGCCCCTGCCAG